>JADINB010000033.1 GCA_017694275.1 Candidatus Egerieousia excrementavium | reverse complement strand
GTATGTAAGGGAGGACAAGATTTGCGACCTTGCAACCGGCATTTACAAATGCACAGCCCTTCCGGCATCAAGGATAGGCCTCAAAGACCGCGGACTGATTGCCGTGAACTACGCTGCAGACATTGTTGTCTTCAACCCCGACACCATAATTGATACTGCCGACTACAGCAACCCTCACCAGTTGGGCAAAGGCATAGAGCATGTGATTGTAAACGGGCAGCATACCATTGAGAATGGGGTTTACAATGGGTGTGAACTCAAGGGCTGCGTATTGTAACGGCAACAGGCAGCATTGTCTGCCATATTGCAGCCTGGCCATTTGACAAAAAAGACGGTGTGTATTCCACAATGCACACCGTCTTTTATGAAAAGTGCACGCTTGTCAAGAACATCTTTCACCGGAACCTGGGCCTGCTATTTTCCCCGCTGTGGCATCGGCATCCATACGGGCATAAATATAACCAGGGCGACAATCGAGAAAAGCAGTCCCCCCATGGTGCCCAGGGCAAATGCGAACCAGAATACGTCTTTGTCGCCTTCGGTCAGGAATGGGACAAGCCCCAATATTGTAGAGAGCACTGTCAAGAGGATAGGAATGATTCTATGGTTAAAGGCCCTGATATAAAGTTTGCAGCCACGATATCTTTTCAGTCTGGCCTGACGGGTGTATTCGTTTATAAGATAGATTCCGGCATTCACTGCAATCCCGGAGAGCATTCCCAGAGATGCGAATCCTCCCTGGTCGAATCTGAAACCAGTAATTGCAAAGATAAGAAATACGCCTATGAACGATATTGGAATAAGACCGATTATCAGCAAGGGATATATAAAGGACTCAAAAAGCATGGCGCAAATAAAGTATATTATCGCTACCACTATGAGCAGCAGACCTATATACAAGCCATTATTCCGCCCGAAACTGAAAAACCAGTTGTCTCTTTCATCCGACGCCCTGTATCCTACCGGAAGAACCTCTTCGTTCATACGGTCTAGCTCACCTTTATAAAATTTGTCTGACTGGCGGCTGCTTCCCACATATTCATATTTTACGGTAAGCACATACTGCTGGTTTTCGCGATAAATGTCATTTCCGCTGTTGCGCTTGCTTATTGTTCCCAAATCCGCGAATCTCATGTTTTTACCACCAATAACCATATACTCGTTCCAGAGATTCCACACCTCGAAATAATCCCTCGCTTTGGAAACAAGCTTCAAATCCATCTTTACGCCATCGGAATAGATACTGCCGACATTGGACATATACAGCCTTGACACAAGAGCATCATAGGCATCTGCAAGAGTAAGGCCGAAAGAAGCAAGTTCCGCCATATCGTAATCTATGAAATATTCGTCTGTAGACAATTTCCAGCCGACCGTTCCTCCAAAAATACCCACCTTGCCTACTCTTCCGTTCTCTTTCAGCCGTGCAGCCAGATCCGTTGCATATCCGTAAAGCATATCGTAATTATATCCGTTGAGTTTTATTGAATTTCCAAAAAGCCCGATGTTGCCCACCCGGTTGCTGAAACTGTTGTCATCCACACCCGTTATGCTCCAGTTCGCCCCTGAGCCTGAGAAAACGTTCTGTTATATTGCCCAAGCGTGGAATTGAGATTGAGCGATGGCAACAATTGCGCCTTATACGAACGATACGACCAGTAACTCGACAAAAAACTGTGTTTTGCAATAAGAGCCTCCTGAGACTGCACGCGGGCAGTCTCTATAACGTCATCCAATGTCATGACCAATGTCCGCTGTTGCGAAAACAGCGGAGAGACGTACGACAAAAGCATAACAACCCAGGCAAGACGTTTCATTTCAATATCCTCAAGAGATTATTCAGGTATTACCACCGCTGGTTCAGGCAGATGCATTCCGGCCATAATAAGATTGTTTTCTTTCGCATACTTCAATATCTCCTTGCGAGCCTGTGCTGCCCTCGCAGGATCCATATCGTAAGATGCGCTTATGTCTGGATATTTCATCTGTATTGCAGCTCCGTGCATAAGGTCTGCAATTATAAGGACCTCTCCCTTCTGATAGAGCGTATGCCCCGGAGTATGCCCATACGCGGGAATCGCCTTGATTCCTCCGGGAAGCGCATCCGCCACATTGAACAGATGCAGGCTGTCTTTATAGATATTCATGATTTCCACAACATGTGCATTATTCTCCTCCATTGCCATCCATGCATCGTACTCCACCTGCGGAACCCATAGCGCGGCATTTTGGAAAACTGCCCTGCCTCCATTTTCCAGGCCGCCTATATGGTCTGAATGAAGATGGGTGATTACTATACACTTTATGTCATCGGGAGAGAGTTGCAATGCCGCAAGCCCTTTCAGAAGACCGCTGTCTGCATTGCCGTTTCCGGTATCAAACAGAATGCCTGTGTCTTCTGTCTCCATATAAAAAGCACTCACGCTTGCAGGTACGCCATCCTTGACGCCAAGAGTATCTGCCATCACTGAGTCCACTGCCGCAAAGAGAGAGAGCGGCATTACATGCGATCCGGCATTGTCCTTAATCCATGTAAGCTTCAATGAATCCATATCAAGAGTCTGCACACCTTCTGCAACCGCTGTCAGCTGCCTTTCCGAAGCCATCTGCCCTGTGTTTTTGTTTGAGCCGCATGATACGGCAACCAATACGGCAGACAAAACGGACAGACCTGCCAATATATTCTTCATAATGAACAAAATTTTTCAAATTTAATGATTTTAAATGTTTTTTCAAATATTTCACATACCTTCCTGTCATCTTCATTTTCAAACTGTCGCAAAGATTTTTTAATATTGCATAAAAAAGCATGTTCATAACGATTCTTGCGCTCTATTTCATTGCAAACTGCTGGATCTTCTACTCGGCATGGCCACATATCCAGCCCCTGCCCATGGCTTTGAAACTACTTGTAACACTGGCTCAAATCCAAAATTCCGGATTTGAAACATTATCAGAACTTTTAGGAGCTTCCTGTAAAAAAGTCTAATCAATTAGTAATCATTATCTTTTCATCGCAATAGGTTCTGATTAATATTTCGTCTATAA
>JADINB010000032.1 GCA_017694275.1 Candidatus Egerieousia excrementavium | reverse complement strand
GCAGCATACTTGGGGGCGTTCTTTATTTATAGCGGCAATTTTAATTAATGACGATGGCAAAAAAATGAAACGGCCTTGACTGTCAGCAGAAGCGACAAAAGGAGAAGCCAGGAGATGATATAAAAAATTTGTAAAGTTACCTTGTGCGAGTTTTGGGCTGTAAATTTTTAAGTTCATCGATCTCTTTTGTCAGATTAATTATAATTTCTTTGAGTTTTGCAATTTCATCTTGTTGCTGCTGATAAGTCAAATTAACGCGTTCTGCAGGCAGTATATCAAAAACCACTTTCTTGTTTGCAATTTTCGCGATATGATATATGTCAACCAATGATAACCGGCCATCTTTGATATGATTGTGTAATGTGCTTTTTGACATTCCCATTTCTGCCGCTGTGACCGCAACGTTTATTTTATTGCTCTTCAGGACTTGTCTGACATGCGCGATGTAATCGTTATGTTCCTGTAAAAGTACAGGATCTTTAAGGTATTTGAGCTCGTTCCTTCTTTTCATGTCTACGACTGCTTTAATTTCAAAAAAGTATTGTCTATGTGTGTTGTCTGTGTTAGTGTTATTATGTTTGCACTATGGGCGGTTCGCAAAATTATAAAAAATCAAAGATTTAAATGAAATCGGATACTACGATTGTGTAGTATTTATACAGTCTCGGCATCAAGCCTGTATCGTTGACAAGCAATTATGCTTTGTATCATGCCCAGTGTCGTCAGGATAGGAATCCCTCTTGCGTGGTGTATCGGAATAAAGATATATTCGTTGATACGGTAGCATATCAATTGTATCAAATGCTGTCTGGAAATGTGCTTTTGCATTGAGATGGGCTGATTGTGAACGGATTCTTGCATGGGCCAATAAATACGGCTGGCACGCCTGAAAAGTAAAATTATTGTTAAATTTGTAAAGATGCACCTGTCGGATGCTTTGTCGTATAAAGCAATTCAGTATATTTGGCGCAAATATTGTAAGTAAAAAACGCTACGGCAAAATATGAAAATATCAGGTATATGCAGATAAATATTCCTACCGAAAAGGTGATAGATGCCGGGAAAAGGGGCATCGGCAAAATCAAAGGCAAAGTAAGAAGTTTTAAAAAACTGCCCAAATGGAGCTGGTATGCAATAGGCGTAGGCTGTGCAGCCATTATAGCCGGCGGAATTGTCCTGTTCTGGCCGGAACCGCCCAAACCGGTATATCCTGTAATCGAGGCGCAGCCTGTGGTTGTGGATGATGTGAACATTTACGGCGAATATGCCGGAAGAATCAGGGCGCAGCAGTTTGTGGAGATAAGGGCGCGAGTCGAGGGTTATCTTGAAAAGATGCTCTTTGAGGAGGGTACGTATATAGAGAAAAACGAGGTGCTGTTTGTCATTGACCCCAAACTGTACAGGGCCAGTGTGGAAAAGGCAAAAGCTCAGTTGAACAAGAACAAGGCTCTGGCGCTCAAGGCTGAAAGAGACTTGGGCAGAATACGTCCACTTTTCGAGCAGAATGCCGCAAGCCGTCTGGACCTCGACAATGCCATTGCTTCATATGAGAGTGCAAAGGCAGAGGTGGTAATGAGCGAGGCAGACCTTACACAGGCCGAGATAGCCTTGGGCTATACTACCGTGCGTTCTCCCATTTCAGGCTATATAAGTGAAAGGAACGTAGATATAGGAACCCTTGTGGGGCCTGGCGGAAAATCGCTTCTTGCAACGATAGTAAAGAGTGATACCGTGCGTGTTGATTTCAGCATGACAGGGCTTGACTATCTGAAGAGTAAGGAGAGAAACGTAAACCTTGGGCAGAAAGACTCTTCAAGGAAATGGAACCCGTATATAACCATAACCCTGGCCGACAATACACAATATCCGCTGAAGGGAATGGTTGACTTTGCAGACCCTCAGGTTGACCCTAATACCGGAACCTTTTCGGTGAGAGCCGAGATGGCCAATCCCGACAGGATTCTGCTTCCCGGCCAGCTGACCAGGGTAAAACTGTTGCTTGACGTTCGTGAAAACGCAATCGTGATTCCTAACAAGTCTCTGGTGATAGAGAAGGGGGGAGCCTTTGTCTTTGTGGTCAGAAGAGACAGTGTGGTGGAGAAAAGATTTATTGAACTCGGCCCTGAGGTGGGCGATAATGTTGTTGTAGAGAGGGGGCTGGGTTCAGACGAGAGAATTGTGGTTGAGGGATTCCACAAGCTGAGACACGGCATGAAGGTGAACCCTGTAATAGTTGAACCTCAAAAACTGGAGCAACAGGAGGAAGGAGCCGATGAAGAGTGATTTTTTTATAGACAGGCCGATATTTTCGACTGTCGTCTCCATAGTAATAGTTCTGGTGGGCCTGATAGGCCTCTTTCTTCTGCCGGTAGACCAATATCCCCAGATTGTTCCTCCGGTGGTAAAGGTTTCGGCATCATATCCAGGAGCTGGTGCGGAGACAGTGTCACAGGCTGTCGCGACTCCTATAGAACAGGAACTGAACGGTACACCCGGCATGCTTTACATGGAGTCGAGCAGCACCAATAACGGCAGCTTTTCTGTTACCATAACTTTTGATATAGATACAGACCCTGATCTGGCTGCAGTAGAGATTCAGAACCGTGTGAAGCAGGCCGAGTCGCGTCTGCCTGCTGAGGTAATACAGAACGGCATATCGGTAGACAAGCAGGCTTCGAACAAGCTTATGACCATAACGTTGCTCTCAAATGACCCCAAGTTCGACGAGATATATCTGAGCAACTATGCAACCCTTAATGTGCTGGATCTTTTGAGACGTATTCCGGGAGTGGGACAGGTATCGAATGTGGGAAGCCGTTATTATGCCATGCAGATATGGGTGCAGCCCGACAGGCTGGCCAATCTCGGTCTTACCGTCCAGGATTTGCAGAATGCCATAAAGGAGCAGAACAGGGAGTCTGCAGCAGGCGTCCTCGGGCAGCAGCCAATGACCGGAGTCGACGTGACCCGTCCGATTGTGGCAAAGGGGCGTCTTTCTAGTGTAAGCGAGTTTGAGAACATAGTGGTAAGGGCACGCAGCGACGGGTCAATAATAAGGCTTAAAGATGTTGCCCGAGTGTCGCTTGAAGCGTCGTCCTACAACACGGAGAGTGGAATAAACGGAGGCAATGCCGCCGTGCTCGATATAAAGATGCTTCCCGGTATGAATGCCGTGGAGGTGGCCAACTCGGTAAAGGAGACAATGGAACAGATAAGTGAGAATTTCCCGGAGGGTATCTCTTATGAAATTCCCTTTGACATGACCACTTACATATCGCAGTCTATTCACGAAGTGTACAAAACTCTCTTTGAGGCTCTTGTTCTTGTGATACTTGTGGTGTTCCTCTCATTGCAGAGCTGGAGGGCAACTCTTATCCCGGCAATCGCAGTGCCCATATCGCTTATAGGTACGTTCGGGGTGATGCTCATGTTCGGATTTTCTCTCAATACCCTCACGTTGCTCGGACTGGTGCTGGCAATTGGAACTGTGGTCGACGATGCCATAGTTGTGGTGGAAAACGTAGACAGAATCATGCACGAACAGGGGCTGTCTCCTTATGAGGCAACAAAAATCGCTATGCAGGAGTTGGGCGGTGCACTGATAGCGATGTCGCTTGTGTTGTGCGCTGTGTTTATCCCGGTAAGTTTCCTTTCCGGTATTACAGGAATGCTCTACAGGCAGTTTACCATAACCATAGCCGTATCTGTCATTATCTCCACCATAGTGGCGCTGACTCTCAGCCCTGTGATGTGCTCTATTTTCCTCAAGCCTGCAACGGAGAAGAAAGGTGAGGAGAAGAACAGGGTCTTCAGGTTCATAAACAGGTGGCTGGCAAAAGGTGAAAAATATTATACCAAAATCATAGGCAAATCCATAAAGAATTCGAAACGTGTATTTGCCGCATTCGGAATCGCAATAGTCGCAATATGGGCCATGAATAAAATTGTGCCTCAAAGTTTTATTCCCCAGGAAGACCAGGGCTATTTTACTGTGGAACTCGAGCTCCCTGAGGGGGCGACTCTGGAGAGAACCCGTGAAGTTACAGACAGGGCCATGGCTTATCTGCTGGAGCAGCCAGACGTAGAACATGTACTCAATGTTACAGGTTCAAGCCCGCGGGTGGGAACCAACCAGTCTCGCAGCCAGATGACAGTTATCTTGAAACCATGGGACGAACGCAAGACAGAAAGCATATCTGAATTTATGGAACAGGTAAGGGAAGAACTGTCGCAATATCCGGAAAGCAACGTATATCTGAGTTCTCCTCCCGTGATTCCAGGCCTTGGTTCTTCCGGAGGTTTCGAAATGGTGCTTGAATCGCGCGGAAACATGACTTATGCAGACCTGCAGGCGGCAACAGACACCCTTATTCATTACGCTTCAATGAGAAAGGAACTTGCCAGAGTAAACAGTTCAATGCAGAATGACATTCCCCAGCTCTATTTTGACGTGGACAGAGACATGGCAAAACTCATGGGAGTTTCGGTTTCTGATATCTTTACCACGGTAAAGGCATTTACCGGTTCTGTCTATGTAAACGATTTCAATCTTTTCAACAGGGTTTACCGGGTTTACATACAGGCCGAGGCGCCTTACAGGGCCTCCCGCGGCAACATGAACCTCTATTTTGTAAAAGGAACTGAAGGCGAGATGATTCCCGTTACTTCGCTTGGAACGACAAGCTATACGACAGGACCTGGAACCATCAAGCGGTTCAACATGTTCTATTCCTCTACCATTACCGGTGAGGCTGCCCACGGTTACAGTTCCGGGCAGGCCATGCAGGTACTTGAAAACATAGTGAAAGAGAAACTGCCCAAAGAGATAGGAGTGGAGTGGAGCGGACTTTCCTATCAGGAGAAGAAACAGAGCGGGCAGACAGGGCTGGTGATAATGCTGGCATTCCTCTTTGTATTCCTTTTCCTTGCCGCACAGTACGAGAGCTGGTCGGTGCCGGTTGCGGTGCTGCTCTCCCTGCCTGTCGCCTGTGTGGGAGCATTCCTCTCAATCTGGATTTTCGGGTTGGAGAACAATATCTACTTCCAGATAGGCCTTGTGATGCTTATAGGTCTTGCTGCCAAGAATGCGATACTTATCGTGGAGTTTGCAAAAGAGGAGGTCGAAAAGGGCAAGGATGTCGTGCAGGCTGCCATCCAGGCCGGAGAACTGCGTTTCCGCCCCATAGTCATGACTTCCCTTACATTCATATTGGGCATGCTTCCGCTCGTGCTGGCTTCAGGCCCTGGGGCGGCAAGCCGCCAGGGCATAGGTGTGGGCGTATTTTTTGGAATGATAGTGGCCATTACGGCCGGAATAGTCTTTGTCCCGTTCTTCTTTGTCTGGATATACAGGTTAAAGGAGAGGTTTTCTAAAAAGAAAAGAGATGAGAAACTTGTTTAATATAAGAACTGTTGCCGTTGCAGCAGTTGCCGCTCTGCTTTTTACTGTACAAGGTTGCGGAGTTTCAAAAAAATGCATTGAGCCGCAACTGGAGTTGCCTCAGACGATAGTTGCCGGCAATTATGCAGATTCACTCTGCATGGCAGACATAGAGTGGAGCAGGATGTTTTCAGATACGCTCTTGCAGGACCTGATAGAACAGGCCCTGTTGAATAACCGCGACATGCTCATTGCCACAGCAAGGGTAAAGGAACTTGCAGAGCGTCACCGTGTGGCGCGGGCAGACTTTTTTCCTTCGATATCGGCAAACACTTATGCGGAGCGCGATATCTATGATTATGCGTCCGGGAATTTTACCCAGGATGATGAGGTGGGAATAAACGCATCGCTTTCCTGGGAACTCGACTTTTTCGGAAGCATAAGGTGGGCGAACAAAAAGGCCCTTGCCGAGTACATGTCTTCTGTAGAGGCGCAGAGGTATATGCAGATGACAATAGTGGCGGAGGTTGCCACGGCTTATTTTGAGCTGGTTGCATTAGACAATGAACTAGACGTGGTGCAGCGTACTCTCCGCACGAGAGAGGAGAACATGCAATATACCAAATTGCGATACGACGGCGGACTCACAACTCCCGTTCCATACCAGCAGTCTCAGGTGGAATATGCTACTACGGCATCTCTGGTCCCGGACTTGAAGAAGCAGGTGGAGATAAAGAAGAATGAGATATCTCTTCTTACAGGAGAATTTCCAAAGGAGATAATACGTTCCGGTAACGACATGGAAGTGATGGATTCACTGATTTCACAGATTGGCATACCGTCTGATCTGATAAGGCGCAGACCAGATATAAGAGAGGCTGAACTGGCCTTGAAAGCGGCCATGGCCGATGCCGGTATAGCATGGGCAGACAGGTTTCCCCGCTTTACCATATCGCTTAAAGGCGGTGCTGAGAATGACTCCTTTTCAAAACTGCTGACAGCACCGTTTACCTATGTGGCCGGTGAAATAATTGCACCTATCTTTTCATTCGGAAAGAAGCAGGCGCAATACAGGGCTGCGATACAGGCTTATGAGCAGCAGCGCTACGCATACGAGCAGAAAGTTATGGAGGCGTTCAAGGAGGTCAACGATGCTTTGGTTTCATATACTTCGGCACGTGAAAGGCAGAAACTTATGGGCAATCTCAAAGATGCGTCGCTTAAATATATGGAAGTTACAAGGACACAGTATGTAAACGGTTATGTGAATTACATAGATGTCCTGGATGCCCAGCGTAGTTATTTCAATGCGGAAATTGACCTGGGTAATGCGGTCAGGGATGAGCATATAGCTCTTGTGAATCTCTACAAGGCACTTGGCGGAGGCTGGAGATAGAAATATCGTACAGATATTTTATCTAATTTTGCAAGGGTAAAACAAATTTTCTCAAGTAATGGAACAGAAACTGAAAATTGCGGTCCCTACACGGGATTCGGCTGTCGATGACCATTTCGGCCATTGCAGTTATTATACCATATACAGTGTGGAAGGCGGAAAGGTAGTATCAAAGGAGAATTATCCATCTCCCCAGGGGTGCGGCTGCAAGTCTGGAATCGCCCCGATCCTTTCCGGAATGGGCGTGAAGGTGATGCTTGCTGGCAATATGGGCCAAGGTGCGAAGAATGTGCTGGAATCAAACAATATTGAGGTCTTCAGAGGCTGCTCGGGAGATACAGACGCGCTGGTGGAAAGTTTCCTTGCCGGCAATGTCAAGGATTCGGGCGAAGGGTGCCATTCCCACGAGTGTCACTGAGAAACTTTGACAGAGAATTCCCCGTCGTCGTCTTGTATGATACAGTCTCCCTCGTTGACGGTTACAAATCCATCTTTGGTGTAAAGCGAGAGCATGCTGAATCCCATGCAGAAGTATGGAGCGAGGATTTTCTCTCCGGCAAATTCCTTAACTTCTCTGTAGTTGAGCCCTGTATATTGGATAGATTTCATATTGTATTCTTGAATTGCATGATGTAAAGATATTCCATATTCGGGAATTCTGTCCAGAAATAGCAGATAGTTTCAAATGGAAGTCAAAATAACAGATGCTGTAGTAAATAATCCGGAGCAAAGATTGAAGGCTCCGGTAAATTTTACGTTCAACAAAGGCGAGGCGGTTGCCGTAATAGGCAGGAACGGGGCTGGCAAGTCTTTGGTGGCAAACATAATAATGGATACTTTTCCGTTAATGCAAGGCAAGGCCGAGTATGTTTTTGACAATACTCCGGAGTGGGTCTATCAAAAGATAAAACTTCTGGCATTCAAGGATGCATACGGTTCAGACGATGCTTCATACTATTACCAGCAGCGGTGGAACAGTACGGAGCAGGAGGGGTATCCCACGGTAGAGGAGTTCCTTGGCAGAGAGGTTCTTGAAAAGTACGACCTTTTCAATATGAGGGAGCATGCAGGATACAGGCTGGTACATCTTTCAAGCGGAGAACTGAGAAAGGTGCAGATAATTAAGGCACTCTCTTCAGAACCGGAGCTGCTTATAATAGACAACCCGTTCATAGGGCTGGATGCATCCTCGCGCGAGGAGTTTTCCGCAGCGCTGAAGAAAATTTCAAAAAGGGTTGGCATTATCCTGCTGCTCTCAGACTTGCTTGCACTTCCCGATTTCATAACGCATGTCTATACGGTGAAGGAGTGTTCGGATTTCAGGAAATATACCGTAAGTGAATATATGCACAGCTCTCCGTTCAAGGCGGAGGCAGGCAGAAGAGAACTTTCGGAGCAGAAGCGCAGGGCTATTTCGGAATTGCCTGTATCAGGGAAGGGAACTTCAGAATATGTAGTACGCCTGAAGGACGTTACAATCGGATATGGTGGGAAAACCATTCTCAACAAGGTCTGCTGGGATATAAAAAGAGGGGAACATTGGGCCCTTTCCGGCCATAACGGAAGCGGGAAAAGCACGCTGCTCAACCTTATTACGGCAGACAATCCGCAGTCGTATGCCTGCGACATAGAACTTTTCGGCAGGAAAAGAGGTTCGGGAGAGAGTATTTGGGACATAAAACGGGAAATAGGGTATGTTTCTCCGGAGTTGCACAGGGCTTTTCAGAAAAATGTTTCGGTCAGGGAGATTGTGGCGAGCGGGTTGCTCGACACGGTAGGGCTTTATGTCAGGCCTCCCAAAGAAAAAATGTCATCATGCGACTTCTGGATGGATATGTTCGGAATAAGCGGCATTGCCGGGAAGATGTTCTTGAGAATATCTTCCGGCGAGCAAAGGCTTGCGCTTCTGGCCAGGGCCTTTGTCAAGGACCCGCAGCTGCTTATACTTGACGAACCGCTGCACGGGCTGGATACATACAACCGTATTCTTACAAGGGAGATAATAGATGAATTCTGCAAAAGAGACGGCAAGACTCTCATTATGGTAACACATTATCCGCAGGAGTTGCCATCGTGCATAGACAAAATAAAGCAACTTTAGCAAACGGATTTTAAAATGATGATATATTATGGACTTTGACAGGATTATAGATAGGAACGGGACGTTTTCAGAAAAGGCCGACGGCCTGAAAAAACATTTCGGTAAGGATGGGCTTATTCCATTGTGGGTTGCAGATATGGATTTTGAATCGCCTGAGTGTGTAAAAAATGCCTTGCAGGAGGTAGTGGATACATCTCTGTACGGTTATAACACGATTCCCGAGGAGTATTTCCCTACAATTGCCGCATGGCTAAGGCGGGAGCAGGGCTGGGAAGTGGAACTCTCATGGCTGAGTTTTATTCCCGGTGTGGTAAAGGGGATAGGTTATGCGATAAGCTTTTTTACAAAACCCGGTGACGGTATTGTAGTCATGCCTCCGGTCTATCCGCCGTTTATTAACCTTCCTGAAAAGAACAACAGAAAATTGCTCTACTCTCCACTGAAGGAGTGCCGCTGCAACGAGTGTGGAAAAGTGCTCTCATATGAGATGGACTTTGCCGGTCTTGACAAACTTATGGAGAGCGGAAAACCAAAGCTTCTGATTCTCTCTAATCCCCATAATCCCGGCGGCATTGCATGGAGCCGGGAAAGCCTTGTACAACTGGCTGAAATCTGCCATAAGCATAGCGTGATTGTCGTTGCAGACGAGATTCATGCAGACATGCCTCTTTTTGGTGCAAAACATATCCCATTTGCAAGCGTCAGCGACAAGGCTGCAGGGATAAGCATAACATTCGGGGCTCCGTCAAAAACCTTCAATATAGCAGGAATAGTGAGTTCCTATGCTGTCGTTCCTAATGCCGCTCTGCGCGAAGATTTTTACAGGTGGATGGATGCCAACGAGTTGAACAGTCCTACGATATTTGCTACCAAAAGTGCTATTGCAGCATATACAAAAGGAGGAGAGTGGAGGGCCGGTATGCTGGAGTATGT
>JADINB010000031.1 GCA_017694275.1 Candidatus Egerieousia excrementavium | reverse complement strand
AATGCCTTGCATTTTGCTAATTCTTACACACCTTAATGGGGCTGCATCAAAACATTCATTTTGACACAGCCCCTTCTTGTTTATAGTCGTTTTCCTCATAATCAGGATGGCGGACTCTGTGCCGTTTTCCTGAATATGCCGATGGCTGTCTCTTCTTTTTGTAACTCTGATATATACATCTCTACCCAGTCATGAGAGCAGATTAATCACGGAAAATTCTTACCTTTGTCTTCTCCCTCCCCTTTATGCTTTACAAGATGTATGATTTCGAAGAGTATATAAGACAATGTGAACCTCAGAAAAAAGAGAAGGGCTATGCGTGGCAGACGGCAATCGGCTTGCAGGCCGTTGACGGGCTCAAGCCATCAGATTATCTGATTGAAACGGCACGCAAGGATATTGAGGGAGAAATTACAATTGACCAGGCAGAACAACTCATAAAGAGCTATTATCAGTCGAAAGAGTTACGTACGTCTGAAGATGCTAAAACGCATGAGGCAGATATGGTATCTACCAATATCCGCCGGCTGCTTACTGAGAAAAGTATTGCTTTTACATTTGTCGGGCTGACATCTATTCATCGCCGTATATTCGATGGCGTATTCAAATTTGCTGGACAAATCCGGAATTACAACATTACCAAAAAGGAATGGGTGCTTGGTGGAGATACGGTGCTCTATGTTTCAGCACCTGATATCCGTAAAGCTGTAGAATATGACTTGGAGCAGGAACGCCTGTTTGATTATTCCAAAGTAGACAGAGAAGGTCTTGTAAACCATATTGCCAAATTCGTGTCTGGACTATGGCAAATCCACCCGTTCGGTGAGGGAAACACCCGTACAACGGCAGTGTTTACGATTCTCTATTTACGTTCTATGGGTTTTGACGTAACAAACGACCTGTTTGCCAATCATTCGTGGTATTTCCGTAACGCCCTGGTACGCGCCAACTATCAGAATGTGCAAAAAGGCGTCATGCGTAATTCAGAGTACCTTGAACGTTTTTTCCGTAATCTGCTGTTGGGCGAAAACAACGAGTTGCGGAACAGGTATATGGTGGTCAATGTTCCTGAGGAACCGGCCGGGGAGCAGATGCAGCAGGTTGACCGAACAAGTACCGAACAACCTGCCGTACAAGTAACCGAACAAGTTCGTGCCTTATTGCTTGCCTTGTCCAACGGGCAGTTATCTCTGAAAAGTCTGATGGAGAAGATAGGGTTGAAACACAGGCCTACATTTTTAGAAAACTACATGGCTCCTGCCTTGGAAGCAGGTATTGTCAAAGCACTGTACCCGGATAAACCAAATCATCCCCGACAGAAATATCTGTTGACTTCAAAAGGATTGGCATTGTATAACGAAATCGCATCAAGGCAATAACCCCAGCAATTCTTCTATCTTTATGCGGAGGGTTTCGTCTCTCAGCCCCTTGGCTATGACAAGGCCGCTTTTGCAGTCTATCAAGACAGTCGATGGAATGCCGTTGAGGCTGTAGTCATTCCATGCCTGTGTCTGGCGCGGATGCATGCCGAATCCCTGATGAACCTGGGGCCACTCCATGTCGAATGTCTCTATGCACTCTTTCCATGCCTCCATGTCGTTATCATATGAGATTCCAAAAATTTCGAACCCTTTGGATTTGTATTTTTTGTAGAGTTCCGACAGATTCGGGTACTCGGCCCTGCAGGGACCGCACCAGAATGCCCCGAAATCAAGCAGCAGATAGCGGTTGTTGTCGCGGGAAACTATATCTGAAAGCCGCAGCGAATCCCCATCTGGGGTGAGGCCGGCAATATCAACATAACTGCGTCCTATGTCTGTGGGCATCTCTTTTATGAGATTGGCAAGATATATGGCCTGCGGATGCTTTCTGTATGGCTCCGGAAATGAATCGAGCATGGAGAGCACATCGCTTCCCGGATGCGTGTCCAGCCATCCTTCGAGCATTTCAAGTGCAAGAGCGTCTCTGTTTTCCATAATTGTGCTCCTTATGATACTGTCTGCGGCTCTGTCAATTTCAGATTTGGCAAGTGTCGTGTCTGCCATGATTGAGGAAAGCATTTCGAACATGCGGCTTTTCAGTTCATTCTGTGGTGTACCTGTCATTTCCAGAAAGTAGCCGCCTTTGTTCTCTGCCCTGATGGTTCCGTTCTCAATGATGAAGGAAGAGGTCAGCTGAGTCGCATTTCCCGTTTTCCTGTCGGATGCCATATAGAGAAAGGCTGTCGTTGAAAATGGAAGTTCGCCCTCCATTACAAACGAATGGTTGGATATAAGTGCGGAGTCTGGCCACTCTGCCTTGCCTGCATCATAGGTGAAGATATACATGTACTGTCCGTCCACAAATGAAGAATCGCTTCCGGTAATCCTGTATTTTACAGCAGTCTGGTCTTGCCGGCTGCAACCGCAGAGAATAATGGCGGCTGCTGTTGCCGTGATACAACTTTTTACAATGCTTTTCATATTCGTGATGATGAACTAACTTTTTGCCGTAAATGTAATTGTTTTTCATTTATATTGTATCCTGCCTCCTTGAGATATTTGTAGATTGTGCTTCTGTGGACCAGAATCTTGAGCGATATCTGTGAAACGGTAAACCCCTCGTCGAGCATCCGGTTTATTATTTTGGCCTTTCCGCTAAGTTTGGAGAATTTGTTTTTGCTTCCCTGCCTGCGGCCTATACTCTTTCCTTCAGACTTTATTCTGGCAAGCGCCTCCTTTGTTCTCTGGCTTATGAGGTTGCGTTCTATTTCCGCGGAGAGCCCGAAAGCGAAGGCCAGCACCTTGCTCTGTATGTCGTCTCCAAGTTTGTAATTGTCCTTTATTGTCCAGACCCTGCATCCTTTTGACATGCAGATGTTGAGAATTTCCATTATCATGAAGAGGTTTCTTCCCAGACGCGAGAGTTCTGCGCAGATAATCAGGTCGTCTGACTGTACCTTGTAGAGCAGCTTGCCAAGTTCGCGCTTGCGGTAGGTCTTGTTTCCGCTTATGGTCTCCTGAATATACCCGTTGATTTTCAGATTGTTTCTCTTGCAATATTCGTTAATCTCGAATTTCTGGTTTTCCACAGTCTGCTTGTCTGTGCTGACTCTTATGTAGCCGTATATCATAACTTGAACTTTTATATGGGTTATCTGAAGTTCAAGTTAAGATAACTTTGCCAGCGATGAAATTATAAAGCGGTGACGGTGTGTCATAATTGCAAACTGCTGCGTTATTTTCGGAACTCGGGCTAAGTCATTTACTCCAGTAAACTCCTGTAGCCCTCATCCTCAATACCTTGCATTTTGCTAATTCTTACACACCTTAATGGGGCTGCATCAAAACATTCATTTTGACACAGCCCCATGCGTATTGTAAAAGGGCCGGTATGGCGGGAATTGAGATGCGGTTATTGGCGGTCCGAAGCCTCCGGCTGCTGTTTCAACGGATACGGGTATGTAATCTCTGCAAGAAAAAGAGCGTTGCCCGGTACAGACTGCCCGGCCTTTCCGCGTTCTTTCATCTCCATTATTTCGGCTATCCACTCAGGCTGCCGCTTGCCGTAGCCCACTTCCAGAAGCGAGCCGACTATTGCCCGTACCATGTTTCTCAGAAAACGGTTGGCCCGTATGGTAAAGAGATAACGGTGACTGTCTATCTGCTCCCAGCCTGCTTCCATTACGTTGCATATTGAGGTCTTGTTTCCTCCGTTCAGCTTTTCAAAGCAGCTGAAATCGTGAACTCCGAGCAGATGCCCGGCAGCCCTGTTCATGGCTGCAATGTCTGGTTTTTCCTTTGTAAGACAGGAATATCTGGCGCAGAAAGGATCTTTCCGGGTGTGTATATAATACTTATAGCATCTGCTTGTAGCATCGAACCTGGCGTGTGCGTTGCCGGGCATCTGGAAAATTTCGTGGACGCATATTTCATTGGGCAGAATGGCATTTAATTTGTAGCATAATTGCGGGCAATTTTTCAAAATGTTTTTGGAGTCAAAGTGTGCTACATATCCGATTGCATTTACTCCGGCATCTGTTCTTCCCGCACCTGTGACAGTTACAGGTTCCCTGAGAAGAATGCCGAGTGCCTTTTGTATTTCATGTTGCACGCTGTTTGCATTTTCCTGAATTTGCCACCCGCTGAAAGGGGCGCCGTCGTATGATAGGGTTATGAAATATCTCATGGGGTATGCGGCCCGGTTGTGGCGCAAAGGTAAGAAATAATAACAATAATAGATATGGAAACGGTAAACATTAAGGAACTTAACGAAAGGATTCAGAAGGAGAGCGCTTTTGTAGATATTATCACTATGGAGATGAACAAGGTGATAGTAGGGCAGAAGCATCTTGTGGAGAATTTGCTGATAGGTCTCCTTGCAGACGGACATATCCTGCTCGAAGGTATGCCCGGTTTGGCCAAGACATTGGCTATAAATACGCTTGCTAACATTGTGGAGGCTAAGTTCAGCCGTATTCAGTTTACGCCGGACTTGCTGCCTGCAGATGTTGTCGGTACAATGATTTACAGTCAGAAGAGCGAGCAGTTCCAGGTAAAGCTGGGCCCGGTATTTGCCAACTTTGTTCTTGCCGATGAGATAAACCGTTCTCCGGCAAAAGTGCAGTCTGCACTTCTTGAGGCAATGCAGGAGCGGCAGGTGACCATAGGCGACAACACATACAAGCTTCCCGAACCTTTCCTTGTAATGGCAACCCAGAACCCGGTAGAGCAGGAGGGTACTTATCCTCTTCCCGAAGCGCAGGTCGACAGGTTCATGCTCAAGGTTGTGGTGAACTATCCCAAGAAAGAGGAGGAGAAGCAGATTATAAAGATGCATAACGGCGGTTCTTTCCCCAAGGCCTCTGCGGTACTCAAGCCGGAAGACATAATCAGGGCCCGCAGCGTGGTAAAGGATGTATATATGGACGAGAAGATTGAGCGTTACATAGTAGATATAGTTTACGCTACCAGAACGCCGGAAGACTATGCGCTGGGCAAGCTCAAGGATCTTATCCAGTACGGAGCATCTCCGCGTGCAAGTATAAGCCTTGCAATGGCTTCAAAGGCCTATGCCTTTATCAAGCGCAGGGGATATGTGATTCCGGAAGATGTGAGGGCTGTATGCTACGAAGTGTTGCGCCACAGGATAGGTCTTACATATGAAGCGGAAGCCGAGAACGTTACAACTGAGAACATAATAACAGAGATAATTAATACGGTTGAAGTTCCGTAGCAGATAACGGCAGAAGGAGTGCAGTCATGGAAAACGAACTCTTGAAGAAGATACGGAAAATCGAGATTAAGACAAAGTCTCTTTCCCATCAGATATTTGCTGGAGAGTACCATTCGGCGTTCAAGGGCCGCGGTATGGCTTTCAGCGAAGTACGCGAATATCAGTTTGGAGATGACGTACGCAATATGGACTGGAATGTTACAGCCAGGCTGCGCTCTCCGTACATAAAGATATTCGAGGAGGAGAGGGAGATGACGGTAGTGTTGCTTGTAGATGTGAGCCCCTCGGGAATATTCGGTACCTCGGTAAAGACCAAAAGGGAACTTGCAGCCGAAGTGGCGGCCGTACTTTCGTTTTCAGCTTCCATAAACAACGACAAGGTGGGGGCGCTCTTTTTCTCTTCAAAGGTCGAGAAGTTCATTCCTCCCAAAAAAGGGCGTACTCATCTGCTCCGGATTCTGAGAGAGCTTCTGGAATTCAAGCCTGCGGGTAACGGGACAAATATTTCAGAGGCACTGCGTTTTCTTACAAATGCAGTAAAGAAGAAATGCAATGCCTTTCTTCTCAGCGACTTGCTCGACGTAGACAGCAACAGTAACCCGAATTATGAAGAGGCCCTGAAAATTGCGGTAAACCGCCACGACCTTTCGGTAATAAACATTTACGACGAGCGTGAAAGGCATATCCCGAATGTCGGGCTGATAAGGGTAAAGGATGCCGAGAGCGGTGAAGAGAGATGGGTCGATACCTCGAGCCGCTCGCTGAGGGCATATTACGATACGTGGAGTACAGGAGTTTGCGAAAAGGCAGAAAAACTGTTCAGGAAATTCAAGGTAGACTGTGTAAGCATAGGCACAGACCAGGATTATGTAAAGGGGCTAATATCTCTGTTTAAAAGCAAATAGATATGGGAATGGCAAAAATGAGAGTTCGGTTTTTTCTGATTGCGGCGGTGCTTCTCTCTTGCAGGGCCGCCTTTGCGGCAGGGGCTGCCGATGGTCTGGTCAAGAGTTCGTCTCTTTCGCGCGATTCCATTCTTATAGGCGACCAGACTGTCTGGAATCTTGAGCTTGAGACCGATGCGGGCGATACGGTTCTGATATTGCCCTACTCAGCCACGCTTCAGCTCGATACAACAGGAGCAAAGGTCGAGGCCGTTTCGGATTTCGTGCTCGATACGGTTTCCCTGAAAGGAGGCAAATGCCTGCTGAATGCAAAGATCCTGCTTACAAGTTTCGACAGCGGGGCCTACCGGCTGCCGCAGCCGCTTCTGGTTGTGGCAGGTGACGGCGGCGCCGATACGCTCGGTGTTGAAAGCCCGCTTCTGACGGTCGGGACATTACAGATAGATACGGCGCAGTACCAGATTAAGGATATAAAGGGCAATGTGCGTTATCCATTGACATTTAAAGAAATAGTATTATATATTCTGATAGTTGCCGCGGTTGTGGCGGCTGTATTCCTTGTTATAAGATATATAAGGTACAGACGCGAACATAAAGATTTCTTCGGCCGCCCGTTGGTACAGGATCCTCCGCATATCGTGGCTCTGCGCAAACTCGACAAAATACGGAGCGAAAAGTTGTGGCAGAGCGGCAAGGAAAAGCAGTATTATACAGGGATAACGGATGCCCTGCGTGAATATATCCAGAAAAGGTATGGCGTAGGTGCCATGGAGATGACATCTGCCGAGATTCTTGAATCTTTGAAGGACAAACAGATAGAGGCAAGGCCTTATGAAGAGTTGGATGAATTGCTCAAGACGGCTGATCTGGTGAAATTTGCAAAATTCTCTCCCGATACGGCTGCAAACGAGGAGGCTGTTCCAAAGGCTGTGAGATTCGTAAATTCGACCTTCATGCAGGAACTGGAGCAGGAAAAGGAGGTTAAGTGATGTTTTTCGAATATCCAAAATTATTATGGCTTCTGGCACTCCCGGTTCTGCTGATTCTTTTTTACCTGTACCGGGAGCTGTCTGGAAAGAATCCTTACTTTACTGTTTCCACGATTGTCCCGTGGAGCGCCAGGGGGAGCGGAATAAAACGGTATACTCGTCATGTTCCGTTTGTGCTCAGGATTATAGCCATTTCGGCAATAGTGGTGGCGATAGCCCGTCCCAGGTCTTCATCGGTATATGAGAGAATAGATACCGAGGGTATAGACATAATTCTTGCACTCGACGTTTCGACAAGCATGCTGGCGCGGGATTTTACCCCAGACCGTATAAATGCGGCAAAAGAGATTGCCATTCAGTTTATTGCCGAACGCCCGACAGACAGGATAGGCGTGGTTGTCTTTGCAGGAGAAAGTTATACCCAGTCTCCGCTTACTACCGACAGGGCAACGCTCATAAATCTTGTAAAGGAGATAGAGTGCGGCCTGATAGATGACGGGACAGCAATAGGGAACGGCCTTACGACTGCGGTGGCGCGCCTGAAGGATTCGCAGGCAAAGAGCCGTGTCGTGATACTGCTGACCGATGGAGTGAACAACGCCGGTGAAATCTCTCCGCAAATGGCAGTGGAGATAGCCAAGACATACGGCATAAGGGTCTATACCATTGGTGTAGGAGCTATGGGTACGGCCCCGTATCCGGTAATGACTCCCTTTGGCGTGGAATTGCAGCAGATGAAGGTTGAGATAGACGAGCCGCTTCTGCAGAACATAGCCGAGGAGACGGGAGGTGAGTATTTCAGGGCCACTGACAATTCAAAGCTTCTGGAGATTTATGGAGAAATCAACAAGATGGAGAAGAGCAAGACAATGGTAGACTCTTTTCCCATATACAAGGAACTCTTTATGCGGTTTGCCCTCATCGCGCTGTGTGCGATTCTGCTGGAGATGGCGTTGAGGTTTTTCGTTATAAGGCAGTTGCCCGATTGACAAAGGAGAAGCGGTTATGATATATTTTGCAGCACCACAATATTTGTTGTTACTTCTTCTGGTCCCTTTCTTTTTCATGTTTCTCTTCCTGTTGAAGCGGAACAGAAGGAAAAAGATGGAGGCTTTGGGAGATATTGCGCTGGTGGAGAAACTGATGCCTCTCCGTTCCAGATATAAGGGATGGGTGAGGATGGTCTTCTTTTCGCTTGCATGGGTCTTTTTTGCAATAGGCCTTTCCAGACCTCAGATGGGGGCCAAACTGGTGGAAAACGAGCGCAAGGGTTCTGAAATAATAATTGCTCTCGACGTCTCCAATTCCATGCTGGCACAGGATTACTCTCCAAACCGCCTGGAGAGGGCCAAACTTGCGATATCAAGACTGGTAGACAAACTTAGGGGAGACAGGATAGGCCTGGTTATCTTTGCCGGCCGCTCTTTTGTCCAGCTTCCCATAACTTCCGATTACGTATCGGCAAAGATATTTCTCAATTCCATTGATCCGGGTTCCATCCCCGACCAGGGTACAGACCTTGCCGAGGCTATAAACATGTCTATGCGCAGTTTCAGCGCACAAGGACAGATGGGAAGCGACAACAAGGCTATAATTCTGATTACAGACGGAGAGAATCATGAAGCGGACCCTGTAATAGCGGCAACAAATGCCGCCGAAGAGGGAATAAGAGTATTCTGTATAGGAGTGGGAACTCCTGAGGGCAAGCCAATTCCAATTGGTGACAACGGAGAGCTTCTCAGAGACAAGGATGGCAATATCGTGGTTACAAAGCTCGACGAGTCTACGCTTCAGGAAGTGGCTGCAGCCGGGAACGGCTCATATGTGCGTGCAGGTGCAACAGAGTTTGGCCTGAATCCGATATTGGACGAACTGGAAGAACTGAAGGCCCAGCAATATGAGTCACAGGTTTTTGAAGATTATAACGAACAATATATGTATTTCTTTGGCATAGCGCTGGTATTCATGCTCCTGGAGTTTTTTGTAGGAAACCTGAAATCGAGCAGGAAACTCTTTTCGGCAGCACTTGTTTTCATGCTGGCCACCTCGCAGCTTTCAGCTCAGACAGACCGTTCCGAGGTGAGAAAGGGCAACAGGCTTTTCAACAAGGATAACTACAAGGAGGCAGAGGTCGAGTACAGGAAAGGATTGATAAAGGATTCACTCTCGCTCGCTTCGA
>JADINB010000030.1 GCA_017694275.1 Candidatus Egerieousia excrementavium | reverse complement strand
ATGACTTAGCCCGAATTCCGAAAATAACGCAGCAGTTTGCAATTATGACACACCGTCCTTTTGTTAAATTTGAGCTGCATGCAGTTGCAGTAAAATATGACTGAAAAAATGAAATACTTGTTTTTTGTATTGGCCGCCCTTGCAGTATGTTCATGCGGCAATTCGCCGGAAGGTATATCAGGCGGAGTTTCAAATCCGGTAATAGAGAATATTCTTGAACGCAAAAGCGTGAGGAATTATATTCCAGGGAAGATGATTAATTCAGATACGCTTGAGATGATTCTCAGGGCGGGAATGGCTGCTCCCTCTGGAATGAACAGGCAGCCCTGGAATTTTATAGTTGTTACAGGTGAGGAGAATATCTCTAGGCTTGCAGATTCTCTTACAAACCTGAAAATGCTCAGGAATGCATCTGCGGCAATAGTGGTTGCCGGCAATCCGGACTTGTCGCAGCTCTGGAGTCTCGACTGTTCGGCTGCCGCACAGAATATCCTGCTTGCGGCAGAGTCTTACGGTCTGGGTGCGGTATGGACGGCAGGTTATCCCTATCAGGACAGGATGGCGGCAATAAAGTCTGCACTCGGGATTCCCGACCCGTGGCTTCCGTTATGTCTGATACCCGTAGGATACCCCGCTGGAGACAATGAACCCAAGGACAAATGGAATCCTGACAGAATACACTATCTTTTATGGTAAGAAAGGTTATATCGCATCTTGCGGGGGCAGTTGTGCTCTCGCTCATGTTCCTGCTTTCATTCCAGGCAAGCGGACAATTTTTCAACCAGCCTGTTTCATGGCGCGGCAGCGTGGAGAAGGCAGGTGAAAATCTGTATGATCTGACATTCGTTGCCACGATGGGGCCGGAGTGGCATATATATGATATGGAGGAGTATGAAGGCGGCCCGAATCCCACGACTCTTGAACTGAAGTTGCCCGAGGGGGTGAGGGCTGTCGGCAAGCCATATATAAAAAGCAATGTGGTAAAGAGCTATGACAAGGCTTTTAAAATGGAGGTGGGTGTCTGCTCTTCTCCGGTGGTGATAGTGCAGAGGGTAGAGGCTTCCTCCGGCGGGGAGGTAATCTCCACCATAGAGTGGCAGGTCTGCAAGGACGGGCAGTGCCTTACGCCGGAAGAAAAGACCATAAGGCTTGTGCTTCCCGGCCCTGCTGCAGGCAAAATTGCTTCAAGCGAGAGTGTCGTGGAGGCCGCGGCAGATGATGCTCCTGCAGGAGCGAAAGGTACCTCGCTATGGTCTGTCATTCTTGAGGCCATTGCATGGGGCTTTGTGGCTCTGCTTACTCCATGTGTGTTCCCCATGGTGCCCATGACGGTTTCGTTCTTTTTGAAAAACTCCGGAAGCAAACGCCGCGGCCGCTTCATGGCAATGCTTTACGGCATATCTATAGTGGCTCTCTATACCCTGCCGATAGGCATAATAATACTTATAACCTATTTTGTAGGCGGAGATGCCGTTACGGCCGACATATTCAACTGGCTGGCAACCCACTGGATACCCAACCTGATATTCTTTGCGATATTCATGGTTTTTGCCGCTTCTTTCTTTGGGGCCTTCGAGATAACCATGCCTTCGCGTTTTGTCAACAAGGCAGATTCCAAATCAGACAAAGGGGGGCTCATAGGTGTATTCTTCATGGCTCTTACCCTGGTGCTGGTCTCCTTTTCATGTACCGGCCCTATCGTAGGCTCGGTATTGATAAAGAGCACTCAGGGTGAAATTTGGGAACCTGTGATAACCATGTTTGCCTTTTCTGTAGCCTTTGCACTCCCGTTTACGGTTTTCGCATTTGCCCCGAGCCTGCTTAAAGATCTGCCCAAATCGGGCGGCTGGCTCAATTCCGTCAAGGTTGTCCTCGGATTTCTGGAACTGGCGCTGGGCCTGAAGTTCCTGAGCGTGGCAGACCAGACATATCATTGGGGAATCCTTGACAGAGAAGTTTATCTTGCGCTATGGATAGTGATATTCACTCTGCTCGGCCTTTATCTGCTGGGCAAGATAAGGTTTGTAAACGACACTCCAAAAGAGCATCTTTCTGTAAAGCGTCTTCTTCTCTCCATTGCAGTCTTTGCATTTGTAGTCTATATGATACCGGGCATGTGGGGGGCGCCCCTGAAGGCGTTGAGCGGTTATCTTCCTCCGCTTACTTCGCAGGATTTTGTAATCTTGCCGGGCGGCAGGGCGGTATCAGAGGGCGGAGCGGAAGCCGGAACGGCAGATGGAAAAGCTCCAAAATATTCGGATTTTCTGGATTTGCCCCATGGACTCGAGGGTTTTTTCGATTACAACGAGGCTCTTGAGTATGCAAGAAAGGTAAACAAGCCTCTTTTTGTAGATTTTACAGGGCACGGTTGCGTAAACTGCCGTGAAATGGAGGCAGTGGTGTGGAGCGACAGCCGGGTGCTGGAACTGCTAAGAAACGAATATGTTATTGTTGCCCTCTATGCAGACGACAAAAAGCGGCTTCCCGAAAGCGAATGGGTTACACTTGAAAACGGCAAGGTCCTCAAGGAACTTGGCAAAATAAATTCAAACTTTGTAATGCACAAGTTCGGAGCCAATGCCCAGCCCTATTACATATTGCTTGACGGGAAGGAAAAGCCCCTGGCTTCTCCCAGAGGTTACAATACCGACATAGACCAGTTTGTCTCTTTTCTTAAAGAGGGTGTCGAGAATTATCGCAGCTCTTTATAAATGAAGCAATGACATTTGGGAAATGCATCTGTTCAAGCACATGGATTTTGGATGCAAGTTCCTGTGGCCCGTCGCCGGGCTCTATTGTGCATCTGGCCTGAAACAGTATTCTGCCGTTGTCGTATTTTTCGTCTACAAGGTGGATTGTAATACCCGACTCTTTCTCATTTGCGGCAATAACGGCTTCATGCACATGGTGCCCGTACATTCCTTTTCCTCCATATTTGGGGAGCAGTGCCGGGTGTATGTTTATAATCCTGTCGCGGTACTTCTCTATAAGTGCATCAGGAACCTTGAGCAGATAGCCCGCAAGTATTATATAATCTATCTGCAGCATGGCAAGCTGTTGCAAAAGTCTTGAGGGAGAGCCGGTAAGTTCTTCCTTGTCGTAGACCGAAATCTCTACCGACGCGTTTGCGGCGCGTGTAAGTACATATGCGTTTCTGTTGTTGCATATCACAACCTTTACACAGGCCGTCTGCGACTCTCCGCTTGGAGAGCCATCGTATTTCCTGTTGTAATTGAAGAAGTTGATTATGTTTATGGCGTTTGTGCCGCTGCCCGAGGCAAATATCGCAATGTTTTTCATTTTTGTGCTATGTTGTTGATAATGTGCAGACAAATATAAGATTTTTTATTTAAAAAATAATTATTAACTTTGCAGCCCGTAATAAAATGGATATTACTACTAAAATTTATAAACTTATTCATTAACTAATTTTTTAAATCATGGCAGATATCACTTCAAAAGTTCAAGAGATCATCGTTGATAAATTGGGCGTTGATGCAGCCGAGGTTACACCTGAGGCAAGTTTTACAAAAGATTTGGGTGCCGATTCATTGGATACCGTAGAGCTTATCATGGAGTTCGAGAAGGCTTTCGACATTCAGATTCCTGATGAGGCTGCTGAGAAAATAGTAACCGTTGGCGACGCCATCAAATATATTGAGGCTAACCAGAAATAATTGTTAACTCTATAAGTAATGGAATTAAAAAGAGTAGTCGTTACAGGGATAGGTACCATCAACCCGCTGGGAACAAACGTTCAGGAATATTTCAAGAATTTGAACGACGGTGTTGGCGGCGCCACTCTCATAACCAGATTCGATACATCTCTTTTTAAGACTAAATTTGCTTGTGAGATACAGGGTTACGAGCCTGAGAAGTTCGGTTTCGACAGAAAGGAGGCTCGCAAGCTCGACAGATTTTGTCAATATGCAATAATCGCGGCCGATCAGGCAATTGCCGATTCCGGCATGGATCTGGACAAAATCGACAAAGACAGGGTAGGAGTTGTCGTAGGTTCGGGAATCGGCGGTATCGAGACTCTTACTCAAGAGATAATAGGCTTTAGCGAGGGCGGCAATGTTCCCCGCTTTAGCCCTTTTTTGATACCCAAGATGATTCCCGACATGGCTTCCGGTTATATTTCCATAAAGTATGGCTTTATGGGGCCCAACTATGCAACTGTTTCGGCCTGTGCCTCTTCGTCTCATGCAATGAGCAACGCATTTGACATAGTGAGGTTGGGCAAGTCAGACATAGTGATAACCGGCGGTGCGGAGGCCGGCATAACCATACCGAGTGTGGGCGGTTTCAATTCAGCCCAGGCGCTCTCTACAAATAACGAGAACTACAAGACTGCAAGCCGTCCGTTCGACAAGAACAGAGACGGATTCGTTCTCGGCGAGGGTGCAGGTATCCTTGTCTTTGAGGAATATGAGCATGCCGTTGCCCGCGGGGCAAAGATTTATGCAGAGGTTGCAGGTTATGGAATGACAGCCGATGCGCACCATATTACCGCTCCGCACCCTGAGGGACATGGCGCCACGCAGGCAATGAAACTGGCCCTTGAAGAGGCCGGCATCAACCCCGAAGAGGTAGATTACATAAATGTGCACGGTACGTCAACTCCTCTTGGCGACATTGCAGAATTGAAGGCGATAAAGTCTGTATTCGGCGAGAGTGTATACAATGTAAACATCAGTTCTACAAAATCCATGACAGGCCACCTGCTCGGCGCAGCCGGAGCAGTTGAGATACTGGCCTGCATAGATGCAATGCAGAACGGCATAGTCCCTCCGACAATCAATTTCGAGACAGAAGATCCTGAGATAGATTACAAGATGAATCTTACATTGAACAAGGCACAGAAGCGTGAGGTCAATGTTGCAATGAGCAACACCTTCGGATTCGGTGGCCATAACTCCACACTCGTCTTGAAAAAGATAAAATAACAATGCCGGGGCGCAGCGTGATTGTAAACGAAGTTTAAAATAAGCAGATTTGGTTTGAAAAGATAAAGGCGGTGCGTGTGCGTACCGCCTTTTTTGTGGTTCGAGTGTCGGTCTGTGCAATTATCTGTTCCAGAGTGTGACCGCCACCCATGGCGATATCCTGTCGGGCTCCAACAATTCAGATTCCACTCCGTCTATCCAGCATTTTGTGGTGACGGTTGGCCGGACATGTTTGCCGTTGTCTGTAATTTTCTGGCTATATGTTATTACCGTGTTGAATCCGTTGCCCCAATTTACAAC
>JADINB010000029.1 GCA_017694275.1 Candidatus Egerieousia excrementavium | reverse complement strand
TGGCAAGGTCTTCGTCTATAAGATGAAGAACGATACCGACTGGCAGGCGGGCGAGGAATATACCTACACCGTCTCCCTCGCTGCGGCAAAAGACCCGGGATACACCGTGTCGGAGGACGGCAAGACCTACAACGTCACCTCCGCCGATGGGCTGAAAAATGTAGCCGAATTAGTGAACGGAGGTAAGACCGACATCAACATTACCCTTGACACAGACCTCACCCTGACGGGGGAATGGACACCGATAGGCACGGCCTGGAATAACTCATACACCGGCACCTTCAACGGAGGCGGCCATACCATCACGGGGCTGACCATGACGGGAAGTGACGAATATGCGGGTCTGTTCGGCTACATCGGCTCTGGCGGCACGGTGAAGAACGTAAAGCTGGAGGACGTGCAGATAGAAAGCGATAACCAGTATGCCAATGTCGGCGGCGTGGCAGGATATAGCTGGGGCAACATTGAAAACTGCTCGGTGTCGGGCAGTGTCAGCGGAAACAGTAACAGCAACGGCACCTCCAACTGCGTAGGCGGCGTGGTGGGCCAGCAATATGGCGGTACCATCACCGAATGCACTTCCTCGGCCATAGTGGATGGAACGAACGAAGTCGGCGGCGTGGTAGGTCAAACTAATTATGGTGCCACGCTGACCGCCTGCTATGCCACGGGCGATGTGACAGCTGAAAGAGACCCCCAAAACAACACCTATGCCGGTGGCGTGGTGGGATTCAACGGAGGCGGCACCCTCACCGCCTGCTATGCCACAGGCAACGTGACCGTTACGGGTGACGGAACCGGCTCTATCTATGTAGGCGGCGTAACGGGGTCCAACGATTCGGGCACTCTGACCGCCTGCTACCATGCTGCGGAAACTGTCAGCGGCCCGGTCAGCGCCACTGGCGGCGTAACGGGTCGAAACTATAATGCATTAGTCGGTATCCCTGTCATTACCGCCTGTTACTGGCAGAACGACCAAGCCCAAGGCATCGGTGACAATCAGGCAGGCACCGGCGATACTGAGAAAGTGGACGGCGACTGGACGGAAGCTATGAATGCCATGAACACGGCTCTTTCCGGCACGAGCTGGCGATATGTACTCGGCACGGACGGTCTGCCCGTATTGGAAAAAAATCAGTAAGAAGGAACTCCCGTTCCGGGCGGGAGCATTTGTGCCCGGTAAATCATACAGACACCGCAGCCCGCTACCGTAAGGTAAGCGGGCTGCATTTTAATAAGGAGAAAAGAATAATATAAAAAATGAGGTAACCCGCATGAAACAGAAAACAATAGCAACCAGACACCTGCGCACCAAGATAGCAGCAGGGTCATTAGTGTCCCATTTTAACGGGACACTAATGAAAGAATGCACCCAAATCAAAGAAAAGGGTGCGGATGCAGAAAAACCGGAGAGTTTTAATATAGTTATAGAAATGACACGCTGCAACTTTCTTGCCAAGCAAAAGTTAAGAATTAACAAAATTTTAATAATAAATTAAAATAGAATAATAAAAATGTTATACTTTTGCGGCCGTAAAACAACGAGTATATGCGTAAATATAACTTATTATCACTGTTATCGTTATTTATAATTGCGGTAACTCTTTTCTCGTGCGAAAGCGATGAAACGCTTCAGGAGTCCATAGACTTGAGCGAGACCGGAATCAGTTTTTCCTCCGGGGCATCATCTGCCACCGTGGAGGTTACGTCCAATACGGAGTGGACAGCTTCGGTGTTCGATGCAGGCGAGAGCCACGACTGGATTACAGTTTCTCCAGCATCGGGCTCTTTTGACGGAACAATTACCATTTCTGTTGCGGAAAACGGGACTGAGCCCCGCAGTGCAGTGGTAAGGGTGTTTTCAAGAAACAAGGTCGCTTCGGTGGAGATTTCACAGGAGGCGGCAGATGCCCCTGATCAGGACTCGCCCATTGCAGACCTGAGAGCGATGTATAAGGGTGAGGATATAGTAATCGAGGAGGATATTGTCATCGAAGCTGTTGTGATAAGCGACTACAGAAGTACCGAAAACGGTGGCCTGGGCAATTCCACTTCTTTAAAGTCAATAGTTGTTTCAGACGGCATAAGCGGCATTCAGCTGCGTTGTACCGAGGACAATACTGAATTTGCAAAGAACGACAAGGTCTCCATCTCGCTTAAAGGGAGTACACTCTCCTCATACGGCGGGGCAATCCAGATAGGCAATCTGCCTCTCTCTGCAATAACCAAAACAGGTACAGAAGTACTGGAGCCGGTGGAGATAACCGCTGCAGAACTGGTTAGCGGGGCGTATGAGTCTATGTATGTTGCTGTAAGTGACGTACAGGTGGCAGAGGCCGATTTAGGCAAGAACTTCGGTTCTGCAAACGCCCATACTTCAATCAATTTTGTTGCAGAAACCGGTGAGACATTCGTGATATTCACATCAAGCTATGCCTCGTTTGTAGATACTCCGGTTCCTTCCGGCAGCGGTGTGTTGAAGGGTATTGCTACCAGATTCGACGAGACAATACAGATTTCACTCACCTCAACGGATGATGTTGCCGGACTTACGGGAGACAGGTTCTCCGTAGGCGGCGGGGCTGAGGTAAAGGATATTGCATATGTGCGCTCCCTCTATACCGGAAGCAATACGACAATTACTGAAAACATAGCAATAGAAGGTGTTGTCATCAGCGATTTCAGAAGAGATACCGAAGGCGGACTCAATAACTACACATCTGCAAGGGCGATGGTGGTTTCTGATGAGACAGGAGGCATACAGATTTTCTGTGACGCCGAAAACAGCGAATTCGCACGCGGAGACAAGGTGCGTATCCTTCTCAAAGACCAGGAACTTTCTGTCTTTACCAGCGGATCTGCCCTCCAGCTTAATAACCTTCCTCTCGACAATATTACCAGAATATCTGAAGGAGAAACAATCACGGCAAAAGAGATAACCGCTGCAGAACTGTTGAGCGGAGATTATGAGTCTATGTATGTTACGGTAAAGAATGTACAGGTTGCGGTTGAAGATCTTGCCAAGACATTTGTAGTTTCTGATGCGCACACTTCAATAGAGATTGTTGCGGAAACAGGTGAGAGTTTCGATCTCTTCTCTTCGAAGTATGCAGTATTCGGAAACGAGCAGGTGCCTCAGGGTTCCGGTTCGTTAAGCGGTATAGCAGGCATTAACAACAACAGGTATCAGCTTATAATTTCATCGAGAAGCGACTATGCAGGAATGACCGGTGTCAGATTCGATTCTGCTCCGACCTTCTCTATTGAGGGCAGCGGCGTTTCCGTAAGCGGAGATGCCGGCAGAATAAAGGTCTCTCTTGCCGCAAACGTGAATTGGAGCGCAGTATCGTCAAACCCTGATTTTACTCTCTCTCAGGCAAGCGGCAGCGAAAGTGCGACAATAACGGTGTCATATACAGACAATCCGAGCTCTACCGACAGCAGGGTTGCGACAATTACATTTACCACAGACAATGCAGAGATAACAGACAAGACTCTTACGTTCGAGATTACACAGTCTCCTTTCGAGGTGCTGGTAGAGGACAAGGTGCAGGGCTGGATGGAGATGCCTGCGGTTGCAAAGAGTACAGGTCGGGCATATATCGCACACAGGGCAACCCTCAACGGAAATGACGTGAGAAACTACTCTATGCTGTATGATATGGAAAACAGGCTGGCCCTGTGGGTTGCCTATCCTCTTTACAAAGACATGACAGGTAACAGCGGCAGGACCGACGAGTGGGCCTATGATCCCAAAATGCCGAAAAGATATCAGGCGGAGTTGTACAGAAGTTACGGCGTGGATGGTTATGACCGCGGTCACCAGCTTCCCTCTGCAGACAGGACAGCAACCGTAGCCCTGAATGAGAGCACATTCTACTTTACCAACATGACTCCCCAGAACTCGGCCCTCAATCAGGGAGTGTGGGGAACGCTCGAAGGTAAGGTAAGAGACTGGGCAGAAGGCTGTGATACCCTTTATGTGGTGACCGGAGCTGTACTTCCGCAGAGCGGTTCAGTCAAATACCTGCAAGATAACAGGGGAGAAGATGTTGCAGTGCCTGATGCATACTATAAGGTGCTGCTCCGTTACTCTGCTGCAGATGCCGCAACAAACGGTGGCTACTCTGCAATAGGTTTCTGGTTTGAAAACAAAGAGTACGGCGGAACGGCAGTTACTACAGAATATGCCAGAAGCATAGATGAAATAGAGAACATTACCGGATTCGATTTCTTTACGAATCTGAATGAAACAGTCGAGCAGACAGTAGAGGGTGCCTATGTTGCCTCTGAATGGGGTCTGTAATCAAAACCGATAATAATACATGTTAAAACTAAATATTTATTGTATGAAAAAATTGCAAAGTATTTTGGCCGTTTTAATTTGCTGCCTGATGTTTACTCCTGCATTTGCGCAGGTTACGACATCCAGCATAAACGGTTATGTTGTTGAAAAGGGCGGTGAGGAACTGGTTGGTGCAACAATCGTGGCTACACACCTGCCTTCTGGAACAAGGTATGTGGCTGCTGCCAACGATGAGGGCAGGTTTGTCATTAACGGTATGCGTACCGGAGGCCCTTACAAGGTCGAGATCTTTTTCATAGGAATGGCGACATTGGAGATTAATGACGTATATCTCTCTTTGGGAGAAGCCTATGAGATTAATGCAGAGATGGAGTCTTCGAATGAACTGGATGCTGCGATAATCGTTGCAGAGAGCGCATTCAATTCTGCAAAGACAGGAGCTGCCTCTTCCTTTAATCTTGAAACGGTAGAGTCTGTGCCGACAATAGACAGAAGCGTTTACGATGTGGTAAAGTATACCCCCCAGGCTTCGCTCAACAAGAACGGCGGTATCTCGTTCTCGGGAATCAACAACCGCTACAACAGTTTCCAGGTTGACGGTGCGGTTGCAAACGACGCTTTCGGTCTTGCAAGTTCCGGTACCAACGGCGGTCAGACCGGTGCAAACCCCGTCTCTTTGGATGCAATAGAGGAGATACAGGTAGTAATAGCTCCGTTCGATGTACGCCAGTCTGGATTTACCGGAGGTGCAATCAATGCTATTACAAAATCTGGAACGAACCAGATAAAGGGTACGTTCTATTCATACTTCAACAACCAGGACATGATAGGTTCTACTCCCGGCGATGTAGAGAACAGGGAGAAATATGATACCCAGCTTACACAGACATACGGTTTCACAATAGGAGCGCCTATTGTAAAGAACAAGCTCTTCATATTCGCAAGCGGCGAGTATTACAAGAAAGCCCATCCGGTCATCTACAATCCGTATGACGGTACATACGATTCAACCGAACTCATGGAGGAGGTATTTGACGCAAACGGAAACTCTTTGGGCAAATATTTCGATGCAAACATGGCCCAGGCCATGATAGACCATTACGAGAAGGTTTATTACGGCGGAAAGAGCACAGGCGAGTCATTCACCCAGCATGATGTAGAGGACCGTGCAATCAACGCATTGCTCCGTCTGGACTGGAACATCAATGACAACAACAAACTGATGTTCCGCTATCAGTTCATGGATGCCTATGCAGACCAGTACGGTGCAGGTCTTACCTCATATACATTCAACAACTCTTCTTACAAACAAAAGAACAGAACAAATACATTCGTTGCAGAGTTGAACTCCCGCATTTCCGATGCGGTTTCAAACGAGTTCCGTGCAACAGCAGTATTTGTAAGGGACAAGAGAGAGGTGCCTTATGCAGGTGCAACCATCTATATCAATGCAGATAACGTAGGAATCAACCTTGGTACCAACTATTCGTCTGGCGCCAATGCCATGCATTCAGACACCTACACCATTACAGATAACCTTTCAATCTACAAGGGTAACCACAACATAACCGTAGGTACCCACAACGAGATTTTCAAGTTCTACAATGTATTCCTGCAGTATGCTTACGGACAGTATACTTATAATACAATAGCAGACTATTTCGCAGGCAACATCAATACGTTCAACTACCGTTATGCAGATCCTGAACTTACAAACGGAGATACCAGATGGGGCGCTACCACATGGGCCGGCCAGTTTGGTCTCTATGCACAGGATGAGTGGAAACCCAACAGGAATCTTACAATTACATACGGTCTCCGTCTTGACATGCCCCTGCTTTTGAACAAGCCTACTGAGAATGCTGAATTCAACAGTTCTGCAATAGCTACTGCGAACAATGCTTATGTAGGGGTCATTCCCAAGGCTCAGGTGCTTTTCTCTCCCAGAGTCGGATTCCGCTGGTATGTAGACGATGAGCACAAGTCGCTTATCCGCGGCGGTGCCGGCCTGTTTACCGGCCGTGTGCCTTTCGTATGGCTTTCGAATGCATACAACAATACAGGTATGGAGACAAAAGGTCTTACAATCAGATCTTTTGACAAGGATTTCCCCTTTACAAGCAATCCCTACGACGATATAGTGGCTTCTGGAATAGCTGAGGCAAACGGAAGGGCTACCATCAATACCCTTTCAAGAAAGTTCAAATATCCTCAGGTGTTCCGTGCAAATCTCGGTTTCGAGCAGGATTTCGGTTATGGATGGAAACTGACATTCGATGCACTCTATTCAAAGACCCTGAACAACGTATTCTTCAAGAATCTTGCGATTAACCCTACCGCTTCCGTTTATGCGGTAAGCGAGGCTGCGGCTGCCGCAAATCCTAACGCTGTGGCTCCCTACTATTCTCTCGACGGTTCATACGATGCTGTCATAGCACTGGACAACACGAACAAGGGTTATACATACAGCCTGAGTGCAATGTTGGAGAAGAAGTTTGACTTTGGCCTCAACCTTATGGCTTCATATACGTTCGGCCACTCGTATTCGGTTAACGACGGTACTTCGTCTGTCGCAAATTCCAACTGGAAATATAACTATGCGGTAGATACCAACAGCCCTGAGTTAGGCTTCTCAATCTTTGACAGGCCCCATAAGGTAATGGCAACCGTATCTTACTCTACCCCTCTCTTTGCAAAGGGACTCCAGACAACCATAGCCCTTTCATATACCGGCCAGAGCGGTCAGAGATACTCATATACTATGAACGAGTCTGTAGACTTCAACGGCGACGGTGAGCAGGGCAACTCTCTGCTTTATGTTCCGACCATAGAAGAAATCGGCCAGATGAGCTGGAATAACGCTACGGATGCAGCCAATTTCGAGAATTTTATCAGACAGGATTCATATTTGAGAGACCACAGGGGAGAGTGGACCGATAGATATGCCGGCATTGGCAACTTCGAGCACCATGTAGACCTGCACATTGCACAGGATTTCTTCTATGACAGGGAGAGCGGCCGCAAGTTGCAGTTCATAGTAGACTTCATGAACATAGGAAACCTTATCAATCGTGAGTGGAGCCTTGAGTATGGCGCTGCATACAATCTCGAGGTGTTGCAGGTGACTGCACTTAAGGAAGATGCTGCCGGAAATATGACTCCGACATACAAATTCGCTCCACAGACATTGGAGATAAGCGATTTCTACTCAAGGTGGAGATGCCAGTTAGGCTTCAGATTAACATTCTAATTCAGACAGGAATATGAAAAATTATATCAAATATCTTTTTATTGCTATTGCAGCATTTGCATTTGTCTCATGCGAGGATGACCCCGAACTGCTGGGTTACAGAGTTGAGGCAAACGTATCCAGCATGAACTTCACGGCTGTCGATGCTTCTGCTCAGACAGTATCGGTTTTGGCAACTGGCCAGTGGATAGCCGTAGCTCCGGAATGGATTAAACTGACTCCTAACTATGGAACAGGCAATCAGACAGTGACGGTAGAAGTTGCAGACAATCTCGATACAGACGGTTCGGTAGCGGCCGAGAGGTCTGGAGTCATTACGTTCACTATCGGAGATGAATTTGCAGAGTATTCTGAGGTTAATGTGATTCAAGAGGGCGACCCCGACAAGAAACCTGCCGAGGTTGAGGCAATTTCGGTTGCGGATTTCATAGCGGCTCCCGAAAGCGGTTCGGTATATTACGAACTTACAGGCGCGATTGCAAATATCGCGAATTCCTATTACGGCAACTTTGACATAGTGGACGAGACAGGCAGCGTATATGTTTACGGTCTTTATGAGGCGCAGGGCGGCAGCTACGGTGCATTCGAAGATCTTGGGCTGAGTGAGGGAGACATTATTACAATCCGCGCTACCAGAGGTTCGTATGGAGACCTTATCGAGGCGATGAATGCGTATTATGTATCACACATTCCTTCTCTTGTATCCATTAAACCAACTACAGTTTCGCTTCCTATAGAAGGAGGTGATTTCGAACTGGCTCTGGTGTACAAGGGCGACAATTTTGAAGTTACAATAAACGACGAGGCAAAATCATGGCTTTCAATGGGTACTATCAGACCCGACGGAGACACTACAAGAGTTTCTTTCAGCGCACTTGCAAATGATGCAGAGCCTCGCCAGGCGCAGATTTCATTCACCTCTACAAGACTCTCCGACGGCACTACTTCTACGGTAACCGTAGCGGTAGACCAGGACGGGGCAATCGTAACTCTTGATGCAACAATTGCTGAATTCATTGCTGCAGATGAGAACCCCAACATTTCATATCGCCTGCAGGGTATGGTAAAAGAGATACAGAACAATACATGGGGCAATATCGTAATTGAAGACGTTTCGGGCGAAGTGCTTGTCTATGGCCTTCTTACCGAAGAGGGCGGTGAGAGCCAGCAGTTCGCTTCGCTTGGAATAAAGGTTGGCGATGTAGTCACTATCGTAGGCAAGAGAGATTCTTACAAAGAGACTCCTCAGGTAGGAGACGCTTACTATGAGAGCCATTATTCACCGGTGGTTGCCACTGTTGCGGAATTTCTTGCGGCAGCGGAGAGCAGTGATGTATGGTACAGGCTTACCGGTACAATTGAAAGTCTTTCAAACACAGAATATGGCAACTTCAATATCGTGGATGCTACGGGAAGTGTCTATGTTTACGGTTTGCTTACAGGACTTAACGGTGAAAAGAAACAGTTTGCCTCTCTCGGCTTGGCTGAAGGAGACAACATTACCCTGATTGGCAACAGAGCTGCATTCAAAGGCGACCCTCAGGTTGGAAACGCATACTTTGTTTCAAAGAACAACTAGAGGAAAGCTGAATAAATACAGATGACAGACAGCCCGGAAGCTTTTGCCCCCGGGCTGTTTTTTATTGGATTTTAATTAATTGTTATATCTTTGTATGAGATACAGACTACTATGAAAAAATTCTGCTTTTTCTTCTTGCCATGCATGATGGCTGCATGGACATTTTCAGCACAGGATACATCTGCAGTTACGGCAGATACGCTTGCCGTTGCCGTGACAGACACTTCGGCTGCAGGACCACAGCCTGTCGAGGTGCTCAAAGGTGAGGAAATCGGCAAGTACAGGCGGAGTTCTCTGTACACTGTTCTGATAAGGCACTCCAATGCAAAATATGGAAATACGATAGATTCTGTCTTCATGATGATGCAGACTCCCGACAAGTTCAACAATCATGATCTGGAGATAAAATCGTTTGAAAGCAGTGCAAGAAAGGCGAGAAAGGTCGTGAACGAGATAAGGGGAACAGAGAAAGACCCCAACATTTCAGACATAGACAGGTTCATAGACGAAACTGATGCAGCCAAAGGGATGATTGCCAAATGGTTTGACAGAGATCCCGTTACGGGGGCCTTTGACATAGATCTTGTCATGGAGCGCGGCTATTACGATGCCTCTTATGCAGATATTGAAGAAGCCGATGCAAATATCCGCGGCAGGGCCATGCTTGCAGATGCAGGCTTTGACCTTATAGGCCGGACCTTCATGCTTGTGAATGACATAACTTTTGTAGACAGGGGAGAAACTTCCTCAAAGGTAGGTGCCGGCCTGATGGCAGGGCTTTCGCTGATAGGAAAGGCATTGTCTATTGCCAAGGATGATGAAACTTATGAAGTTATAGGTGATGCTTCGGGAGCTGTTGCGGGTGCGGTTGCAAACGAGTTTGCCGGATACAAGGTAAATATCATATCATATCTGTACAGGCTTGATTGGGATAATGCCATGCTGGACAAGTTCCTTGCCGATTACTGGTTTGACAGTTGCGCACCCGATTCTGCAAAACGGGCGGCATTCGATGAGAGCGAACTCTTTACTCTCTCATATGTAGGCCATACCATGACTTCGGCGGCAAACATTTCATCGAAATCGTTTTCTGCAAGGCCTCTTCATGAACAGTTTCTCAAAGTATGTACAAGGGCGCTCGACAAGGCAATTGTGGAACTGCAGCGCGAATACGACGAATTCAAGGTGAACGTGCCTGTCTACAGCGTAAACGGAGACGGTACGGTAGACGTTAAGATAGGCCTTAAAGAGGGTGTGAACAGCCGGTCTGTGTATGAAGTGTTGATGAAGGATGTTTCATCGGGGGTTACGCAGTACAAGCGGGTAGGTCTTTTGAAAGCCATACCTGGAAAAATATGGGACAACCGGTTTGGTGCAATGGAAGAGGCCATAATGTTGGAACAGGAGGGGGTTGCAGAGGATTCCACGGCAGACAATACGGCCCGGCAACCGGAAGAAGACAGTGTTGAAGCGGGGAATGCCTTTCTTGATGCCACTACTTTCCAGATTATGAGCGGTGCGAATGAAATTGTCCCTGGTCTTCTTATACGAGAGATGAAAATTGACAGAGAAAAACAATAGATGTTATGAAAAGATGGTTTTTTGTCCTTTTTGCAGCCTTGATGCTCCCGGCACTTGTTTTCGGGGCTGACAACAAGAAGAAAAAGGCTGACAAAAACACGAAGGAGTGGTATTACGAACTGGAAGCCTGCTCTGCACCATATAAGGGAGCAAGCAATATCAAGGTCTGGTCCTATGGAGCCAATGCAGTAGTGGCAAGAGACCAGGCAATGAAGAATGCCGTGCATGGAGTTATCTTCAGGGGCATTCCGGGGAATCCCTCAAAGAGGCTCAATGCCCTTCCGCCGCTGGTGGATGAGTTTGGTGCAGAGGATAAATACGGCGAATTCTTCGACAGGTTCTTTGCAGACGGAGGGGATTACCTCCGGTATGTTACCAAGACAGGTTCCGATTCTACGAATGAAGTTCTGAAGTATGACAGAAAGAATTACAAGGTTGGAGTGATTGTTACTGTACAGTATGACGCCTTGCGCGAAATGCTGGAGAAAAACGGGATAATAAAATCGCTTGCATCTGGATTTACAAAATGAGACGGTTATGAAAAAGACAATTCTATTTTTGACTTTAGTGCTTTTTGTGGTTTCGGGCAGGTTGGCCGCACAACCCGCAATGCCATCGGTCATGGTGGTGCCGAGCGATTCATGGTGCAATGAGCATGGTTTTTTGAAGACCGAAGTGCATGACAGTGTAACTTCGTATATTGCAGACTACAGGAGAGCGCTGGTAAGCGATCCCGATTTGAAAATAGTCATATCGCTTGTAAACGGAATGATGACAGAACACGGATTCCGTCTTACCGACCTGGAAAGCACTCTTAAAAACATAGAGACAGAAAACACCCTGAATTCGGTTACCCTCTCTTCTATGGGGGATATGTTGGCAGAAACCCCGAGAGAACAGCTTTCACGCGTTGCCAAGGCAGACATTTGGATTGAGATAAACTGGAAAATAAACAACCTCGGGCCGAGAAAGTCTCTTACCTTTACAATGAGGGCTATCGATGCCTACACACAGAAGGAGGTGGCAACGGCGGTGGGAACCAGCGGTGAGACTTACGCTGTGGAACTGCCGGTACTTTTGGAAGAGGCGGTATCTTCATATATATATGACTTTACCGGGCAGCTTGCAGATTATTTCAGGGAGTTTCAGGCAAACGGCCGTGAGATAACTCTGGAAGTCAGGGTATGGGACAACGCAGGTTTCAACCTCGAGACCGATACCGGCACGGACATCCTCAGTTACATTATTGAAGACTGGGTTATGGAGAATGCGGCAGGTGGAATGATGACCCCTGTTACTGCTTCGGAAAACGTATTGTTGTTCAGAGGCCTGAGAATGCCCAACACTACACCGGAAGGGAGGCAGACAGATGCCCGTTACTGGACACGCTCGCTTGTAAGGCTGATGCGCAACGAACAGATAGATTGTAAAGTTTATACCAGGGGACTGGGTCATGTAATGATAGTCCTTGGCCAAAAATAGTATCCATGAAAAGATTTTTGTTGACCATAATTGTTGTCGCACTTGTGACATCGGCGGCACCGGCGCAGAAGCGAAGCGGATTTGCAATTTACCCGTATGTGAATTACCAGGCGTCGGATATTCCGGCATCGGCCTCGCGGACACTGGAAAAGAAACTGTTGTCTCTGGTTACGGCAAACGGCATTGCCGCAACGGAGAGTGATTTTGTAATTACTGCAATTGCAGACG
>JADINB010000028.1 GCA_017694275.1 Candidatus Egerieousia excrementavium | reverse complement strand
GTGATAACGTGTGCCAACGGGACCGATGCGCTCCAGATAGCCCTTATGGCGCTCGGGCTGCAACCAGGCGACGAGGTGATAGTGCCGGCCTTCACATATGTGGCTTCGGCCGAGGTTATAGGGCTGCTCGGTCTTACTCCCGTGCTTGCAGATGTAGATTACGACACTTTCAACATTACGGCCGAAAGTATCGAAAAGGCAATGACACCGCGCACAAGGGCGGTTATCCCGGTGCATCTGTACGGTCAGCCGTGCAACATGGAACAGATAATGGAAGTTGCCTTGCGGCATGATGTTTACGTGATAGAAGACAACGCACAGTCTTTGGGCTCGGAATGCAGTTTTTCAGGGGGTGTGACAAAATATAGCGGGACGATAGGCCATTTCGGATGCACCTCTTTTTTCCCCTCTAAGAATCTGGGCTGTTACGGAGACGGAGGGGCACTCTTTACAGATGATGATGCCCTGGCCCAAAAGGCAAAGATGATAGCCAATCACGGGCAGAAGATAAAGTATTGTCATGAGATAATAGGGTGCAATTCAAGGCTGGATACCATCCAGGCTGTAGTGCTCGACGCAAAGCTGAAGCATCTTGACGAGTATAATGGAGCACGCAGGAAGGCAGCCGGTTTTTATAATGAGGGGCTTGCCGGCATCAGCCAGATAGAGCTTCCGAAAGAGGCGGAGTGGGGTACACATGTCTATCACCAGTATACCATAAAGGTAAAAGATGGCAGACGTGATGCGCTCAAGGAGTATCTTGCAGCGGACGGAATACCTTCAATGATATATTATCCGCTGCCGTTGCAGGCCCAGAAGGCCTTTATTCCCATTTCCCGTACCTGCGGAACGCTGGATGTCTCTGCCGGGCTTTGCGGTTCCGTACTTTCGTTGCCAATGCATACCGAACTTACGGTTGAAATACAGCAGAAGATAATCGGCAGGATAAGGGATTTTTTCAAATAGGCGTGTACGTTATGGAAAAAGAGTATTATGCACACCCTACGGCAACCATAGATAAAGGTTGCACGATTGGAAAGGGAACGAAAATATGGCACTACAGCCATATAATGGAAGGCAGTACGATAGGCATGGAATGCAATATCGGGCAGAATGTCGTTGTCTCTCCCGGAGTGGTGCTCGGGAACAACGTGAAGATACAGAATAATGTATCTGTCTATACCGGAGTCACGTGCGAAGATGATGTCTTTTTGGGCCCTTCATGTGTCTTTACAAATGTGGTCAATCCCAGGAGCGCAATCTGCCGTAAGTCTGAGTATGCAAGTACACGTGTGGGCAAAGGGGCTACCATTGGTGCCAATGCCACAATAGTCTGCGGCCATCAGATAGGCGAGTATGCGTTTGTGGGGGCGGGGGCTGTCGTGACTAAAGACGTGGCTCCATATTCAATAGTTGTCGGTAACCCGGCAAGGCAGATGGGATGGATGAGCGAATGGGGATGCAGGCTTGAGTTCAATGAAGATGGAATTGCGGTTTGTCCTGAAAGCAGGGAACGGTATATGCTTAAGGATGGCAAGGTTATAAAATGCAGGAGGTGATATGAAGATATATGATAAGCTGGTAAAAAAGGAGGCTAAACTCGCAGTCGTGGGAGTGGGGTATGTGGGACTGCCCATAGCGTTGGAATTTGCGAAGAAACTGTCGGTCATAGGATATGACATAGATGAAAAGAAACTGTCGAAAATGCGCATGCGAAATGACCCGTGCAATGAACTCTCTCCTGAAGAGTTTGAAAACCGGGAGATAGAATTCACCTCTTCATTGGAAAAGCTGGCAGAAGCTTCGTTTTTCATAATTGCCGTGCCGACACCTATAGACAGGTATAACGAACCAGACCTGAAACCGCTGCTCTCAGCGACTGAAAGCGTTGCAGGGGTTTTGAAGAAGGGTGATTATGTGGTTTATGAATCTACCGTCTATCCCGGATGTACAGAAGAAGACTGTCTTCCTCTTTTGGAGAAAAGCGGTCTGAAAGGCGGGGAGGATTTCAAGTTCGGATACTCTCCCGAGAGAATCAATCCGGGAGAAAAGGTACATACTCTGCCTAATACCGTAAAAATAGTTTCCGGGTGCGATGCCGGGGCGCTGGATGAGATAGCAAAGGTTTATGAACTGGTAGTCAGGCCAGGTGTCCACCGTGCTCCTGGCATAAAGGTGGCAGAGGCGGCGAAAATAATAGAGAATACGCAGAGAGACGTAAACATAGCTCTCATGAACGAGCTCTCCATAATATTCGGCAGGATAGGGATAAACACCTTCGACGTTCTGGAGGCGGCGGGGACGAAATGGAACTTCCTGAAATTTTATCCCGGACTGGTGGGTGGCCATTGCATAGGAGTTGACCCTTATTACCTTGTACACAAGGCAAGTGAGCTCAAATACCATTGCAAGATAATAAGTGCCGGCCGTTTCATAAACGATTCCATGGGCGGTTACATAGGAAAAAAGATTGTAAAGAGGCTCATTTCGCTTGGCAAGGGAATACTGGGTTCGCGGATTCTCATAATGGGCATTACCTTTAAGGAGAATGTTTCTGACATAAGGAATTCCAAAGTGATGGACATTGTGAACGAGTTCAGGGATTATGGCTGCAACGTAGATGTCATGGATCCTTATGCAGACAGGGATGAAGTCTTGCGCGAATATGGCGTGCAGCTTGTAGAAAAACCGGAACCGGGTTACGATGCCATCGTAGTTGCCGTGGCCCATAACCCGTATCGCGGTTTGGATGAGGAGTATTTCTGCTCTCTGGTAAAGGGAAAGGCCGTCCTGGCCGATATAAAAGGTCTCTATAAAGACAAAATTTCCAAATTGTCTTATTGGAGCCTGTAGAAGAGATCCCCCTTATTTGAGGTACGTATTGTAGAACTGTTCTATCTTGTCAAAAGGTATTTTGTCTTTATTGTCGTATAAATCTGTATGGCTGGCTCCCGGAACAATCAGCAGCTCCTTGTTTTCACCGGTGAGTTTTTTGTAGGTGTCTTCGCTGAAGTAGCGTGAATGGGCATTCTCTCCGTGAATCAGAAGTACCGCGTTGCGTATTTCAGAAGCGTAGGCCATAATCGGCTGGTTGATGAAAGAGAGAGCCGAAGTCTTGTTCCACCCATTGTTGGAGTTGAGCGAACGCTTGTGATAGCCCCTGGGCGTTTTGTAGTATGCGTGATAATCTTTGACGAATTGCGGCGCATCATCAGGAAGAGTGTCTGCCACGCCTCCAGCCAAAGCGTATGTGTCGTTGCGGTAATCTTCTGTGCGCTGTGCGTTCAGTTGTTCGCGCAGTCTTGTACGCGACTCGGCATTGTCTGCCGCATCGAAATATCCGTTTGCATTTACCCTGCTCATGTCATACATTGTAGAAGCCACGGTCGCTTTGATCCGAGTATCCAAAGCCGCCGCGTTTACGGCCATGCCTCCCCACCCGCAGATACCGAGGATGCCAATGCGCTCAGGGTCTACGTCTGCACGTGTGGAGAGATAGTCTACCGCAGCGCAAAAATCTTCGGTGTTGATGTCAGGCGAGGCTACATAACGGGGTTCTCCGCCGCTTTCTCCTGTAAATGAGGGGTCAAATGCGATTGTAAGAAACCCGCGTTCAGCCAGGGTCTGCGCATAAAGTCCTGAGGCCTGTTCCTTTACAGCACCGAACGGACCGCTTACGGCAATGGCCGGCAGTTTGCCTTCCGCATTTTCAGGAACATACAAATCGGCGGCAAGCGTAATGCCGTAACGGTTGTGGAATGTAATCTTGCTGTGATTTACCTTGTCGCTCTGTGGGAAGACCTTGTCCCACTCGGCAGAAAGATTCAGTTGTGTTGTTGTTTGCATCTCTTTTTCTCCGTTTTCTGTTTGTGAACAGGATGCGGCCCCCAAGGCCAGCGCTCCTGCTGCAATCATTGTAACTATCGTATTTTTCATAATATGACGGTATTTGTGAGTGCAAAGTTAGCGGCTGCCTGCAGCTCCGGTGTATATAAATGACGGATGTTGTTACCAGGATTACCGTTTGTGCGGTGAGGCCGTTAAAAAAGGCCGTTGAGCTGCCCGTCTATAAGGTCTATGACATGGCTCAGGTCCTTGGGATTTTCTTCGAACTTTACGGTATCTACGTTTATGATCAGTTTCTTGCCGTCGGAGTAGTTCTGAATCCACTCATCGTAGCGGTCGTTGAGCCCCTGCAGGTAATCGAGCCGTATCGACGCTTCATATTCGCGCCCCCGTTTCTGGATTTGGGTGACAAGATTGGGAATGGAAGATTTAAGGTATATAAGCAGATCGGGCGGCTTTACCAGTGAGAGCATCAGATTGAAGAGAGAGCTGTAGTTGTCGAAATCACGTGAAGACATAAGCCCCATTGAAAGAAGGTTTGGAGCAAAGATACAGGCATCTTCATATACTGTCTCTTATACACATCTGGCGCTGCCGACGACATATCGT
>JADINB010000027.1 GCA_017694275.1 Candidatus Egerieousia excrementavium | reverse complement strand
CTTGATTGGCAAATATACGATTTTAGGCTCAAAGGCAGTCTGTAAATGCGGGAAAACGCACCTTGATGAATGAAAAACTGTTGCCGGGCACTATTTTTGAACTGCAAGCCGGGAGCAGTGGCGGAACCTGTTCAGACAATGCCGAGACGCAGCGTGATTGTAAACGAAGTTTAAAAGAGAAAATATATGTTCAACAGAATACCCCCTGTAGTTAAAAATCTGATAATAATAAATATAATCATGTTTGTGGCAACATTGGCCATAGGTGATTTCATGTACGAGAAACTCGCGCTGTTTTACTTTGAATCACCTCTGTTCAGGCCATACCAGTTGCTCACACACATGTTCATGCACGGCAATTTCGTGCATATTCTCTTTAACATGTATACCTTGTACATGTTCGGTGCGGTACTGGAAAATGTATGGGGAGGCAAGAAATTCCTGCTCTACTACTTTGTAACAGGAATCGGAGCCGCGCTTCTGCATAGCGGAGTGCTGTACCTTCAGGCATCGGGTCTGGAAAGTGCCGTTACGGCAGGCAACATGATTGCATACGAACATTTGAGAATATTATACAGCACACCGACAGTAGGAGCATCCGGAGCCATCTACGGACTTCTGCTCGCCTACGGAATGCTCTTTCCTAACAATGTCATGGGCCTGGTCTTTCCTCCGGTAATGATGAAGGCCAAATATTTCGTACTTATATTCGGAGCCATAGAGCTTCTGCTCGGCCTTACCGGCAGAAACAGCGGAGTGGCCCACTTCGCCCATCTTGGAGGCATGATATTCGGCTTTTTCCTTATTCTCTACTGGAAAAAGCATAACCGTATGTATTATTAGAGGGCAATGAAGCCATCAAGGAGAACACCCCGTTTTTTCTCGATAACATTCAGGATGCTGCTGGTCTTGACATCCTGTGCAATGCTTCTTTCGTATATTTCGATTTACATAAACCCTTCGCATTTTGCCCTTCCCATGTTTTTCGGGCTTTTCTTTATCCCGATAGCCTTCATAAACCTCTTTCTGCTGGCCGTTGCATTGGCAAGGGGGAGCCGTTCTGCATGGATACCGCTCATAACGCTCCTTCCTGTACTGCTTTTTGCAGAATCGTTCTTCAAGATCGGGAACGGAGAGATGCAGGAAGAAGCCGGAAAAGGATTGAAAATAGAGAGTTACAACATAGGCATGTTCGCCTCATCACAAAACGGGCAGACAAGGGAGGAGTGCTGCCGGCAAATTGCCGGCCACCTGAGAGAGGAAAATCCGGCAATAGTATGTTTTCAGGAATTTTATGTTGCAGACTACCGGGAATGCGACTCGTTTCTCGCGGCAGAATACCCGTACAGATTCTACAGGCTGTTCAGGACAAGAGACAATCATCTTTTCGGAAACATGATTCTAAGCCGCTGCCCGATTGTAGAGGAAGGCAGCATTACATTTCCCTCCAGCACGAATCTTTCCATATTCGCAGACCTGAAAATAGGGGAAGACACTATAAGAATATATAACAACCACCTGGAGTCCTACAACATATCGTTTACCTCCATAATAAAGAAATGGGCAGGCTCTCAGCAACTTATCGAAATGCACGAAAAGATGAAGGGAACTACCATAAAGAGGTCAGACCAAGTGAACACCATCCTTGAACACATAGAATCCAGCCGGCATCCGGTAATTATATGCGGAGATTTCAATGACACTCCCATCTCTTACACTTACCACAAGCTTGCACAGGGCAGAAAGGATTCGTTCCGTGAAGCAGGCAAGGGCTTTGCCGCCACATTCGCTCCGGCCTGGCCGTTGTTGAGGATAGATTATATATTGTTCCCCAAGCAGTTCCGCGGAATAAGCCATACTACGCCACGGACAGGTTTTTCAGACCACTATCCGGTCATAGCAGAAATAGATTACAGAAATGCAACAGAATATGGAGAAACAAATCAGTAAAGCAGTAGAAGTGCTTAAAAAAGGTGGAGTCATAATTTACCCAACAGACACAATCTGGGGAATAGGCTGCGACGCCACAAACCCGAAGGCTGTTGAAAAGGTATTTGAAATAAAGAGACGTTCCGACAGCAAGAGCCTTATTGTCCTGGCATCAGACACCGGCATGATAAATCAGTATGTACAACAGATTCCGGAAATAGCATACCAGCTCATAGAGCTGAATGACAAGCCGATGACAATAATATACCCTAATGCGGCTGGACTGGCTGAAAACGTGGTTGCAGAAGATGGCAGCATAGGGATACGCATTCCCATGAACGATTTCTGCATTAAGCTCATACGCGCCTTCAAAAAGCCGATTGTATCCACTTCCGCCAATATCTCAGGTGAAAACGCACCGCAAAACTACGGAGAAATAGCAAAGGAAATCCTGGATGCGGCCGATTTTGTCGCAGACCCGGAACTTGAAGGAAAATCCACACACAAGGCTTCGCAGATATTGAAAGTGGGGCTTGGCGGAGAGATTGAGGTTATCCGCAAATAATCACCCCAGAAGATTGTATATACTGCAGCATGCAACCACAGCGGCAGTCTCTGTCCTCAGGCGGGATCTCCCCAGATGTACAGGCATAAAACCATGAGAGAGGGCCGCTTCTACCTCTTGCGGAGAAAAATCGCCTTCGGGACCTATCAGAATAGAGATGGCCTTTTTTCCGCCAGATGACTCCACGGCCTGTGCAACCGAGCATTTTTCTGCTCCGGCTGCTTCTGAACAGCAGGCTATGAGCCTCAGACGCCCGCTGTCGCATGAACTTATATAGTCCAGCACCGGAACACATCCCGACAGCCCGGGCACACGCCCCTTCAGGGATTGCTTGGCAGCTGAAAGAAGCAGACGGCCTCCACGCTCCTCCTTGACCGCTCTTCGCTCCGAGCGGTCACATATTACAGGCACTATGGAATCCACTCCTATTTCAGTAGCCTTCTCCATAAACCACTCGTAACGCTCCATATTCTTAGTAGGTGCGACAGCCATTTCCAAATCATAATCGTGGCCACCGAAATTCTCCTCTCTGCCCATGATTTCAAGAATGGTCTCCTGTCTGCCGCATTTCTCTATCCTGCAGTCCAGAAGAGAGCCGCTCCCGTCTATTACAGAGATTCTGTCCCCCTCTCTGTGGCGTAGGACCTTAATACAGTGAGCACTCTCCTCACTGTCCAGGACCGCCCTGTCACCACATATATTTGCAGTATAAAAAAGTTCCATATCCAATCTGCCGCAAAGTTAGGATTTTTATCACGCCAACCCCGAAATTTATTACTTTTGTGTTCTGAAAAACCGACTAACGCAAACATTATGGCAGAAATCAAAACTACAAGGTATGTCGCTCTGGACGTACTCAGAGGCATGACTGTCGCAGGCATGATACTGGTAAACAATCCCGGATCCTGGTCTCACATATTTCCTCCCCTGGCCCACGCCAAATGGGCCGGATGCACCCCCACAGATCTTGTCTTCCCGTTTTTCCTCTTTGTTGTAGGAGCGGCAATGGCCTTTTCCTTTGCAAAATACAACGAATCGCTCAACAAGGCGAGCGTAAAGAAATTGCTCAAGAGAGGAGTGCTCATATTTCTGGTGGGATTGGGGCTGAATGCTTTCCCCTTCTACCCCACATCGCCTGATCCACAACTCACGTTCGGCGAAAACTATATGAATTATCTGGGGCACATAAGGATATTCGGGGTACTTCAGAGAATTGCCATGTGCTATGTGGTCGGAGGCCTTGTCGCGCTTTGGCTCCAGAGGCCCAGACGGATTGTTCCAGCCATGACCCTGCTCATGGCGTTGCACTGGGTAATCCTTTTACTGATCGGCGACAGTTCCGCAGAATTTGCAAACGGGGCCAAAGGTGCCCTCTCGCTTGCAGGCCAGGGTTCCGGAGCCATCGACATTGCACTTGTAGGAGAGAGCCACGTATATCACGGATATGGAATAGCGTTTGATCCTGAAGGGCTGCTCGGAACACTTTCCGGAGCATGTACGGTTCTGTTCGGATTTCTGATAGGAAACAAAATCCGTACTAGCCAAAGCAAGATAGACACTGTCTCTTTCCTCTACACTACGGGCATGCTATCGCTTGCAGGCGGCCTTGTACTCAGCATCTGGTACCCAATAATCAAAGCCTTGTGGACAGGTTCATACGTACTTTATGCCGGAGGATGGTGCATAATGATGCTGGCTTTCTTCATATACTTCATAGACATAAAGGGGAAAGAGAGATTCTTCACGCCTTTCAAGGCGCTCGGCATGAATCCGCTCTTTGCCTTCGTAATGGCCGGAGTCTTTGCCAAGGTCTTTGGAAGAATCATAAGATGGACAACGGAGGTTGTACAGAACGGGGAGGTTCACGAAAAGGTATGGAACGCTTCGAGCTGGTTCTATCAGAATATCTGTGTAGGTATTGTGGGTGAGAGCAACAGGGTTTCTTCGCTCATTTACGCCCTTATATATGTTGCCATATTCACTCTAATGGCCATGTGGCTGTACAGGAAGAAAATAGTGATAAAACTGTAACAAGGTGGCTTACATAGGGCTGATATCTGATACGCACGGTGTTTTCGACGAGCGTGTAAGGGAGTTCCTGCAACCGGTAGACCAGATATGGCATGCCGGAGACTTTGGCAACGTGCAGACCATGGATGCAATTGCAAGTTTCAAGCCTCTGGTCGGAGTATACGGAAATTGCGATGACCAGACAATACGCCGCTGCCAGCCATACACACAGTCCTTCACCATTGAAGGAATGAAAATTCTCATGATGCATATCGGAGGATATCCTTTCAGATACGACTACAAGGCACTTCAGTTGATATATGCCCTGCAGCCAGACATTTTTGTCTGCGGACATTCACATATACTGAGGGTAATGAACGACAAGAAGTTCAACATGCTGGTAATGAATCCAGGCGCGGCGGGAATCATGGGAATGCACACGCTGCGTACCGCACTCAGGTTCAAGATAGAAAACGGTACTGTAAAGGAAATGGAAGTTGGAGAATGGCCAAAATCCATCATGCACGCCGTCGAATAATTTTAAAATCCGGTATTTGATATTTTCACACTGGGCAGTTTGATTTTTATGCCGTTACTTTACGCAAAAAAAATCAAACCTATGTTCTGCAGGGTCTATTGTGCGAGTTGTAACGGAATAGATGCCATTACCGTTACTGTAGAGGTAGATATAACCCCTGGAGTTTCCTTCAATCTTGTGGGGTTGCCGGATGTTGCCGTAAAGGAGAGTCTCCAACGCATTTCAGGTGCGCTTGGCCATTATGGGTTCAAGATACCCGGCAAAAGGATTCTTGTAAACATGGCTCCGGCCAACATAAAGAAAGAGGGTTCTGCCTTTGACCTGGCAATAGCTGTCGGTCTGCTGTATGCATCCGGGCAGATTGTACGGCAGGACGGGCAGACAGAAATCTATATCGAACGGAAACTTTCAGGCTATATTATTATGGGAGAGCTTGCGCTTGACGGTTCTTTGCGCGACTTTCAGGGAGCTCTGGCAATTGCCGCCTCTGCAAGGCAGATGGGGTTCAATGCCTGCATCTTTCCACGTCAGACCGCCATGGAATGCATTGAAATAGATGACATAGACATTTTCTGGGCAGACAATATCGAAGGGGTGATTGAGATTCTCGAAAATGACAAGCAGGCAGAAAAACACCTTTGCCGCAAAATGCCATACAAAAGCAATAGTGAGACACTGGAGCTGTATGACAACGACTTTGCCTACATAAAAGGGCAAGATGTTGCAAAGCGCGGGCTCGAGATTGCGGCGGCAGGGGGGCATAACATTCTGTTGTCGGGCAGCCCCGGTTGCGGAAAGACATTGCTTGCCCGCTCCCTGAGCAGCATTATGCCGCCAATGCTCAAGGAAGAGGCTGTTACGACCAGTAAAATCCACTCTGTTGCAGGAATGCTCAAAGGCGGGTCAGGACTCCTTAGAGAACGGCCGTTCAGGGCTCCTCATCATACCGCAAGCACAACTTCGTTAATCGGAGGGGGCAGCAATGCCATGCCCGGTGAAATTTCTCTTGCCCACAACGGGGTTCTGTTTCTCGATGAGTTTACGGAATTCCCGCGCCATTCGATTGAGGTTCTCCGCCAGCCTATGGAAGATGGATTCGTGCAGATAAGCCGTGTCAAGAAGAAAGTTACATACCCATGCGCCTTTACGCTTGTTGCCGCCATGAATCCCTGTCCGTGCGGATATTACAATACGCCTGGAGGCAGGTGCACATGCAGTTCTTCGGCCATACGGAAATATCAGTCAAAAATTTCCGGTCCTATTCTTGACAGAATCGACATTCAGATAAATCTGCAGCCTGTTCCGGTAAGGGAAATAAAGGGCGGGAAACTGTCGGAGCGAAGCGCCGACATTGCAAAAAGAGTAGAAAAGGCTCGCATGATACAGCATGAACGCTATTCAGGCGAAAAGTTCACGACCAACAGCAGGCTACCTGCAAACCTGATTGCCAAATATTGCCCCCTTGGAAAGCAGGAAGAGAAATTGCTTAAACAGATAATGGAGCGCCAGTCGCTTTCCATGCGCTCATATACGAGAATCATAAAGATAGCCCGCACCATTGCAGACTTGTCTCAATCTACCAACATTGAAGCAGAACACATTGCCGGAGCATTATGCTTCAGAAGCGAAATCTAGCGGCTGGTCCTTACGGTATCCGGTTCCTGAAAAGGCACATACTATTTCCCCTTTGCCGTTGTATATTTTCACTTCACAACAGGAGATTTTCCTGTGGTCGCAAATCTCTGTCGCTTCTGCTGTCAGCAACTCTCCCACTACAGCGCTTTTTATAAACGACATGGAACTTCCAATACTGAATGTAAGCCTGTTATGACTGTTCATGACAGCCGCTGCAGCAAGATCTGCAAGAGTAAACAAGGCACCTCCCTGACAAACGCCTCCTGCATTGAGATGTTCCTTGCCCACAACCATCTGCGCTCTGGCATAACCTGCCCTTACCTCCACAAGCCGCACCTGACTTCGTCACTCAAATTTTGTTGAATTTATAATTATTTATTATTCAATATTTTGTAATTTTGCGTCACCCGATTTTGGGTGACGCAAGCTATTTTTGTCATGTTTGTCCGTAAAAAGAAGAACCGCTCAGGTACGACAAGTGTCATCGTTGCAGAAAAGCAGGGAGGAAGATTCAGGGAGCTGATCACAATCGGCGTGAGTTCTGACGAGTCGGAAGTGGCTGAACTGGTACGAAAGGGCAAGGAGTGGATAGACAGGGAGCAGGAGCGACGACATCCCCGCCTCGACCTGTTCGGAGATGAACGCAGGGCGTGCGAAGACGAGCTGGCGGTCACGGAAGGAGTGCTGTCCAACATCAGCAACATACTGATCAACGGCTCGGACATAATCCTTGACCGAGTCTTTGACAAGGTCGGATTCAACCGCATAGAAGATACGGTTTTCCGTCAGCTGGTAAAGGCCCGCCTTTCATATCCGGCGAGCAAGGCCGCCACGGTCGAGTATCTGAAGAACCATTTTGATGAAGATGTGGACCTGTCCAGGATATACCGCTACCTTGACAAGCTGGGGGACATTCAGCACCGTCTGGTGCAGGAGATCAACGTAAGGCATACGCTTGAGCTGTTCGGCGGCAATATCGGGCTGCTGTTCTATGACGTGACCACCCTGTACTTTGAGGCGGACAGGGAGGACGACCTGCGCAGGACCGGATTCTCGAAGGAGGGGCGCCACAGGAATCCGCAGGTCATACTCGGGCTGCTTGTCAGTCTTGAGGGCTATCCGTTGGCCTACTGCATCCACGAGGGCAACAAATACGAGGGGCATACGATGCTTCCTGTCGTACAGCAGTTCGTCAGGGAATACGACCTTCACGACTTTATCGTCGTTGCGGATTCGGGGTTAATGACCAACGACAACATCACGGAGATGGAGAGGCTGGGATACAAGTATATCGTCGGGGCGCGGATAAAATCCGAGAGCGGGAAAGTCAAATCGTGGATATTTGAACAGCCCAAGGTGGACCGGGCGATGGCGGAGTATGACAAGGGGGAAGACCGCAGGCTGCTGGTGGGCTATACCGATGATAGGGCGAAGAAGGATGCCCATAACCGCGAAAAGGGCGTACGCCGTCTTGAGAAGGCATACGTGAGCGGCAGGCTCACAAAGGAGAACTTCAACAAGCGCGGCTACAACAAGTTCCTTGACCTGAAGGGAGATGCCGCCGTGGCCATCAATTACGACAAAGTCAGGGAGGACGCCAAATGGGACGGGCTGAAAGGCTATCTGACCAACACTGACATCCCGACAGATGCCGTCTATGCCGCCTATCACAATCTCTGGAATGTGGAACGCGCGTTCCGCATAGCCAAGTCGAAGATAGAGGTGCGTCCCATGTTCCACTTCACGCGGCGCAGGATAGATGCCCATGTGTGCATCTGCTTCGTCGCCTTGAAAGTCTACAAGGAACTGGAGCGGCTGCTCAAGCTCTCTAACATAAACATGAGCGTCGACAAAGTGCTCGCGATGGCCAAGACCGTCACGACTGTCGAAATTAGACTGCCGCTGAACAGGAAGGTGATCCGTAAAACTATGATTATGGAGCGGCACAAGCGAATCGCACCATTATTTGAGGACGATTTTTGGGTGACGCATTGACGAAGTCAGGAGAAGTCGGCTCTTTTGCCGAAAGAACATCTCACGCCTGCGGAAAGAACTTGGCAGGAGAGCGGTTTCTGCGGGTTGTGCGGAGGCAGTCTGCATTGCCGTGTGGTGTTTCTCTTTCTTTTCATTGCATGTTCTTTTCTGTACCACTCCTGTTTTATTAATCCGTAATATGTGCAGTTAGAAGAATCTTTTTAAAACCTATAAATGTTTTTTCTACAAAATGAGGCGTTTTTTTATCAGTTTTCTTTTGTCGGTTCTAAAAATGTCTCTATTTTTGCGGAGTCTTAGTATTTATCCGATAGGGGAGATAAAATAAAAATTGATGAGATACGTAGACTCTAACATGGGGAAAGCTCTAATCGCAAAAGTAATGACACGTGTGATTATGTTCTTTCTGTGCTGCTTGTTTCCT
>JADINB010000026.1 GCA_017694275.1 Candidatus Egerieousia excrementavium | reverse complement strand
GCTTTTTCCCTTGCCGTTGGCCCCTACAAGGGCAATGAACTGTGACTTTTCAGCCACGGCGTCTATGCCGGAAAAGATAACCCGGCTTTCGCGCCCGCTGCCCACCTTCAGCTCCAGTGACCTTATTTCCAGTTTTCTCTCCACTATGCCCGGTTTTTAATGATAATTGCAAAAATAACAGGTATTCCCAAAAGAGCGGCCATCGTATTTATGGGAATTACGCTTCCAGAACCAGGAAGCTGCGAAAGGGTGTCTGCAATGAGCATCATCCCTCCTCCCAGAATGGCTGAGGCCGGTACAAGCACACGGTGGTCTGCATCTTTGTATATGAGCCTGGCAATGTGCGGCACCGCTATCCCGATAAATCCTATAGGGCCGCAGAATGCCGTAATCCCTCCTGCCAGAAGAGTGGTAGCCACAATAATCCTGACCTTTATCCTTTTTGTGTTTATTCCTGCCGCGTTGGCATATTGTTCTCCCAGCATTATTGCATTCAAGTCTTTTATATTGTATACCGACAGGGCAATGCCTGCAACCGAAAGCAGGGTGAGAATAAGCAGCTGTCCGGACTTCAGCCCGGAAAAACTGCCCAATGTCCAGACTACATACATTTTCAGCGCCGATTCGCTCGATGCATATTGCAGCAGGTTGATAAGGGCCGAGGCTATGCTGGAAATCATTACGCCGAATATGAGCAGCGAAAGGTTGTCTTTCAGCCTTTCCGAGAGGGCCAGTATAAGTAGCAGAAGCAGAATGGCTCCGGCCATGGCGGCTCCGGCTATTCCGAAGGTCTGGAATGCGGCAGAGTTGAGGTTTATTCCCAATGCGCTGCCTCCCATTACGAAAATGGCTACTCCAAGCCCGGAAGAAGCGCTTACCCCCAGGATGTAAGGGTCTGCCAGAGGGTTTCTGAAAAGGGTCTGCATCTGTATTCCGCACAGCGAAAGCCCGACTCCGGCCAGAAGTGCTGTCGTAGCCTTGGGCAGCCTGAAATTACATATTATATCTTTGATAAAGGAGTGTTCTGTCTGCGGCAAGGCGGTATCCGGCCCTGAAAACAGGGCGAGAAATATCTTCTTGACAGGTATCGTCACTCCTCCGAAAATATTGTCGCATACGAAGAAGACAAGAAGTATGATAATGGGGATTATAAAATATTTTCTCCGTTTTTTCATTGTCGCAAAGTTAAAAAAATTTAAATTTGCGCCCGAAAAATGAGTGTTGAAGAGACAATAAATAAGAGATTATGAGAAAGAAAATCGTAGCTGGAAACTGGAAGATGAACACTGTTGTTCCCCAGGGTGAAACTTTGGCAAAAGAGATTGTTGGACTCTCTGGAGAGGTACCTTCAGACGTAACTCTGATAGTCGCTCCTCCCTTTACACATCTCTCAAGGGTGGCAGAGGCTCTCAAGGGTTCAAGAGTAGCTCTTTCTGCCCAGAACTGTGCAGACAAGGAGAGCGGCGCCTATACGGGCGAGGTCTCTGCAAAGATGCTTGCAAGCGTTCCCGTTGAGTATGTAATCCTCGGCCATTCAGAAAGAAGGGAATATTACGGCGAGACCAATGCAAAACTTGTAGAAAAGATAAAACTTGCCCTTGCAGAGAACCTTTCTGTGATTTACTGTGTGGGCGAGAAGCTGGAAGAGAGGGAAAAAGGTGAGCATTTCAATGTCATAGCCTCTCAGGTCAAAGAGGTGTTGTTCAACCTTACGGCAGAGCAGATGTCAAAGGTGGTGATAGCTTATGAGCCGGTGTGGGCGATAGGTACCGGCAAGACTGCCACAAGCGCCCAGGCCCAGGAGGTTCATGAGTTCATAAGAAAGACTGTTGCTGAAAAATTCGGAAAGGATGCCGCAGACCAGACATCAATCCTTTATGGCGGAAGCTGCAAGCCCGGCAATGCCCGCGAGCTGTTTGCATGCAAGGATATAGATGGCGGGCTTATCGGCGGCGCATCTTTGGTGGCAGGAGACTTCATTGCAATTGCAAAGTCTTTTTAGCCGGCAGCAATAAGGTGAAAAATAGCAATAAGTAGGTATTGCAGCAATATCAAAGCCCCCTTACCTTTGCAACAGCAAACAGATGGTAGAAGTGGCGGAGCGGTAGTTTGCCATTATTCTGTTTGTAAGCCATTAATTAGTTGTAGAAAGATTGGTGTGTTTGTTATTGTTTATTGTAGAGTAAAGCCGTCGTAACTGGAAGGTTAAAGACGGCTTTAACTTTTGGAAAGGGGGTAAGGAAGATGGAAAAGGTCATGCATTTCAAAATTACCGACAAAATGGCGGATATAATTTCTGAGAGTCCGTCTATTTTGCAGATAATGAGCCGTTTCGGCATGAAGCTGGGGTTCGGCGATTCTACCGTGGAGCAGGTGTGCGGGTCGCAGGGGGTAGACGGGCCTACTTTTATTTCCGTGGTTAATTTTGTCTCGGAGGGCGGTTCAGCCCCTGTTTCCGACGAGGAGTGCGGCAGCCTGTCGGTTCCTACGCTGCTTTTCTTTCTCAAGCAGGCCCATATCTATTTTCTGGACTTCTCACTGCCTAACATAAAGCAGAGGCTCTCGGCCGCCATCGGGTGTTATGACCATGAGATTTCAAGGCTGATAATGAAATTCTTCGAAGATTATACAAGGCATGTAAAGCAGCACATGATGTATGAAGAATGCGAGGTCTTTCCCTTTGTGGAGGCTTTGATAAACGGAGTCAGGGAGCAACGGTTCAGAATTGCATCCTTCTCGAAGAAACATAGTCAGGTGAGCGATACTCTTCATGAACTCAAAGATTTGATAATAAAATATTTTCCTGCGCGTGAGAGCAGCAATCTCATAAACCTGGCCCTGTATGACATCATGCAGTGCGAGAAAGAGCTGGAATCGCACTGCAAAATCGAGGACTATATCTTTGTACCGGCTGTCATGAAACTGGAAAATCCTGACTGCAAGATTCCTCCGGTACTGGAAAAGGATGGGGATGGCAAAGATTTTGCGGAGGCGGAAGAGAAGGATGAAAATGATCAGGACCAGACTTTGAGCATAAGGGAAAAGGATATTCTGGCAGAGGTTGCCAGGGGATATACAAACAAGGAGATTGCCGACAGGCTTTATATCTCTATCCACACAGTAATAACCCACAGGCGCAATATTGCAAGGAAACTTAAAATACACAGCGTGGCCGGCCTTACAATATATGCCGTTGCCAACAATCTTATAACAATCAAGGAAATAGGTGAATTTGTATAATATGTCTGAAATCAATTATCTGGAAGTATGCATAGAGATTGCCCCGTTTTCGGAGAATAATGCGGAAATTGTGATGGCCATGATAGAAGAGGCCGGGTTTGAAAGTTTTGCAATACAGGCACCCTGCCTCAAATGCTATATCAGACGTGAGCTCTTTTCGCAGCAGCGGCTGCGCTGTCTTTTGAGTTTTTTCGACAACAATCCGGAACTTTCCCTCTCTGTCTCTGTAAATCCCCTCAGGGAGGAGAACTGGAACAGAAAATGGGAGTCGGAGTTCAAGCCTGTGGTAATAGCCGGGAAATGTACGGTCAAGGCAAGTTTTCACAAAAATCTGCCCAAGACAGAATATAACATTACAATAGACCCCAAGATGGCTTTCGGGACCGGACATCACCGTACCACGACCCTTATGGTGAGGTGGCTGTTGAAACTTGCCCAGGCACGCGCCTCTATGACCGGAGCGCAGAATGCCACGCTTAAGGGG
>JADINB010000025.1 GCA_017694275.1 Candidatus Egerieousia excrementavium | reverse complement strand
GTTCATGATAGAAAAGCCATTGGAGTTTGTATTGTAGTATGTGACGAGCATATTTACAAAACGGGCCGTTTCAGCAGACAGATACTTCACTCCTCCATAAGTTCCGCCGTTCCGGAGCATCCCCAGGAATTTCGCCAGATCATCGGGGGTCGTCGTAACCTTCACCTTGTAGCCGTCAGTAAAACTGAATGATGTAGAATACATGCCGAGCGAAGCGTAAAAGCCGCTCAACTCCTCTTTCAATTCCTCTTCCGGGATGTGCGAAAGTACAACCTTGCTCAGATAGTAGATGTTGGCATCGCTGTACTGCAACTGGGGAATGGAATCTTTCTGCAGATTCTCTATTACATCGGCCGAAGCGCCGGCCTCCACGTCGGGCAATCCCGAACGCTGCATCAGCAAATCGCTCAGGAGAATGGCGCCGTGCCCGCAATTATCGGGTTTTATAATATGCTTGAGCATGGTCGTGGTCTTGAAGCAGCCCTCGTCGAGCAGTTTTGCCACAGCAGGGATATAGGTCAGAAGAGTAGCGCTGAAATCCAGCTCGACCGGAGTATCGTAAGCAATCCGCTCTCCGGCCTTTGTCATGTATTCTCCGCAAACAACGCCGTTTTTCAATTCAAACCCGGCATCATGCACTCTGCGCTGCTCGAGCCTTGTCTTTTCCAGTTTGACGGAGTATCCCTGCCCATAATCCAGAACTTTGACAGGAAGCACACCGCGGGCAGCCACACCTCCGAATATAACCTGGGCTACGGCATCGCTGTTTGAAGGGCTGTTGGTATACCCAACTACATATCCCTTGAAATTCTCATGTCCTTTTATCTTGGCTATGGCATAGGGAGAACCCATATAGGCGGCAATCATATCCGTTTCCGCAGCCCAGTCGACAATATAGCCGTAAAGAGAATCCACAATGCCGAAATTTCTGTTAGGGCGCTGGTCGGTCTCGTTGAAGAGAGTGATTACCAGGTTGCAGCCTGCAAGCCGCTCTCTGGCTTCTTTGAGTTTTTCTACAGTCAGCCCTTTCATCTCGAGCGAAACCGTATCCACCTTTGCGTACCTTGAAACAGTATTGGCGAACACATCGCTGTTGCGCCTGCCCAAAGCCAGAACACCTATCTTCTTGCCGTCGAGATTTCCGACAGGCAATGCAAACTCATCTTCAAAAGGTGCGGAAAGCTTCTCGTTGCATAAAACGGTAATGGAATTCTTTGCCAGCTTTTCAATCAGAAGCCTGTTGGAATCCTTGACCACCCTTTCAGTAAGGCCGACAGTATCAAGCACAGGATTGTAACCGGCATCGAACAAACCTGCCTCAACCTTGAGCCGCAGCATCTTCCTTACCTTTTCATTCAAATCTGCCATAGACACGTCACCCCGCCTTACTGCTTTTTCTATCTCGGTTATGGAAGCCTCCACGTCTTCAGGCATCAGGAGAATATCCACTCCTGCCTTGAAGGCCTCAAGCGGCACGAACTTCTTTTCCATTCTGTTTGAAACACCGTTCATGTTCAGTGCATCGGTTATGACAATACCGTCGTATCCCAACTGTTCTTTCAATACACCTGTAATTATAGGACGGGATATCGAGGCAGGCGTTCCGCTCGAATCCAGAACCGGCACTTCGAGATGGCCCACCATTACCATTCCCACATTCTTGTCTATCAAATATCTGAACGGATAGAGTTCAAGAGAGTCCAGCCTTTCGCGTGAAAACGGAAGCACGGGCAGGGTCTTGTGAGAATCTGCATTTGTATCTCCGTGGCCTGGAAAATGTTTTGCCGAACCGCATACGCCGGCATCGCGCATTCCTTCCATGTATGCGGCCCCGTAACGGGCTACAATATCCTTGTTTTCACCAAACGAACGGCTGTTTATGACAGGATTGTCGGCATTGTTGTTTATGTCTACATCCGGGGCGAAGTTTACATGGATATTCAGGTTGCGGCACTCCTTTCCTATTGCATATCCCATCTCATATATGAGAGACTCGTCGGCAAGGGCCCCAAGCTGCATCTGGCGCGGGAAGGCATGAAGTTCAGGATAACGCATCGATGCGCCCCATTCGCCGTCTATCGTTACAAGAAGCGGGATTTCGGCCATTCTGTGAAGTTGGTTCACTCTATCTACCGCAGGATTGAGCGCATCGTCCATAATTATTATTCCGCCTATCTTCTCCTTGCGCACAAGTCTGTCCTGAATCTTCTTGCGTGCGGGACTGTCACCAGACCAGAGGTCTACAATCATAATCTGCGCGATTTTCTCTCGTGTGGAGAGTTTGCTTAAAACGGAATCCACTTTACGCTCTATGATTTTTTCAGAAATTTTGTCTGAGGCCATTCCGTCGGGCACACAAAAAATGAAAGGCATTAGAAATAACGCCAAGAATACTCTCTTCATTCTCGCTTTCAACTTTACTTACTGAACTGCTCCTTTAACTTAGATATCTTCAAATCTTCATTGCCACAGCATACGCCGAAATAGAATTTTATTTTGGGTTCGGTTCCCGAGGGGCGTATCGATACCACTGTCCCGTCCTCGCCGTAAAACTGCAGCACGTTTGATTTGGGCAATCCTGTCTCCTCAGGCTTGTTGTAATCTATTATCTTTACGACCTTTGAGCCTGCCACCTCTGAGGGAGGTGTCTCCCTGTAGCGCTTCATTATGTTCTGTATCTCTTCCAGACCTGATTTCCCCTGTTTTGTAACGGAAACCAGGGCCTCCTTGTAATATCCGAACTCCTTGTATATATCCTGCAACAGGGCATAAAGTGTCTTTCCGCTGTCGGCCGCCCATGCCGCACACTCTGCAACAAGGCAGCTTGCCACTACCGCATCCTTGTCACGCACAAACTCGCCGGCATTGTAGCCATAACTTTCCTCGCCTCCGCCTATGAACGTTCCCTTGCCTTCGTTCTCACGTATCACCTGCGCGATATACTTGAACCCGGTCAATACATTATACATCTTTACTCCGAACCGTTTAGCCATTACTGCCAGCAACTCCGTAGTAACTATGGTCTTTACCATATATGTGTTCTCATTGAGTTTTCCCAGGTCTTTCCACCTTCTCAGCAGATAATATGTAAGAAGAGTGGCTGTCTGGTTGCCGTTCAGAAGCACTATCCTGTTTTCATTGTCTCTTACCGCAATGCCGAGCCTGTCTGCATCGGGGTCGGTAGCCATGACAATATCCGCGCCCTTCTCTTCCGCCAGAGCTACAGCCATCTCCAAAGCAGAACTCTCCTCGGGATTGGGCGATTTCACGGTAGGGAAATTGCCGTCGTTCACGCACTGCTCCTCAACCTTGTAGATATTCCTGAAACCTATCATCTCCAGCGCTTCGGGAACAAGCTTCACACCAGTTCCGTGCAGAGGTGTATATACAATCTTCAAATCCTGATGGCGCTTTACCGATTCAGGCGAGAGGAAAAGTGTAGAAATATCCTTAAGATAAGCCTTGTCCACATCCTCGCCTATTGTAACTATGTCTGGATTCTCACAACTGAAAAGCACCTGTGCCGGAGAGGTTATCTTCAGCACCTGGTCAATTATGTTTGTGTCATG
>JADINB010000024.1 GCA_017694275.1 Candidatus Egerieousia excrementavium | reverse complement strand
TCGACAGCTGTACGGGAAACCTCTCGAATGAAGGGTCGTATGAAATGGAGCCGCGCCTTGCACTTATAAGGACAAACATGTCGTTGCGTTGCACCTCTTTCCCTAGAGATTCGAAATCGTTCCACTCGCGCGATACACTCCGGTATGATGCAAGTGCAGACATGCCTAACTCTTCTATTACGTTTTTGATACGTTCCAGGCTCTTTTCATCTCCTGTAAAGAGCATCCTGCATGCAGCCTGCGATGCTATTGCAGCCAGGTGTTTTATCCATTTGCGGAATCCGGTGGCATATTCTGCCTTTGGAGGTACAAGGATATGCATTTTCTTTATTGTGTTGACAGGTGTCTTGAGCCTGGCAATGGCAACCTCCCTCAAGGTTCCCTTGAGCAGGCTTTCTGTCAGATTCCCGAAAAACGAATCTATTATGCCGGCCTTGTAGTGAAGGCCTATTATCACATTTGTGATATTCTGTTCTTTTACGGTATGTATTATTCCTGAAGCGATATTTACGTCGAAGCGGCTTATCATCTTTACCGGCACGTCTGCGCTTGCCGCAATGCCGGCAGCCCGTTCAAGATTGCGTTCGCCTATAAGCTGCCCGTTTGCGGCTTCAGAACTGTCGTTTATTACAGAAAGTGCATAAATAGGATTTCCATATTTCTTGTCTCTGACCATAAGGGCAAGATTTACAAGATTCTCTATGGTCTCAGGGTTTGCAATAGGCAACATGATACGCTGGTCTTCTTCATCCTTGCGGTCTGGCTGCATATCTTCTTCGGTAGCAAACTTGTGGGCCGAACGTTCCGTGGCCAGAGAACTTATGATACAGGTAAACAGAATCATTACCACTGTTCCGTTCAGCACGTCGTCGTTCAGAAGCCGCTCTCCGTTTTCCATTATTATTTCGTGACCTATGAGAACGGCTGCAAGCGTTGCGGCAGCCTGTGCGTTACTCAGGCCGAACATCATGCTGCGTTCATTGGACTTCATGCGGTATATCTTCTGGGTTGCAAAGGCGGCCAGCCATTTGCTGAGTGTGGCCACAACGGTCATGACTATTGCAACCTTAAGGGCCGTGCCACCCTGGAGCAGCGCGTTTACATCTATTATCATGCCCACACCTATCAGAAAATAGGGGATGAACAGGGCGTTTCCGACAAACTCAAGCCTGTTCATCAGCGGAGATACATGCGGAACCAGCCTGTTGAGCACAAGACCGGCCAGGAATGCGCCGAGAACAGCCTCCATTCCTGCAAGCTCCATAAGCCCCGCACCCAGAAATACCATGGCCAGAACAAAGACGAACTGCATTATGCTGTCGGAGTACTTCTTGAAAAACCATCTGGCGATTATCGGGAATGTGTAGACTATGGCCAGGGTGGCCACCACAACCTTGCCTGTGAGCACAAGCCAGAAAAAGTTTCCGGCATTTCCCTTGTACATGCCGCTTATGACTGCAAGCACGACAAGTGCAAGGGCCACGGTTATGGCCGTGCCACCGACCGTGATATTTACACTTCTGAGTTTTGAAAGGCCGTAGCGGCTTATGATAGGGTAGGCTATAAGAGTGTGTGAGGCGTACATGCTGGCCAGAAGCACAGATGTGGTCACTCCGAATCCAAGCAGTTCCATGCTGCTCCATATGCCAAGCAGCATTGGAATGACAAATGTGAGCAGGCCAAAGACAATTCCCTTGGTGCTGTTTTTCTTGAAGTCGTCGAGATCCATCTCCAGCCCTGCGAGGAACATTATGTAATAAAGCCCCACCTTGCCGAAGAGTTCAAAACTGCTGTCTCTTTCAAGAATGTTGAAGCCGTGCTCTCCAATGATTATTCCGGCAAAAATCATCCCTATGATATGGGGAATTCTCAACTTTCCCAATATCATAGGGGAGAAAAGTATGATAATGAGTACGATGAAAAATATCCAAGTAGGATCTGTGATTGGCAAATTCAGCGATAGAATATTCATATACCCACTATCTGCGTTAGATTTCTTACAGTTTCTACAAATATACCGTTATTCGAGCATATCCGCAAATCTTTCGGATTCGATTTCGAGTCCGTCAGTCATAGACGAAACTTCGTTCTCGCCGCTCTCTCTTGAGCAATATTTGAACGTTGCGCTTTTTTCTCCGCTGTAAGAGTTCCATTTAAGGGTAAGGTCTACCGTCTCTCCCTGCGTGTCTGGCAACTGTGCAAGGCTGAAGGCTACTATGCCGTCGCTGAATATGCCGTCGACATCGCCAAAGGCATTATGGTAGAAGGTTATCTCGTACGGGTTGTCCGGGTCTGAAGATGCAACGAGATTTACAAGGTGGCTCTTTCCCAGATATGGATCCCACTTGCTTCTGAATCTTAACGTAAGGTATCCGTCTTCGGCAATGGTAACCCAATCGTTCACTATCTCTACCGGGTCATTGCCATAGGCATTGACGTTTTCCGTTCCCAGATCGGGTGCAGTGTTTTTTGTAAGAATGCTGTCTATCCAGTTGACATATACAGCCTTGTCATATTCTCCCGCATCTGCGTCTGAATAGCTGATGTTGGCAAGCGCCCTGACTTCTTTTGTTCCGAACGGAGATTGTTTCAGATTCAATGCCTTGACTGTTGTGTTTTCATCCAGCTGCATGTAGAAGTCAGAATTGTCTGCATTGGGCTTTACCGTAACCAGGGCATTTGCATACCAGATTCCGTAATTTGGATTGTCATTGTTGCTGCAAGAGGTAAAACCTAAAGCAGCGGCCCCAGAAAGAAGGGCAATCATCAAGAACTTCAATTGTCTCATCTTATAATCCTTTTAGTTAGTTGGTTAATAAAAAATTAATAATTCGAGGTTTAGGATTATAGTATTTAACAAAAAAGGTACACGCCCGGTAATATGCAAAAAGCAGACCCCGTTTTCAATTCTGTTCTGTTTGCGGAGCCTGCCTTGCTATAACTGTATGGTTGTCAAAATTAAAAATTGTGCGCGATTTGGATGCCTTTCTCTATTCCATCCCTTATCTTGGCCTCTATCTCTTCAGGCGTGCTGTAATCCATGTTCTCTTCGGCCAAGACGGTAAGTTCGCCCAGGCCCCACAGGTGAGAGAGCGCCCTTATGTAGGGAGTCGCCTGTTCGAGGGCCTCTCCGGTCTTTATGTTCATGCCGCGTGTTGTAATGTAGAGCACCTTCTCGCATCTGCAGAGTCCTGTAAACTCTTTTCCTGTATTTGCGAATGTAATATTGAAGAGTGACATGTTCTCGAAAAAGACCTTCAGGGCCGAAGGGTAACTCATGTCCCAGAACGGGGCGGCAATAACCAGCCGGTCTGCCATCGCTATTTTTCTGGCTGTTTCCACAATTCCGGGAGGGACATAGCCGGATGAACGCTCCTCAAGTATCTTTTTTCCCACGACAGGGTAGGAGTCCGCTTCAAGCACAATCTTTTCAACGGAATATCTTTTCGACAGTTCCGCTACTACCGGTTCCATTATTTTTCTCGTGCGGGAACCCTCATGCATGCACGCATCTACAACTATCAGTTTTTTCATATATAATAAAACAGGTTTGGACTTTGTTTGAAATCAGACTGCAAGTTAGCAAAAAAAAGTTACGGGCGCTCTTCCGACCGCCCGTAACACCGGAACTGTTATTATTGACTGCTGATAAAGATTATCTTGTCCAACCTGAGGTCCAGTCATTGTCAGATTCGATTGCGCCTATGAACGTGACATCGTCAAAGAAACTGTCTATAGATGATGCGTTGCAGCCGCCATCTACGGTTCCTATAATACCAGAGAGAGATACAGACTGGTTAACTTTGTTTGTGCCGTCTGCAAGGAACATCTCTTTTGTATACGGACCCTCGTCAACATTGATATCGTCTGAAAGTACCAGGTACTGCAATGTAGAGTTTCCGTCTGAAAGCGAACCGGAAGTCTCGGGAGTCTCGACATTTACACAGTTTGCCTTGCCTGTGACTATAGTGTTGTATATCTTTGCATAGGTACCTGCGCGCAGACGGATACCCTTGTTGTTGTCTGCATTGTCATTACCTATGAGGGTGACATTTGAGAGTACAGGGCAGGAAACGGGACTCAATTCTGCGTTCTTGCTGTTATTGTCTGCCTCGACAAGGCAGTCACACTCATCTGAGAGCTGTTGTGCTACAAGGAACTGTGCCTTTCCACGCCATCCTTCTGTCCAGTCGAATGAATCATCGGTATTGTTCGTGGATACAAGGTATTTTACGTTTACAGTACCGCCGAACCACTCGAAACCGTCGTCTGAACCCATGTATGCCTGAAGGTGGTCTACTGTTGTACCGTTACCTACACCATAGAAGGTAAAACCATTTGCTTCCTTTTCCTCAGAGAAGGTATAGCCGGCATATTCTATTCTAATGTATCTGAGAATACCTGAGTTGTCTGCCTCGTCACTTCCGCCGTAGGCAGCGTCGCCCACCTCAGAAACCGAGGTTGCACCCTGGACATTTATGGGAGCCATTCCGCAAATATGAAGGCCGCCCCATGCTCCTGCCTCTTTTTTCTGTGAAGTCATGATTATGGGAGCCTCTGCACTTCCCTGTGCATCTATCTTCGCACCCTGTTCTACAAGAATGTAATCCACTATGTTGTCATTTACGGCTTCTATTGTCACTCCTTCCTCGATTGTAAGGGTAACACCGCTTTTTACGTGAAATCCACCGCTTAGAGTGTATTTCTGGCCTGCACTGAGGGTCCTGTTTTCGGTAAGCTCACCTATAAGGTTGTAATCCTCAGGCGTGTCGTCATCCTTGTTGTCATTTTTGTCACAGGCGGTGAACATTGTCATTGCTGAAAAAGCGAGTGCCACCAAGTAAAATTTCTTGTTCATACGTTTTTAATTGATTAGTGTTAAACTATGGGTTGTTTCAATTTGTCTAAAATCCGTAACTTACTCCAATGCTTATCCCTCTGCCGTATCTGTAGGATTCGGTCTCGATTTTTTGGGAGATGCTCTTTACATCCTGCACGAAGCGCATCTTGGAATCCAGCAGGTTGTCCAGTGCAAGCGAGATGTTCCAGTTTTTGTCTATTTCATATATCATGTTGAAATCTAGCGCATGAAAGGCTTTCTGATTTACATTGCCAAGGCCGTATATGCCAACCGTGTGAATTCTCGGACCTTGCAGGTTGTAAAGCAGCGAAATGGAGAGCGACGAACCATTCTTGAATTCAGGAGCATATGTTATGAAGGCATTTCCAAGGTAGGGCGATGCTCCCTGAAGAGCCCTTCTGTCGTCTGTATAGACACCTCCGTTGGAGAGGAGCTTCACGTCTGTGTACATGAGTGATACGTTAGCACCTGCATGCAAGTCTTGTGTGAGGCTCTTCTTGAATTCGGCTTCGAATCCGGCCGCCATGCCCTGTTCGGCATTTCTGAAAGAGTAGACTACAGAACCTCCAGACGATTGCTGTATCCTTTCAATGGGATCTTTGAGGAACTTGTAATAGATACCTGCAGAGAACATGTCTCTGTTGTTGTCTGAAAAGTATTCGTACTTTAAGTCAATGTTGAAGTTGTATCCGTTTTTTATATTCTCGTTACCTCTTATTTCCGCGCTGCCATATGACTCCTTGTAGAGGAAGGGAGCCATCTCTATGAATGAAGGGCGGGTAACCGTCATGGATGCCGCAAATCTCAGCGCATGGTTCTTTTTGAAATTGTACCTAATGTTCAGTGCCGGGAAAATATCGCCGCTGTTAAGTTCAGATTCTCTTCTTATGGATGCATCGTCCCAATACTCTACGCTTTGTCTTGAATACTCGTATCTCGCACCAAGGCTCAGCATCAGGAAGCTCACCGGATAGTATTCTATGTCGGCGAAACCTGCAACGACATCCTGTTTGGCGTAATAGTTGTTTTTTGGCTGCAGGTCTCTCGATATTGTTATCTGGCCGGATTCTATTGAGCTGTGTTCAAGAAAATCGGGGTTGAAAATATCATCTATCACAGGATTGATGCCTGTAAGATTGTAATAGAAGCGGACAGATGAATAGTCTCGTGACTTGTTCTTGTATGTGGCTCCGAATCTCAGCCTGTTCTTCTCTCCGAATTTGTAGAGGGCCGAGGCGTTGGCTATATATTCATCTTCACCCAACTCTCCGAAGTAGCGCATTGTCTCCTGCCTGTTAAGCTTGAAGAGTGTGGGCCTTTCGTCTCCATTGTCTCTGTACATGACCTGTTTCCTGTCTGGCTCGTTGCTTTTGGTCATGGTATATGAGCCGTCCCATTTCAGTTCCCAGGAATCCGAAAAGTGATGGTGTCCGGCTATCTGGTTGTTGAAGAGCATATATGTATGTGCTACGCCGTTGCTTCCTATCAGGTTTACCCCTTCGGAGTCAAACCCCCTCCTGAGCTTGTATTCATCGTTTGAGTTCCTGGCGTAGGTCATGTTGTAGCTTATCTTGTCGCCATCGCCATACATGTATGTCGCATTGAACAGGCCGGAGATGTTCAGCATGCGGTTGTAACTGTCGTAGTAGAATTCATTCAGCGTGGTGCCCTGGGCTGTCAGGTTTGCTATATATCCGTCTTTGATAGTCTGATAGTCATTGCTTATTCCGAACGATGCCAGGAGATTGAGTTTGTTGTCTCTGATTTTTAACGAAGTGCCTCCTGAAATCGTGCCGGATAAGGCAGGCAAGGCTGTGCGCTTTCCCACTGCAAACGTACTTCCGAAGGGGTCATTGTGCAGGATATAGTCGTCGAACTCACTGTTGCTCATATCCTTTATGCCTGGAGCAATGTTGTTGTCCCTGAACATGCTGTATTTCCTGTTGTTGGTAAGGAAATCACCGAATGTGGTATTGGTGTTGCCGGAAAGGTCCAAGGAAATGTCCAGAAAACTCTCTTCCACATTCTCCTTTGTAACAATGTCTATCCTTGCACCGGAATAATCGGCAAAGCTTGATGCATCGTATACCTTTGTAACAGATATACTTCCTATTACAGATGAAGGGAAGATATCAAGAGGGATAAGTTTGTTGTCTGGGTTGGGGGAGGCTATGGGCAGACCGTTAAGGGTCGTGAGGCTGTACCTGTCGCCCAGACCTCTTACAAAAAGCTGTCCTGCCTCCGCAAATGAAATGCCTGTCATTGTCTCCATTGCTTCTGCCACATTAGACAATCCCTTGACACTCATTTCAGAGGCACCGATGTTTTCGACAGCTTTCGCAGCAATTTTTCTCTCGTTCATCAATACTCCCTGCAATTCTCTGTTCTGCCTTGCCACGACAACAATCTCGTCTAGCTGTGCATTGTCTGGGGTCATATTGAAATCGAGCATCTGATCTTTGCCGGTGAAAATTATCTCTTCAGATGAAAAATCTTTGTAGTAAATGTAAAACAACTCGATAACGCCGTTTTTCATCCCTGTCACGTCAAGCTCATAGTATCCGTTCACATCTGTTGTTACTGCACGGTTGGTGGTTGCAAGTCTTACAACCGCCCCTATAAGCGGCTCGCCTGTCTCTGCGTCCCTTACATACCCTTTCACATGTTCGGCATGGAGCGATACGGCCGTCAAAAAAGAAAAAAAGAAGAAAAGAACAATTTTGGAAACAAATTTTTTATTCATCATCATTTCAAATTTTCACGCCGCAAAAGTGAAATTTCGATGTTTCTTTATCATTACGCCTGAATTAAAAAATTGTAAAAAATTGATTACAGAACACTCTGCAGATTTAATTTTTTCGTAATATTCGTTTATTTCATTTGCTCTCTTTGTACCAGTCTGGCTTGCATTGCGCCAGCCTTGTTTGTACATTTGCACCCCGAAAAATCAGAGAGATGAAAAGCAGTTTCAAGGGTTATTTCTACGGAATAGCCACCTCTATGACATTCGGGCTCATTCCGCTTTTTACGCTGCCTGTACTTGACAAGGGAGTGGGGTATGAAAGCATTCTTTTTCACCGGTTTCTCTTTGCCACCCTCGCGCTCGGGCTTATGATTGTATTCAAGGGCGAAAGTTTCAGGATAAAGCCAAGACGGGAGTTGCCCATGCTTCTTCTGCTGGCGCTTTTCTATACAGCATCGTCACTTTTTCTTTTGCTGGGATACAATTACATGGGGGCAGGTATTGCTACGACAATCCATTTTACCTATCCTCTAATGGTTTCCCTGATAATGTTTTCCATTTTCAAGGAGCAGACAGACTGGATTACATGGGTGGCGATTCTGCTTGCCGTAGCCGGAGTGGCCATACTCTCGCTTGGCGATGGAGGTGCACTCAAGTTTGAAATGAAAGGGTTGATTATAGTCTTGCTGTCGGCTGTGGGGTATGCCTCATATATATGTGGTGTAAACAAATCAAGGCTCAGGACCATGAACGGCAGGAAACTGGCCTTTTATGTCTTTCTCTTTACAACGGTTATGATTACCATACAAAATGTTGCAGACGGAGGTATAGAGCCGCTTCCAGATTTGAGTTCGTATGTTTACATGATGCTGCTGGCCATATTGCCTACTGTTGTCTCAAATATAACACTTGTGCTTGCGGTACAGAACATAGGAGGTACAATGACCTCTGTCCTGGGAGCTCTGGAGCCACTTACCGCAGTTTGCATAGGAGTCCTTGTGTTCGGGGAGCCGTTCGCATTGTCTGAAGCGGCCGGAATTATTCTCATACTCTCTGCCGTAACGGCGGTGATTCTCTCCGGCAGCATAAGGAACAGTATTTCTACTGTAGTGAAAAAGATCCGGCCCAGGCATGCCTGATGTATGGAATTTCTCCGGAAATGTTAAATTTGCATTTCGATGAAACAGATTGCCAAAGATAGGGTCAGGATTGCATATTTCAAACGCTGGAGCAGGAAAAAGTATGCTGCGTTTGTAAGTATGCGGTTCAATGTTATCATCTCTTTTCTTAAAAAGGGAGTGGTGGAAGCATCTCTTTTCAAGGTGGAGAAATATGTGAAGAGGGGAGAGGCAAGACATATTCTGTTTCAACCAGATAGAGAAGAGTCCAAGGCACCTCCAAATCTTCCGGATGCTTTTATCAATATACTGCTTTCTCTCCTTTTCCTGAATTGGGGAAGAGTTGTTGCATGCTCTCTGCATGGAGAAGGAAAACTTGAGTGGCCGGGTTGCGACGACTCTGTATTGCATGATACATATTACAAGGGGATTGTGTCTGAAAAGACATGGTCCCTTTTATTTTACCTATTTATCATATACAATCATGAAAATAAATGAACTGACAGAAAGAGAGATTGCAGAGTGGCTGCTCAACTGCCCGACAGATGAATTGTGCAAGGCTGCCCACAAGGTTACACTCGGGTGCGCCCATAAAAAATTTGACATGTGCTCCATCATAAACGCAAAATCCGGAAGGTGCAGCGAAAATTGCAAATGGTGCGCCCAGTCTGCGCACTTTCATACAAACGCCGAAAGCTATCCGCTGCTGCCTTACTCTACAGTAAAAAAACATGCGCTATATAATGAAACCAAGGGTGTTGGCCGTTTTTCCCTGGTGACAAGCGGCAGACGTCCTTCAGATGCGGAGGTGGAACAGATATGCGGCTATATTGAGAAACTTTCTGAATGTTCCGGCATAAGCATCTGCCTCTCGCTGGGGCTTGCAGGGCAGAACCAGCTGGTCAGGCTTCGCAAGGCAGGAGCGTCACGCTATCACTGCAATCTGGAGAGTGCGCCTTCATTTTTCGGAAAGCTCTGCACGACCCATACACAGGAAGAGAAAATCGAGACACTTATGGCAGCCAGAAGGGCAGGCATGGAGATATGCAGCGGCGGTATCATAGGAATGGGCGAGGGGGAAAGAGAGCGGATAGAACTGGCTCTGACATTACGCAAACTGGAAGTGAAATCAATCCCCATAAATATCCTGCATCCTGTACCGGGAACACCTCTTGAAAACATGGAACTGATTTCAGATGAGCAGATACTGCGTACCGTAGCCATTTTCAGGCTTATAAACCCTTCTGCATATCTGCGGCTGGCAGGAGGCAGGGCGCGCCTTGGAAAAGAGACGCTTGCAAAACTTCTTCATGCAGGAATAAACGCGGCCATAGTGGGTGATATGCTTACCACTCTGGGGTCAGACATTGAAAGCGATAAAAAAACTTTTATGGAGGCAGGCTATGAATTATAATGTGAATTTCGACAGTTTTGACAGGGAGCATCTGTGGCATCCCTACACATCAATGACAAACCCTCTTCCCGCATACAAGGTACGTTCAGCCAAAGGTGCGGTGATAACGTTGGAAGACGGTACTTCTCTCATAGACGGCATGTCTTCGTGGTGGTGCGCCGTCCACGGTTATAACCATCCCTATCTTAATGCGGCTGTGGAGAATCAGTTGAAAAGAGTTTCCCATGTCATGTTCGGCGGGCTGACACACGACCCGGCAATAGAACTGGGCAAGAGGCTGCTGTCGATCCTTCCGGAAAAACTGAACAGAATATTCTACGCCGACAGCGGTTCGGTAGCAGTAGAGGCGGCAATGAAAATGGCAGTGCAGTATCAGTTCGGCAAGGGCAGACCGCATAAAAACAATTTTGTAACCATACGTTCCGGTTATCATGGCGACACATGGAACGCAATGTCTGTATGCGACCCTGTCACAGGGATGCATTCTATTTTCGGCCCGGCATTGCCGGCAAGGTTCTTTGCTGCTGCCCCACAGTCTGAATTTGCAGGGGAATGGATGCCTGAAGATATTCTGCCCCTTGAAGATATCATAAGAGAGCATCACGACAAGCTGGCCGCCCTTATCCTGGAGCCTGTAGTGCAGGGAGCCGGTGGAATGAGGTTCTACCATCCCCAATATCTTATCGAGGCGGAAAGACTATGCAAAAAGTATGACATGCTGCTTGTTTTCGATGAAATAGCTACCGGATTCGGCCGTACGGGAAAACTCTTTGCATGGGAGCATGCCGGGATTGTTCCCGACATAATGACAATCGGCAAAGCCCTTACCGGAGGTTACATGACTTTCTCTGCAGTTCTCTCGTCTGAAGAAGTAGCAGATACCATTTCCGCAAATCCTCCGGGAGCATTCATGCATGGCCCCACATTCATGGGCAATCCTCTTGCCTGTGCCGTGGCCTGTGCCTCAATAGACCTCCTGTTCAAGGAAAAATGGCAAGAACGTGTAAAAGCCATAGAATTGCAGTTGAAAGAGGAACTTGCCCCTGCCGCCAGATTCGGCAGCGTGGCCAACGTGCGTGTTTTGGGTGCCATAGGGGTTATCGAAATGCGGGAACCTGTAGAGATGGCAAGAATGCAGCGGCGTTTCGTGGAGGAGGGAATATGGGTGCGCCCCTTCGGCAAACTGGTCTACATAATGCCTCCATACATAATTTCCAGTACGGAATTAAGAAAGCTTACAACAGCCTTGATAAAAATAGTTTCTGAATGAAAAATTTTTTTTACGAAAGCATAGACGGGAATCTGGACAAATTATCATCGGAAAGGAATTTGCGTATTCTGCCTACCATTTCCCATGATGGCAAATGGATAATCAGAGATGGCGGAAAAATGCTGAACCTCTCTTCCAATGACTATTTGGGCATAGCCTCCGACAAAGAAAAGAGCGCCATGTTCTGCAAAGAAAAGTCATACGGTTCCTTTGTTTTCGGTTCAGGATCCTCCAGACTGCTGACAGGCAATTACAGGATATATGATGAAGCGGAAGATTTCCTTGCCGAGCGTTACTGCGCCGAGGCGGCTCTTATTTTTTCGAGCGGCTATCATATGAACAGCGGTCTGCTGCCTGCAATATGCAGTGCCGGCAGGACACTGATATTGGCCGACAGACTCGTACATGCAAGCATTATCGACGGTATGCGCCTGAGCCATGCAGATTTTATACGTTATCGGCATCGGGATTACAATCATATCGTAGCCCTTTTGAAGAAGCATTATAGGCAATATGAACAGGTACTCCTTGTAACCGAGAGCATATTCAGCATGGATGGAGATATAGCTCCCCTGGCATCTCTTGTCGAACTGAAGCATGAGTTTAAAAATCTTCTCCTATATGTAGATGAAGCACATGCGGTAGGAATCAGAGGAAAAGGCGGGCTCGGTATTGCAGAAGAGCAAAACTGTATAGATGGTATAGATTTCTTATGCGGAACAATGGGAAAAGCATATGCTTCGCAGGGAGCATTCGTAATATGCAGCGGAAAAGCCAGGGAATTTTTCGTGAATCATGCAAGAACACTGATTTTTACGACTGCCCTGCCTCCTCTGCAGATGGAATGGAGCCTCTATACCATGAAACTGGCGGCGGATATGAGTGCAGAACGCCGCAGAATAGCGGCAATTTCATGCAAAGTCAGAGAGAGTATGGCAAAAAAAGGTTGTGCCTCACCGTCGCAAAGCCATATCATACCGTTAATTACAGGTGAAAGTTCCAAGGCTCTGGAATATGCGGAACTTTTCCGCAAGGATGGATTCTATCTTTTGCCTCTCCGGCCGCCTACGGTTCCGGAGGGCACTTCGCGTATAAGGCTATCCATAAATGCGTCTATATGCGAGGATGATATAGATAAATTTTTAAATAGCGGGAGCTTCAATA
>JADINB010000023.1 GCA_017694275.1 Candidatus Egerieousia excrementavium | reverse complement strand
CATGCGCTCTAACCAGCTGAGCTACCGCGCCTTGTACAACGTACAAGAAATTTGTTGAGATATCAGGACTCGAACCCGAACCAAGAGAGCCAGAATCTCTTGTGCTACCATTACACCATATCTCAGAACTTTTGCGGGGACAAAGGTATAAATTTATTTTTTTTCTACCAAAACTGTTGCATAAACTGCAACAGCTTCTTCTCTTCCTATAAAGCCTGCGCCCTCTGTTGTTGTAGCTTTCACTGAAATTCTATCTGGCGTAACTTCCAGAATTTCAGAAAGAATCCTTCTCATGGAATTTATATAGGCCGCAATCTTTGGCTTTTGCAATAAAATTGTACAATCTGCATTTACCAGCCTGTATCCTTCCTTTTTTACCAAGGAATAACTCTTCTTCAGAAGAATTTTACTGTCGATTCCCTTGAATTCATCTGAAGTGTCGGGAAAATGCTTGCCGATATCTCCAAGCGCCAGAGCTCCGAGCAAGGCATCACACAGGGCATGAATAAGAGTATCTCCGTCTGAATGGGCCACACAGCCTTTTGTATGTTCGACTCTTATTCCTCCAAGAAAAAATGGAAGACCGTCTGCCAGAAGATGCACATCGTAACCGTTTCCTGTCCTGAACTCCATGACACTGCTTTTAATCATTGCAAAGGTACAATTTTTGCGCTATCTTTGTAAACTGACATAAAATTTACGGCAATGGGATTTTTTTTCTTTAAAACTCCGGCCCACAGGGTTTTCAACTATCAGCCCATCTACTACGACGAGCGCAAAGAGGCCATAAAGGAGAAGATTGAAAACGCAGAGAAGCGTGCAAGGGGCGAGTACGTCCCGGGGGAAACCATAAGGAAGGGGTTTAAAAACATCAGGTACGAGTCCAGAAGAAGCCGCGGTGCAAGCAGGCTCACAAGATTCATATCCATAGTAGCCATTATCATCATTGTCATAGCACTTATCTATTTTACAGACGGTATATCGCTGTTTTTCAACTGATGATTAAAGTACTTCCAGCAAACATAGCAAATCTGATAGCGGCAGGCGAGGTCATACAGCGCCCCTCTTCTGTGGTAAAGGAACTGATGGAAAATGCTGTCGATGCAGGAGCAACGCAGATAACCCTGGTTGTAAACGACAGCGGACGCACACTTGTCCAGGTCATAGACAACGGATGCGGAATGGATGAAGATGAGGCTGTGCTCTGCTTTGAAAGACACGCGACCTCCAAAATTGAAAAAGCAGAAGACATTTACGGTATCACCACATATGGATTCAGGGGCGAAGCCCTGGCCTCTATCGCTTCGTGCGCAGATGTAACTCTAAAGACCAGAAAAGCAGGAAAACAGACAGGCATAGAGATACACATTGCCGAAAATGAAATAAAATCAAAAGAGAGCATAAGCACTCCGCAAGGCTCCAACTTCGCTGTCAGGAACATATTCTACAACCTGCCGGCAAGAAGGAAATTTCTCAAATCAGACAATGTGGAATACAGGCAGATTCTTGCGGAATTCACGAGAATAGCCATACCAAAGCCCGGCATGGAATTCAAATTCATACACAACTCAAAACAGATATTCCACCTGGGTGCGGCATCCAATGTAAAGCAGAGGCTGCTGCAGATTGAAGGCAAGAACATTGCAAAAGACCTTATCAGCATAAACGCAGAGACAAATGTTGTCGGCATATCCGGGTTTGTCGGCAGGCCTGAACTTGCAAAGAAGGTTCAGAACAACCAGTATTTTTTTGTAAACGGACGGTTCTTCAAAAGTCCCATGCTGCACAAATCTGTTATCAAGGCCTATGCAAATCTCATCCCGCAGGGTTACACTCCATCGTATTTCATCTTTCTGGAGATAGAACCCTCCAACATGGACGTGAATATCCATCCAACCAAGACAGAGATAAAATTTGAAGACGATTCTGTAATCTTCGAGATTCTTCTGGCAACGGTAAAGGAAGCGATTGGAGGCAATGCACTGGCTCCCGCAATAGACTTCGACATGGAAGGGGCGCCTGAGATTCCTGCCACTCCGCTGGATTATACAAGCATAAGGCAGCCTAAGATAAATTTTGATCCTCTGTTCAATCCTTTCAGAGACCTTGACAGCGGCGGAATGCAGACACAGCCCCGTGAAGAAGGGAGACGGAACGGCTATGACCTTACCGGAGAGGGGAAGTTGCTTTTCGAGGAGCGGCACGAAACAGGACAGAGAGAAATCCTGCAGATTCAGGGCCGTTATCTGCTTACACCTGCAAAATCAGGCGTGCTGCTCATAGATGCATTACGCGCCAAGGAAAGAATCCTGTATGAAAGATACCTCAATGCCCTGCACGAGGCCAGACCCGCAATTCAGGAGAATCTATTTCCACAGACCGTCGAGCTTGACAGTGCAGCATTCGCCCTTTTCACCCAGGTGCAGGAGAAGATCAAACAGTTTGGGTTCGACATAAGGCCATTCGGCAAAAACTGCGTAATTGTTTCAGGTATTCCGGCCGCCTTTGCAAACGAACAGATAGACATAGCCGAAAGTGTTGAAACGATGATTGCCGGATTCGAGACTCACGACAGCCAGGAGCGCTCTCTTGCAGATTACAGAGAGAAAATAGCCCTCGGCATGGTAAAGAATATAAAATATGACAAGAAAAACATACCTCACGACGAAGCCGTATCAATCGTAGAGAGTATCTTTGCCTGCAAGGAGAGTTCATACTCTCCGTCCGGGCTTCCAGTAATGAAGACAATCACGGCAGAAGAACTGTCGGCAATGCTGAAGAATTAAAATAAACTGCAAGCCGAGAGCAGTGGCGGAACTTGTTCAGACAATGCCGAGACGCAGCGTGATTGTAAACGAAGTTTAAAATAAACCTTATGAAGATAAAGATTGTAAACAAGTCTGGCTTTGAATTGCCTTCGTATGCAACTTCGCTCTCTGCGGGAGTGGATTTGAAGGCCGATATTGAAGAGCCGGTTGTAATCGCTCCCCTTAAGAGGGTGCTTGTGCCCACCGGGCTTTACATTCAGCTTCCGGCC
>JADINB010000022.1 GCA_017694275.1 Candidatus Egerieousia excrementavium | reverse complement strand
ATAGAGAGCCCCGCCCACATAACCTCTGACTCCCTTGCCGGGGATGTTTTCAAACTGCCCGACAGCCTCACATCCGGCATCAGGCACACTGCCTTTCAGAGCCTCTGCCACTGCTGTCGCCACCGGATGTTCAGACAAGCGCTCCAGTGCATACAGAACCGTGGCACTCTCTTTTCCACAAGGCCAGAACTCCCGTACTACCTTTGGTTTGCCTTCGGTAACCGTACCTGTCTTGTCAAGAATCACCGAATCGACCTTACGCGCCACCTCCAGACTTACGGCATCCTTTATAAGAATGCCTTCAGAAGCCCCCTTGCCGATTCCTACGATTATTGCAGTCGGGGTTGCCAGCCCCAAGGCACATGGACATGCTATGATCAACACTGTAACCATTGCAAGAATACCATGCACTACATGTGATGAATCTGCAATGAGCCATATAAAGAAAACCGCTATTGAAATTGTTATAATGGCTGGCACGAATACTGAAGCGACCTTGTCAACTATCTTCTGTACAGGGGCCTTGCTCCCCTGCGCCTGCTGTACCAGCCTTATTATCTGAGAAAGGACTGTCTCGTCACCCGTCTTTTCAGCCTTGAAACGGAATGTACCCTTCTGGTTTATAGAGCCGGCATAGACACTGCTCCCTGCCTCTTTGTACGAAGCAAGCGGCTCTCCGTTGAGCATGCTTTCATCTACATAAGAATTGCCCCATACCACTGTTCCGTCCACGGCAATCTTTTCACCCGGTTTTACTGCAATGATGTCTCCCCTTACGGCATTTTCTACCGGAATGGACTCTTCATCCCCGCCTCTTACCACCGTAACATACTTTGGTTGAAGTCCCATGAGTTTTTTTATTGCACCCGAAGTCTTCTCCCTGGCTCTGCTTTCAAGAAGGCGGCCGAGCAGGATAAATGATATTATTACGCTGGAGGCCTCGAAATAGAGATGCGGCTCCAAACCGCGCCTGAGCCAGAAGTCAGGAAAAAAGAGATTGAATAGAGAGAACAGATAGGCGATTCCCGTACTTACAGCAACCAGTGTATCCATATTGGACGACCGGTGTTTCAACTGTTTCCATGCGTTTTTATAAAACCTGCCTCCAAAGCAGAATACCACCACTGTAGAAAGGAGCCACACCATATACCCGGCCCATTGCCTTTCCATGAAAAACATACTTACCACAAGTACAGGCAGTGAAAAGGCAATTGCCATAAAAGTGTCACGCCTGAGCCTTGCATATTCTTCATCCTTCTCTTTCTCTATCTCCCCTGCCGTACTCCCGTCTTCTATCATAAGGTCATAACCCGCATCCTGTACCGCCTTTCTCAGCAGCTGCGGGTTTGTCTCCGCCGAATCATATACTACCCTTGCAGATGCCGAAGCAAAATTCACCTCTGCCACCGAAACCCCCTTCTGGCTTTTCAGCACTTTGTCTACACGGGCCGCACAGGCGGCACAACTCATTCCCGATATGTGAAACTTTTTCTCTGTCATGACCTGGTCCTTTTATAACAGACTATTACCTTAATCTGTCTGCGCAAAATTAAATAAAATCCGATGCAACCATATTGCAAAATCTTGGTATTTTTTTCTCTATCTTTGCCGGCGGATCATTTTGGAAAACCTATGCCAAGACAGAACAAGACTAACACCGTCATCACTATAATATTCATCTCGTTCATTACCTTTTTCGCAAACAACACGGTTATAGTGCCGGATATCATGGAATCAAGGAACATCATAACCGCAAGAGAAATGGTCTATGACGGTCACTGGCTGGTTCCCACACTTAACGGAGACTTGAGGCTGGAAAAGCCTCCCCTTCCCACATGGATTACGGCAGTGGCAGAAATAATATCGCCCGACAGCCTTGCACTCCAAAGGGGAATGGCGGCACTCGCAGCCTTGCTGCTGGTATTCTACTTTTACAAGTTCACCCGTTTCATGCCGGATATAAACCCCATGGTAGCGACAATGATTCTCTGTACTTGTTACAGTGTCATACTTATGGGGCGTACAGCATCGTGGGACATCTATTGCCACGCTTTCATGATGTGCGCGATCTACTATCTGTGCAAGGGGCTGACACTGCCAGGATGCAGTTGGAAATGCTTTATTGTCAGCGGAATAATGATGGGGTTTTCATTTCTGAGCAAAGGACCTGTCTCATTCTACTCCCTGTTGCTTCCTCTGCTTGCCGCCTTTGCCATGACAAACAGGCCTTCCCTTAAAAGAAAAGGCAAGGGAATTCTTGTAACCGTTATTCTATGTCTTGTAATCGGCCTTTGGTGGTATGCATACATTTATGCCTTTCATCCAGAGGCAATGGCATACGTTGCAGAAAAAGAATCCGGAGCATGGCTCAACCACAATGTGCGGCCCTGGTATTATTATTGGAAATTCTTCCTCGAAAGCGGTGTATGGTCGCTGTTGCTGCCCACGGCGATTCTGCTTCCCGTCTGGTCAGGTGATGACAGAAAAAACAAGTCTTACCTTCTTCCATTCGCATGGATGTTCATAATGCTTGTTCTTCTCTCTCTCTTTCCGGAAAAGAAAACCAGATACCTGCTTCCACTCCTTATACCGGCAAGTTATCTGATGGGTTATCTCATTACGCTTTGGGAAGAGAGACTCAGATACAAATCGGTATTCAAGACAGACAAGATACTGTTCGGGATAAACAGCTGGACGCTTGCAGCTGTTGTCTTTGCAATTCCTGTCGCAGCATGGATATTTCTATACACTCCAGGATATATTACCCTCACAGTAATGATACTGTTTGCCGCCGTAATCTGGGCAGCGGCCATAATGCTCGCAATATATGCACGCAAGCTCAAGCCTGTAAAGATGGTTGCTACGGTTCTTGCCCTTTTCCTGTTTGCCGAACTGTTCGCAATGCCTTCGCTCAAAAATGTGATAAACAATCCTGAAATGAACAGCATTTCCAAGACAAGGGAAAACCAGCAGTTAAAGGGAGTCCCCTTCTTCTACAACAAGGAAAACCCGTTGCGCATAGAGATTGTATATGCTGCCGGCAGAGTGATAAGGCCATTGACTGTTACAGACAAGGATTCCCTGCTGCAGAAACTGCCGTGCGTTGTCATCACTCATGAACCTGTAAAAAAAGAACTGCCCGACATCTGGGACAGTGCGGACAGTCTTTTCGTAGGGACTTATGACGATAACCGTTGGGCGAAGAGACATCACCGCCACAGCAGCGAATTCGTATATAACGTAACCCTGCTTTCGCCAAAGGAGAAATAGCACTACTGCATTGCCGATGCCATAAGTTTCTGCAACTCCGACATGGCCATTTTTGCAGAGATTGAAATTACCGCGGTGGAACCGCCTGTACTTTCCGCGCCTTTCTCGCTTGCAAGCATAAGGAAATCTGTAACCGTATCGCCTTCCCGGACAATATAGACATGTACGCGGTCGCCTCCGTCCACAGCCTCCATAAGCAAGCTGTATCTGCCCTTCTCTACCAGTTCCGCCACATTTTTCCCGACTTCCGAAGCGAGTTCCGCATTCTCTATCTCAAGTATATACATACCATCGAATGTCTTGATAATCTCACTTAGGTTAAAAGTTTCTCCTCCTTCTATTTCAATGTCAGGAATCTGCTTTATCAACTCAAACATTGCAGGCGAGATATAGACCGCGCTCACGCCGTCCTTTCCGGAATACCGGTTATACAGCTCCTTTCCACCCTGAGCAAAGGTTGCTGCAGCCATAAACATGGCAAAAAGAAAAATTACCGTCTTTTTCATAATATTAGAGTTAGTTAGCCAATAAGTTGTCTCTCTCATACATTTCCTTGATTTTTGCCGTACCGGCATCTATCCTGTTCTCTGCTCTTCTTGCCTGCTGTATGCCACTTCCCATTTTTTCCGAAATGGCAGCCAACGCCTGCTCCACACAGGCATAAGCCTCATGCGGGTTTGTAAAGGTGTCTTCCGGCATTGCAGGCTGCCTGAACAGGAACGTTACCAGCAATGCGGCCGAAGCAGCCACTCCTGCAACATAACTCCACCTGACGACATTTCTTCTGCGCCTTGCCTGCTCCATTGTCCTTTCTGCCGCATTCATCAAATCAATAAAGTCCGACATTTCCCCTTCAAGCTCCCCTGGAACTGGAATTTCATTTATATCTTTCTCTTTCATAGCCTTATCTTATTGTTTACATGTACTCAACCAGCATACGGGCAATCATTTTCCTGCCCCTGCTGACCATTACCCTTACATTTATTTGCGAAAGGCCCGTCCTGCGGGCTATTTCGGCATAATCCATATCCTTGAAAAGCCTCATTTCAACGACACTCCTTTGAGGTTCCGGCATCTGCCCGAGTACCTGCTTAAGTTTCATGACCATTTCTTTCCCTATTATTCCTTGTTCGGCAGACTCCTGGAACGGTGTATCAGACAGAGATATCTCATCTATAGCCACGGCACTTTCCCTCCGCATGCGGTACGATGCGCCGCGTACCTTGTCCAGTGCCATATTCCGGATAATTCTTGTGCCGTATGCAAGCGGAGATTCTATGTTTTCAAGCGAGTCTCTGATATTCCAAAGTTTCACATACAAATCCTGCAGAATATCCTTTGTCTGCTGCTCAGATCCGATAATATGGTAGGCCGCCCTGTAAAAATTCCCGCTTAACGGCAGCCAGACCCGTTTGAAATCCGCCCTGTCCATCTCCCGTATTACAACTTTACAATATCGCTGCCGCCGGAAACAAACTGTGCAATCTCTGAAACAGGCATACCTTTCCCTCTGCTTTTCAGATAAATTACGGAAGACTCCGAATCTGAAACCACTACCATTTCCGAAATTCTCTCATTTATGAGCCTGCACCATACAGTAAGGTCGTCTGTATTATCCTTTACCTCGGTCATGATTTCATATCCGTTTTCGAGCTCGATGTTTACCGAATCCATTATCTCTC
>JADINB010000021.1 GCA_017694275.1 Candidatus Egerieousia excrementavium | reverse complement strand
ACGTGTTAGCTTATCTCCAATTTGTTTAATCGTTAAATGCAAAATTATGAATTATTCTCATTTTGTAGGCATTGATGTGTCAAAATTAACATTTGATGCATCAATATTGGACTGTGAAGAGAATGAGTTGGGTCACAGGAAATTCAAGAACAGTTCTTCCGGCATCCAGGAAATGCTATACTGGGCAATGTCATTCCAGGCAGACATCAGCAGCACATTGTTTTGCGCCGAGAACATGGGATGTTATGTACATCAGCTGTCTATGGCCAGTATAGAAAAGAAATTCGAGCTGGCGTTAGCCTGTCCGTTGAGCATAAAGAAGTCTTTGGGGCTTCAAAGAGGGAAAAATGACAGGATAGACGCCAGACGTATAGCAGAGTATGCATACGTCCATCAAAGACAGCTTACAACCTTCAGACTTCCAGACGATGACCTCGTAAAGGTCAGGGATATGTTAAATCTTCGGGGCGTATTTGTAAAATACAAGGTATCGATAACAAAACTCATCGAAACGGCGGAATATCATTATACAAAAGCAGGAGAGAGCCCCTGTCTGTCCAATCTCAAGGCAGAACTGGAAGAAGTGGGGGCAAAAATAAAGAATATTGAAAAGGAAATCTCGGATATTATGTCTGCCAATGTATCAGTTTCCGCCAATTATTCCTTGATTCAGAGTATTGTCGGCATCGGCCAAATAAATGCAGCCACCATAATTGTCATGACCGAAAACTTCACAAAATTTGAAAACCCGAGAAAATTTGCCTGCTATTGTGGTGTCGCACCGTTTGAACATACATCCGGCACATCTATCCGAGGCAAGACGAGAACATCTAAATTGGCCGCAAAGGACTTAAAGGTGCTTCTGACAAGAGCCGCCATAACAGCTATGGTTCACGATCCTCAAATAAAGACTTACTATGCAAGAAAGGTAGCTGAAGGAAAACATAAGGCATCTGTGATCAATGCTATAAGGGCAAAGATCATTTACAGGTGCTTTGCAGTGGTCAAACGCCAGACCCCTTTTGTTAAACTTATGGCTTAATTATTAGATAAACATATGATTACATTATCTACCCGACATTTTATTGTACGGGGTAAGATATTGTTGTCTATTGACTACAAAATACATAATAAAAGAAAAAGAAGAATGGCTCGAGCCATTCTTCGATAAATTTAAGGCGAAACCTAAAATAAATTTGGATTTAACTTAGAATTCGGCCTCTTTTTATTTAATTAGTCCTGTTAAAAAATGTTCCGTCGGAAGAAGGAGACCAGAAACTGCCATCCGTAACATCTACATAGCCGCTTGCCCCCATGTTGTACAGCCTGCGGCTAACACCGGCCTGAGGGTCATAATAATCTATGTAGGCCGGTTCCGAAGGGGCGAACTCTATGAAACGGGAATATTCCATACCTTCGTATATGAACTTTGCTATCCAAATCAGAGTCAGTATCTCCATTATTCCGCTCAACGCCTCCAGCCCCACAAAACAGAGCGGAGGAACGCCGGTAAGGGTAACCAGCAATATCAGGGTTCCGGAAATGAAACCGCGCTCCCGGTAGACATGCCTGAGACAGAAACAGACAAAGAGAAAGAGAATTGCAGCCACTGCAATCTGCACATATTTTCCCCAACTCACATCCCAGTTGCCGAAAATCAGCATGACCCATGTCGCCACGAATGTGGCCAGCGATGTCATTCCCGGGTCGAAATAGCTGTAAATCCGCTGTTTCATGCCGGCCAACCCCATTACCGTAACATTCAACACCGCGAATTGAGTTATAAACCAGAGCAGCATCCAGAAGATATTGCCCACCATCCTGAAGAAACCGCTCCTTCTCCATGTATTGAACCATCCGCTCTCATAAAGCAGATAGACAATATATAACGAAATTATGCACCATACAAGGAGAAGAACTCCTGTCAGGATTGCCACCCCCTTGCCCTTGATATAGCCTCTTATCCTCCACTCGATAACGCTTACGGGCCTGGCGAGAACAAGCAGCAGGGCCAGAGTGCCGAGCGCCAGAATCCGCATCATTTTACCGCTTACAGGGATTTGCCCGCTTATTGCAGAAGGGGCTGCAACAACTTCATTTTCGAGGCTGCAAAGCCAATCGGGAGAACCCAAAAGCAGATAACCCTCCTCCCCTTCATATTCGATAAAGGTAACGGGCTCGGAGCAAGAACCGTCTGCCTGCGGCAATGCTTGGTGAAACATCGTGACAAAGACCCTGTCGCCACGCTTCAGTGTCCCTATAACCTGGCCGTCGTGATTGTAGATTTCAATTTCGGGAGCCTTTTTGGTAACAACGTAATTTGCATCTTGCGCGCAAAGAGTTTCTGCTGCAAACATGAAACAGAAGACAGAAACAATAGTTATGGCAAGCCCGGCTATTCTGGCTTTCATTTTGACAATCCTATTTTTTCTCAAAAATAAGAATTTTTGCCATATTGTTGTTTGCGTTCGGTTCAGATGCTCCTCTTTGCCGCTGCATCTGAACCGGTGGAGATTCTTGTTGAAGCCTCGCAATGGAAAGTTTTTCAATGAATTGCAGTGAATTTCTTGGACTTCGTTCCGGTTCAGATGCGTGTGATGTTCTGCTGCGTGTTTGGTGGATACCCCTGCCAGAAGTGCCTCCAGAGTGCATTTGCATTCTGCGGTGTTCCAAGCCTGGTTAACATCTGAACCACGGGCACAAGCGTTTAAAACTTCGCAAAGTGCTTGTTGTAAGCGGGTTAAACGACAGATTCTGTGTTTACGCAAGGTTCAGATGCCTGAATTTCTGCGTATATTCGGCTGCGCTTTGCTTGCCGCATATACTGTTGCGCCTCGGCAGAGCACTCTCCCTTGCCTGACGTATCTCATTTGGAGATATATGTGTGCCTTGCAGCACACACATCTGCGAGAAGCCATTGCTGGTGCAAACAAGTTTGCAGCGCGCAGGCTTCTCACAGCTGTCACTTCGTTTTTTATATCTCCAAATGGGGCGGCAAATATTTTTGCTCTGCTCTCGGCTTCTGCGTATATTTGCACCCGTACGGGAAGGTATATGTATAAGATTTCGGTTATAGGGACAGGCAATCTTGCCACAAAAATCTCTACCGGGTTGCAGCAGGCCGGACATGAGATAGTTGCAGTATTCGACAGAGACATTGCAAAGGCAGAACATCTGTCGAGAATGCTGAGAAGATACAAGGGAAAGGCAATATTCACGTCTGACTATAACGGAATACCCGATTGCGACATAATTCTAATAGCCGTAAGCGATGATGCGATAGGGCAAGTTGCCGCCAATTTTTCAGATTCCCGGTCACTCGTCGTGCATACAAGCGGAGGCACAGGGATGCAGGTGCTTGCAGATTGCGGCATAAGAAGGCACGGGGTACTGTACCCACTTATGACACTGAGCAAAGGCAAGAACATAGACCTTAAAATCATTCCTTTCCTGATTGAAGCTGGTTGCAGTTCAGACCTCGGAATTCTTATTGACATTGTCGTTTCGTTAAAGGCGGAATACAAGATTTGCGACTCGGGAAAACGCCTGGAAATGCACACGGCGGCTGTTTTTGTCTCTAATTTTGTAAATTACATGCTTACCCTGGCTTACGACATAGCCAATCCTGATTATATCTTTCTTTTGCCGCTAGCCATAGAGAGCGTGCGCAAAGGCTTTCTGATAGAACCTAAAAAGGCACAGACAGGGCCGGCCAGAAGGGCAGACATGAATACAATAGCCAACCATACCGCATTGTTGAAAAAGAAGTTTCCTGAAGAGCATCTGGCGGTATATGAAATGCTTACAAAACTAATTAAGGAAAAATATAACGGTTAAAAACTTTATGGGAAACTACAAAACCAAACTTGTAAATATAAAGGCCTTTACCTTTGATGTCGACGGTGTCTTCACAGACGGCGGGGTAATTGCAACCGAAAACGGAGACCTGATAAGGGTACATGATTCAAAAGACGGGTTCGGATTAAGAATGGCTGTGCTTAAAGGATACAAGACAGCCATCATAACAGGCGGAACATCTGAATCCATAAGAAAACGATTTCTTGGCATAGGTGTAAAGGAGGAAGACATATATCTGAGAAGCCGCGACAAGGAGCCCGATTTCCACGACTTCTGCAAAAGGCACTCCCTGAAACCCGAAGAGGTGGCATTTGTCGGTGATGATCTTCCTGACATACCTATACTCAAAGTATGCGGCCTTGCAGTCTGCCCTGCAGACGCGGTTGCGGAAGTGAAAGAGGTCTGTGATTATATTTCGCTCTACAACGGAGGCAAAGGATGCGTAAGAGACCTGATAGAACAGGTTCTGAAAATTCAGGGCAAATGGGTCTTCGACCCTGTCGCATATTCCGGCTAATTGCATAAAGAGATGTTACTCACTCAGCTTCTCAAAGGTAAAAAGGTAATCCTTGCATCCGGCTCTCCACGCCGACATGAACTGTTGCGCGGACTGGGCATAGATTTTACAATCGACACGGACAACAGTTTTGAAGAGGTATATCCGAAAGATTTGCACCATGGCAAAATCCCGCAATACCTGGCCCGTGGCAAATCATACGGATATCACAGAGCTCTTGAAGAAAACGAAATTCTCATTACGGCAGACACCATGGTCGTTTGCGGCGGCCATATCATGGGCAAGCCAAAAGACCGCAAGGAGGCTGTCGCAATGCTGAAAGAACTGCAAGACAACAGACATACGGTACTTACCGGGGTATGCATACGCAGCCGTGAAAAAGAGAGACTGTTCACCTGCGCCTCTACGGTATGGTTCGGCAGACTTTCCAAAGAGGAGATAGACTACTACATAGACAACTACAGGCCGTTCGACAAAGCCGGCTCATACGGAGTTCAGGAGTGGATTGGCTATGTGGCCATAAAGGGAATCGAGGGCTCATACTTCAACGTAATGGGGCTTCCTGTCCAACGGCTATATACTGAACTGAAAAAATTCGTTACCGGCCAAGAGTCTCCACTATTGCGCCCCTGATGAAAATGCGCCCCGTATCTGTCATGGCACGAAGTGCGTCGATATAAAGCTTGCTGTTGTCACCGGCATATGTTGCCACATCTTCTACAGTAGTGACAATTCCCAAGCCTTCGCGTTCCGTGACAAACTCGGTAATTTTTCGTGCCGCCGTCTCGAGCGCACTGGAGTAGTTTTCCATGTTGCGCCTTTCTATGCAGACATCGCAAATCCCGCAATCCCGTTCTACCGGTTGTGAAAAATAATTTATAAGCTGGCGGCTGCGGCACTCTGTCTCATTTTGCACATAAGAGACAATGCTCTCTATACGTTCGCCAAAGAGCTGCTTTCTAAAAAGATAATCCTTTTCGTCTATTCTCATGTTTGACTCCAGCAGACGCTCGTTTTTAAATATTATAAAGGTGCCTCTCCTTTTCGGGATATACTTTATGACATGATGCCTGGTGGCAAGCAGCTTCAATTTTGCCTTCACCCCCTCTGCAGAATCTTTTGTCAGACGCGCCACATACTCCTCGTCTATGGGTGTTGGTTTGCTGAAAAGCCCTGCATAAATCCGCATAAGCGCTTTTACAAAAGTGTCAAGCACGGCATCCTTAAGTTGCAGGTCGTAAAGTTCATCGCGATTGACAATGAACATTACTCTGGTCGGGGTGTCTGTTTCGTCTGTAAGTTCCCAATAGCCCTCCCTCTCTATGTGCTTTATGGCATAATAGGTCTTTGAAGCATTGAGTGAAAAGGTCCTGACAAATTCTGAAAGGTCAAACAGGTGTACGCTGTTCCCGCCATACTCGTACGGTATGTCCAGGAACTTGAATACCTTCTGGTAAATCTCCTTTATGAAATCAGGTTCCGGAAAATTCATGGAATGAAGCAGACGCAGCCTTTTAATATCGTCGCCGTTCCAGAGCATCGTGGCATAAGAGCGCCTGCCGTCTCTGCCGGCCCTTCCGGCTTCCTGAAAGTAAGCTTCCAGCGATTCAGGCAAATCGAAATGAACTACGAAACGTACGTCGGCCTTGTCTATACCCATGCCGAAAGCATTGGTTGCCACAATAATCCTGGTTCTGTTATCCTGCCACATTTCCTGTTTGCGGGAACGTTCCGCCGAACTTAGGCCTGCATGGTAAAAATCGGCAGATATGCCATTTGCATTCAGGAACGATGAAATCTCCTCGCATTTTTTACGCTCACGCAGGTAAACTATGCCGCACCCTTTTACATTATTGCAGATTCTCAACAGATTGCCGTATTTATTGTCTGTCTTGCGCACGACATAAGAAAGGTTTTTCCGCTCGAATCCGGTAGATATTATATTGGGACGGGAAAACTGCAGTTTCTGTACTATGTCATCAGCCACCTTCCGGGTTGCCGTGGCGGTAAGTGCAACCGTGGTCACATTGCACAATATCTTTTTTATTTCGCATATCTGAAGGTACGACGGCCTGAAATCATACCCCCACTGCGAAATACAGTGCGCCTCATCAACAACAAGATAGTTTATTTTCATCTTTGACACCCGCGCCTTGAAAAGATGCGACTGGAGCCTTTCGGGAGATACATACAGAAACTTGTAGTCTCCATACACGACATTGTCCAGAGTAATGTCTATCTGCTGTCTTGACATGCCTGAATAAACAGCCGCAGCATTTATGCCCAGTGAAGCCAGTCTCTGGACCTGGTCCTTTATGAGAGCTATCAGAGGGGAGACTACAAGGCATGTCCCTTCACTGGCCATTGCCGGAAGCTGGAAGCAGAGCGATTTGCCGCCTCCGGTAGGCATAAGGGCCAACGTATCATACCCGTCCATTATGGATTTTATGATTTTTTCCTGTCCTTCCCTGAACGAATCGTAACCCCACACCCTCTTTAAAATCTCATTTATCATAAAAGTTGCACAATTTTTGCATAGATAAGGCGAATTTACAATTTTTTTGTGATTCTTTATAAGAGAATGCCTATTTTTGCCACGCCGAAAAGGCTGTTATTTTAGGAACTTTTAACAAACTATATTATGTCTAAATTAGATTTAAGCAAGTACGGTATTACCGGTGTTAAAGAAATTTTGTACAACCCGTCATACGAGAAGCTCTTCGAAGACGAGACTGCTCCCGACCTGACAGGTTATGAAGTTGGACAAGTCACTGAACTTGGTGCTGTAAATGTCATGACAGGTGTTTATACAGGCCGCTCACCCAAAGACAAGTTCTTTGTAATGGATGAGACCTCAAAAGACACCATCTGGTGGACATCTGACGAATATAAGAACGACAACAAGCCTGTAAGCAAAGAGACATGGGCAGAACTGAAGAAACTTGCCCAGAAAGAACTCTCCAACAAGAAACTTTATGTAATGGATACTTTCTGCGGCGCTAACCAGAACAGCAGAATCAAGGTCCGTTTCATCATGGAAGTTGCATGGCAGGCACACTTTGTAAAGAACATGTTCATCCGTCCTACAGAAGAAGAGTTGGCAAACTATGGCGAGCCTGACTTCGTAGTTCTTACAGCTTCAAAAGCCAAAGTGGAGAACTACAAGGAACTCGGGCTTAACTCAGAGACTGCCGTAGTATTCAACCTTACCGAGAAGATGCAGGTTATCCTGAACACATGGTATGGCGGCGAGATGAAGAAAGGCATGTTCACATACATGAACTATCTGCTTCCTCTCAAGGGCATAGCTTCAATGCACTGCTCTGCAAACACCAACGACAAGGGCGAGACTGCAATTTTCTTCGGTCTTTCAGGAACTGGCAAGACAACCCTTTCAACAGATCCCAAACGTGCACTTATAGGTGACGACGAGCATGGCTGGGATGATGACGGTATCTTCAACTTCGAAGGCGGCTGCTACGCCAAGGTTATCAACCTGAGCAAAGAGGCTGAGCCCGACATCTACAATGCAATCAAGAGAAACGCTCTTCTTGAAAATGTTACAGTAGACAAGAACGGCAAGATAGATTTCAGTGACAAGAGCGTTACGGAGAACACTCGTGTATCTTATCCTATCTATCACATCAACAACATCGTAAAGCCCATATCAAAGGCTCCTGCGGCAAAGAAGGTTATCTTCCTTTCTGCTGATGCGTTCGGAGTGCTTCCTCCGGTATCAATACTTACTCCCGAACAGACAAAATATTACTTCCTTTCAGGCTTTACCGCCAAACTGGCAGGTACCGAGAGAGGTATTACAGAGCCGACTCCCACATTCTCTGCCTGCTTTGGTGCGGCATTCCTTTCACTTCACCCCACAAAATACGGTGAGGAACTGGTAAAGAGGATGGAGCAGTCAGGTGCAAAGGCTTACCTTGTGAACACAGGATGGAACGGTTCAGGAAAACGTATCTCAATCAAAGATACCCGCGGAATCATAGATGCAATTCTCGACGGTTCAATAGACAAGGCTCCTACAAAGCATATTCCTTACTTTAACCTTGAAGTTCCCACAGAACTTCCCGGAGTGGACACCAATATTCTCGACCCTCGCGACACCTATGCTTCAGCAGCACAGTGGGACGAGAAAGCCAAAGACTTGGCTTCACGCTTTATCAAGAACTTCACCAAGTTCACATACAACACTGCAGGAAAGGCTTTGGTTAGCGCAGGTCCCCAGCTTTAAAAGGCTGTCAGACCATAAACATAGACCGCAGGCCGAAAGACCTGCGGTTTTTTTTGTTAAAACGTGTACACATGCGAACTTGTCCTTCTGGGCAGAGGCTCTACAATGATATCACGCCCCGGGAGTGCCCCCACAGACTCAAGCGCAGATTCAATGGAGTTCAGCGCCAGCACCGGTGTATTGTTGTTCTCGCTCAGATGACAGAGGAAAAGAGCCTTCATCTGCCGGCTGTAGACTTGTCTGACCAGTCCGGCAGCCTTGCTGTTGCTCAAATGGCCGTTTCCAGATGAGATTCTCGCCTTAAGATGAGCGGTATAACTCCCGTTTGCCAGCATTTGCTCATCATAATTGCTCTCAAGAATCAGCACATTGGCAAGTGAAGCATATTTGACAAGTTCCGGAGTTATGTCACCCACATCGGTCGCAAGCGTAAACCTGACACCGTCAATCTCTATATGATACCCGACAGTCTCAGCCGCATCATGCGGCACAGCAAATGGAGTGAACTTGATGTCGTCTACCTCAGACCACTCGCCAAGTGCGGTATGACGGATGCATCCGGAGAGCCGCCCGCGGGTGCAGAAGTGATATGCCAGGACAGAATGCAGCTTTCTGGTAGCATAAACCGGCAGCTTCATCTTCTCTGCCAGCATTCCCACGCTCTTAATATGGTCTATATGCTCATGTGTTACAAGTACGAATCTTACGGAACCCAAAGACAAGTCATGGGAGGCCAGCCTTTTTTTTATGGTGCGCGGCCCGATTCCGGCATCTATGAGAAAAGCGCATCTTTCATTGCCTATATAATAGCAGTTTCCGTTGCTTCCGCTTGAAAGACTCACGAATCTAACCATTGGACAACGCCCTCCTTACCTGTTCCGCAAATGGAGCGTCCACATCATACAGACATGTTATGAAGCCCAGTTCTTCCGCCGCCCTGATATTTGCGGCGGAGTCATCTATGAAAAGAGTCTGGCTGCTGTCGGCCCCCGCAATTTCAAGAGCCTTCAGGAAAATTTCCTTCGACGGCTTTGACATGTTCATCCTGTAGGAACAGAACATCTCTATGAAAAGTTCGTTGAACTCATAACCGTAATTCTCTCTGAAAGTCCCGGATATGCTGGCAATGGAAATGGGATTGGTGTTGCTTAGAAGAAAAAGCCTGTACCTCTCCTTCAATTCACACAGCATGGCCTCACGCTCGGCCGGAATAGGATCCAGGAAAAGGTTAAGCGCATGGTCTATCGCCTCGTCTGAAATATTCTTCCGTGAGGAAATTTCCCTGACGCAATTTCTGAATTCTGCGGCCGATATGTCACCGTTTTCAAATTTTGCGAAAAAGCCTTTCTGAAGATAGGGATTCAGATAATCCGCAAAGGTACTTACCCCCAACTCCCCAAACGCCTTTAAAGTCCGTTCCTTGTTCAGCGGCACAAGCACTCCGCCCATATCGAAAAAAATATTCCTTATCATCACTCCAACTCCCCGACAAGTTTCCTGAACAGGATTCCCATCCTTTCGGCAGCCGCATTGGCCTCTTTTACCACATCATCCCCATCGTTTACATAATCCTCTGCAAAATCATCATGGGCCTCATTCGTTATGACCGACATTCCAAATACAGGAATACCGCAATGACGGGCCACGATAACCTCTGGAATAGTAGACATCCCCACTGCATCCGCCCCCATAAGACGGTAAAGCTTATATTCCGCGGGAGTTTCATATGTAGGGCCTGTGCTGGCCAGATAGACTCCTTCATGCAATTTCATATTGCACCCGGCTGCAATGGTTTCCATTTTCCTGATAAGTGCCGGGTCGTAGGGGCGGGTCATATCGGGAAAA
>JADINB010000020.1 GCA_017694275.1 Candidatus Egerieousia excrementavium | reverse complement strand
GTATCTCCGTCTTCAACCAGCGCAATCTCGCCCTTGTTGGCAGCCTCTGGCGAGACATGCCCTATCGAAAGCCCCGACGTGCCTCCTGAAAAACGGCCGTCTGTAAGCAGAGCGCAGGCCTTGTCGAGCTTCACGCTTTTCAGATATGAGGTAGGGTAGAGCATCTCCTGCATTCCGGGACCTCCCTTTGGCCCTTCATACCTTATCACAACTACGTTTCCTGCCTTTACCTTTCCTCCAAGAATGCCGTCGGCGGCCTCTTCCTGAGACTCGAACACTACTGCTTTTCCTTTGAACTTAAGGATATTTTCATCTACTCCGGCAGTCTTTACAATACAGCCGTCTTTTGCTATGTTCCCATAGAGAACGGCAAGACCTCCATCCTTGGAATATGCATGGGCGACATCCCTTATGCATCCGGCCTTTCTGTCTTTGTCGAATTCTCCGTAATAGGTGTCATTGCTGCCGAGTTCTATGTTGAAACGGTTGCCGGGTGCGGCCAGATACCTTTTGGTAAGTTCCGTCTTTGCAGTCGGAGCCATTATGTCGTTTTCTTCTATTGCCATGTCGAGTGTGGGATAATCTACTCTCGATACGGCCGTGTCAAGGAATCCTCCGCGTTTGAGTTCTGCCAGAATTCCCATTATGCCGCCGGCCCTGTTCACATCCTGAATGTGATAGTGGCAGTTGGGCGCAACCTTGCAGATAACCGGTATCTTTCTTGAAAGTTTGTCTATGTCGCGCATGGTAAAATCTACACCAGCCTCGTTTGCCACAGCAAGAAGGTGCAGCACGGTATTGGTGGAGCCTCCCATTGCAATGTCGAGCGACATGGCATTAAGAAAGGCCTCTTTTGTGGCTATTGAACGGGGCAGGACCTTGGTATTGCCGTTGAAATAATAGTCCTTTGCGTTTTTCACTATAAGTCGTGCCGCCGTTTCAAACAGTTCCCTGCGCTTTTCATGGGTTGCAAGGAGAGTCCCGTTGCCTACCGGGGCCAGCCCTATGGCTTCGGCAAGGCAGTTCATGGAGTTTGCAGTAAACATTCCTGAACAGCATCCGCAGCCCGGGCAGGCCCTGCGCTCGAACTCTGCCAGCTTTTCGTCTGGAAAGGAGTTGTCTGCCGCCTTTACCATGGTGTCTATCAAATCATAGTGCTTTCCGTCTATCTCTCCTGCCTCCATGGGGCCCCCGGAAACAAAAACAGCCGGAATGTTGAGCCGCATTGCAGCCATCAGCATTCCGGGTGTTATCTTGTCGCAGTTCGATATGCAGATCATGGCATCTGCCTTGTGTGCGTTGCACATATATTCTACGCTGTCTGCTATAAGGTCTCGTGAAGGAAGAGAATAGAGCATTCCGTCATGCCCCATCGCTATGCCGTCGTCTATTGCTATGGTATTGAATTCTGCGGCATAACAGCCTTCGCTCTCTATAATCTGCTTTACATGCTGCCCTATCCTGTGGAGATGCGTATGCCCTGGTACGAATTGGGTGAAAGAGTTTACAATTGCTATTATCGGTTTTCCGAACTGTTCCTCTTTCATTCCATTGGCTCTCCAAAGGCCACGGGCTCCGGCCATTTTCCTGCCTTTTGTGTTGATGTCACTTCTTAATGGTATCATAATGTCCCGTTATTTGTTTTCTGTTGCTTCAAATTCTGCAAAACCCTTTCAAAAAAAATGCTTGCTTAATCAAATCCATTAAGCAAGCACTCTGTATAGCAAATGGATTCCAAATCATTATTAAATAATAACGACCACCAGGACCACGATAATGACCACGACCGAACCCATGTTCATGAGCCCTTTCCTTCTGGTCTGCCGCCTGCCGTGTGTGTTATTCCGTAACATGATTTTGAACCCTTGTGTTATTTCTGTCATTGTTTGACTGGGCAAAAGTAGAAAAAAAAATGATATGTTGTAACAAATTGTAACTTTTTTTTGCCGGAACTGTTTTCCTTTCTTTGTTGTTCAGATATAAATAATTGATTGTTAAGATAATATGTCTGAATATTATTCTGCATTTTTATTCTGTGCAGTCTGTTCTGGCAAATGATGTGACAAATTGTAATCGTTGCCACTTACCTTGCGACAAGCCCTCCGTCTACCAGATAATGCCCTCCTGTACAGAAACTCGAAGCATCAGATGCCAGAAAGTAGATAAGTTCCGCCACCTCTTCCGGCTTTCCTGCACTGCCTCGTGCGTAAAGGGCGTTCTCCTCCTTCCAATAATCATCTATGCTGCAGTTGTTGGCTTCTGCAAATTTTTTAAAAAGATTGTCTACCAGTGGAGTATGTATGGTGCCGGCGCATACTGCATTTACCCGGATATCATACTGCCCGAGATCTATCGACAGGCTGCGTGTAATCTGCCCCAGTGCCCCCTTGGTAAGCCCGTAAGCGAAGCTGTTTGGTTTTCCTACGAACCATTGGTCGGAGACGTTGATTACAATGCTGCCGCCTCCTGCCTCTATTATTTTCGGAACAGCCTCGCGCAGCGTATTTACGGTGCCGTATATGTTTGTCTGGATCATCAGGTCGAGTTCCTGGTCCGTTATGTCGAGCAATGTGTTGCGACGGTGGATTCCGGCATTGGCTACGGTGCTGTTTATCGCCCCGAACCGTTCTGCCGTTTTCTCCACGGCCTTGCGTATATCCTCCCTGCAACGGGTGTCTCCTTCTACGAAAAGCAGCTGTTCAGGTTTGCCAATATTTTCAAGGAGCGATTCGCCTGCCTGGCCGTTTATGTCCATAAAGCCGACATTCCAGCCCTGATCAATGAATTTCCTGACCGATGCGGCGCCTATGCCTGTCGAACCGCCGGTAATAAATAAAGTTTTCATTTTCTTTCGTTTATTTGTACTGTGACTGTAATTGCAGCAAATTTACTTAAATAAATCAACTTTTGCACTATGGCGTGTGTTGTGCATCCGGCGGAAAATCCTACCTTTGCATCAAAACGCCTTTTATGATAGCAGAGGTTAAAGACAGAAAAGGTTTGGAACAGATAGAGAGGCTGGCCTCTCTTACATGGCATGAGCATTATGGGCAACTGCTCTCACGCGGACAGATAGACTACATGCTGGCAAAGTTTCTTACCGTAGACACCATGACTGAACAGATGAGACATGAGAATTACAGCTATTTTCTCATAATGGATGATACAGACCGAAAACCGGCTGGATTCCTGGCGCTCCAGAGATGCAGTGACCACATTTTCCTCAGCAAGGTATATCTTTTAAAGGAGTTCAGGGGTAAGGGGTATGGTTCGCAGGCCTTTGATTTTACCGGCGACATGGCAAGACGGGCAGGGGTGGACAAAGTCTGTCTGACTGTAAACAAACACAATACCGGCTCGTATGAAATTTATCTCAGGCGCGGGTTTAAGGTGGTGGATGAAGCCGTCACCGACATTGGAGAAGGGTATGTGATGGATGATTACATTATGGAATTGAATCTGAAACAATCTTGATTTTTATTATGGGAAACTTTCTTGGACCTTTTGCAAGAAAAAGCGATGACGGTTCGCTTCTTAAACTGTACCGTGAGCAGGTGGAAACCGTGGAATATGCCGCATCACTGCTCGACAGATTCGTAAAGGCAGATACACTTCAGTCACGGGAAGAACTCTGCAAGGAGATTAAAAAGTGTGAGTCCAAAGGCGACTGGATAGCTGATGAGATATTCGAATCTCTGTACAAGGCCAGACGCACTTTTATAAACCGTGAATATCTGCAGACCCTGGCTTCTCACATAGAGTCTTTTATGGACAGTATTCACGACTGTGCAAAGAAAATGGTGATTTACCATCCGGTTGCCATAGACAAGATATGGGTGGAGATAGTAGAGTCCATACTGGAGGATGCAAAAATCATATCCGGCCTGATAAACGAATTTTCCTCCATAAAGGAAAAAGCCAAGTTTCTTATGCAGAAATGCCTGCGCATAAAGGAAATAGAACATGAAGTGGATGATATGTACGAGTGCTACATGAGCAACCTGTTTCAAATAGAAAAGAACGCCATAGAACTTATCAAGAACAAGAACATCATCCAGCACCTTGAAGATACCACAGACAGGGCCAAGGATATTTCGGATTGCTTTAAGACCATTATTGTCAAATCCTGACGCACCGGATTACGGTGCGCCGGTTCATTTACTGCCCTGATAAGGCTACCAGACGAACTGCCCGCTTACCGGGAAGAGACCGAACAGGCCGCCGGTATGGATAAAGAGAATCTTCCCTCCCTTGGGTATGTTGCCTCCGGGCTGCAGTTCGTTATACAGGCCGTACATGGCCTTCCCAGTATAGACCGGGTCCAGTATGACTCCCTCTGCACGGGCGACTTTCTTTATGAATTCCAGTTCTTCCGGGCGGCTGAGAGCATATCCTATTCCTATATACTTGTCGTTGATTTCGATTGCCGATCTGTCGAGCACCGCACCCTTATATTCCGGCAGAAACTCCAGCGCTCCGTGTGAAATGCTGTCCACGACATTTACAAAATATTCTGTATTGTCGCATACTGCCATGCCTATGACCCTTTTTCCGAGCCTGTGGAGTTCATTGTACAGATAGAGCCCGGCGTATGTCCCGCCGGAGCCTGTGGCAACGACAACAGTGTCGAACGTCATTCCCATCTCCTTTTCCTGCCTTGCAATCTCGTCCATGCAGTTGTAATAGCCTAGAGTTCCGAGTGCATTGGACGCCCCTTCAGGTATTACATAGGGTTTGTATCCCTGCTTTCTATACTCTTCAGCCATCTGTTCCATTATCTCTCCACGGCTGTTGCTGTATTCCGGGCGGGTGCAGAATCTTACGTCGGCCCCGAGCAGTTTGTCAAGAAAATAGTTGCCCACAACCGGAGGCTGGCTGTCTATCCTCAGCAGAACTGCAGATTTAAGGCCGAACATAGTGGCCGCCGCTACGGTGGCGCGGCAGTGGTTAGACTGGATTCCCCCGCATGTTATAAGCAGATTGAAGCCGTTGTCTATTGCGTCTTTCAGGAGATATTCCAGTTTCCTTATCTTGTTTCCCGAAATTTCGCTTCCGGTAAAATCATCTCGTTTGATATAGAGGTCGGTTCCCAATTCTTCTGAAAGGTTGTTGAGCCTTTGTATTTTCGTGGGCAGGTTGGCAATGTCGTACTTTTCCATGTTTATTTGGTTTCTGTTGACTGCAAAAATAGTTTTTTTCGTACTTTTGCCAAAATTTAAATGGTTTATAACAAATCAGTGTCATGATAAGATATTTTAAATTTCTGGCAATGGGGCTGTTCATTTCTGTTTCGGCCCTTTCGTTTGCACAGAGCGCAGATCAGGCTCCGGCAGACAGCATGATGATAAAGATCGGCGACGAGGTAGATGCGTACCTGGAGCCACTGGCATCGATAAGCGTGAAAGTCAGGATCCTCTCCATAGATGTGGCCGGGGATTCCGTAAAGGTTCATTTCAACAATCTGATGGGAGATTACCCGTTTAGGGACAGTACTGTTGCAGGCGTATATGCCATAGCGGAAAAGTATTTGCCCGGCAAGGATATTGCCATTTATGTAAACGGGACGCTGCTGGATGATCTTAAGAGCCGTTTCTACTCTGAAGACGGGCACTCCAGGGGAAAGGCTGCGAAAAAATCTGCCAGGAACAGCGGCGGCGCAATGATTGAGAATCTTTCACGTCCGTATGAGATTACGGAAGGATTGCAGGGCAGACATATCGCAATATGGCAGAGCCACGGTTTCTATTACGAGCAGAGCCTGCAGAGGTGGGAGTGGCAGCGTGCCAGAATTTTCCAGACAGTTGAAGACCTGTATACCCAAAGTTATGTATTGCCTTTCCTGGTCCCCATGCTGGAAAATGCCGGTGCCAATGTCTTTCTGCCGCGTGAGCGCGATTCCCAGACAAACGAGGTGATAGTCGACAACGATACTTTCGGAAGCGGTTATGGTGAGAGTGCCGGGCGCAATATCTGGAGAAATGGCGATTCTGCCGGTTTTGCAAATCCTCGGGAATATTATGTATACGGTGAGAATCCGTTCAGAATGGGAAGTTACAGGGTTGTTGAGTCTCTTTCTCAGTCAGACGTGAGGAAAGGTGGCGCGGAGAGTGTCGCAAGCTGGCTGCCGGGAATTCCCGAAGAGGGAGAATATGCTGTTTACGTATCTTACAAGAGTTTGCCTAACAGTACCGATGCGGCGTATTATACCGTAAGGTACAAAGGCGGTGAGAGTGTGTACAAGGTAAACCAACAGATGGGCGGAGGTACCTGGATATATCTTGGAACGTTCAGGTTCGACGAGGGCAGGACAGACCAGGGCGTTTATCTGACAAACTATAACAAGAGGTTGAAGAACTCCAGGAATGCGGCATTGGTAACGGCCGATGCGGTCAAGTTCGGCGGTGGTATGGGTAACATGGCGCGCAAACCCTCTGCAGACACTATTCCTTATGAAATAGCACCGCAGGTGAGCGGATATCCAAGATTTACCGAAGGCTCACGTTACTGGCTGCAATGGGCAGGCTTTGCAGATTCCGTCTACTCGTATTCGCACAATACGGATGACTATACAGATGACTATGTCTCTCGAGGACGCTGGGTAAATGCACTGGTGGCCGGTTCCGATAGGCATCCTCAGGCCAAAGGACTGAATATCCCTGTAGATCTTTCCTTTGCGTTCCATACAGATGCCGGAACATTCCTTACAGATTCCATAGTCGGGACACTGAGCATCTATACAAAAATGTCTGACGGTTCAGACAGATATCCCAACGGCGAGAGCCGCATGCAGGGAAGGGAACTTGCAGATCTGGTACAGACACAGCTGGTAAACGATCTCAGATATGCCTATGAGCCAAAATGGAGCCGCAGAGGATTGTGGGACAGGTCTTATGCAGAATCACGCACGCCCAATGTGCCTGCAATGCTGCTTGAATTCCTCTCACACCAGAATTTTGCCGATATGAAATACGGCCTCGACCCTTCTTTCAGATTTGCTGCAAGCCGTGCGATATACAAGGGTATGCTAAGGTTCCTTTCGCAGAAATATAATGTGCCTTACGTAGTGCAGCCTCTGCCAGTCAAGGATTTTTCAGCGACTCTCAGAAGCGAAAACGGCAGGAGATATGCGTCTCTGTCATGGAGCCCGAGGACAGACAGTCTTGAGGCAACAGCAGTGGCAAAAAAATATGTGGTTTATACGAGAGTAGATGACAACGGGTTCGACAACGGTATTGTCGTGGAGAGCCCGAATGCCCTGATTCCAATTGAGAGCAATAAGATCTATTCGTTCAAGGTGGTTGCGGTAAATGAAGGAGGAGCAAGTTTCCCTTCTGAGATTCTTTCTGTCGCAGTGGCAGACGGAGTGTTTGCAAAGAAGGGCACCGTGCTTGTCGCAAACGGTTTTGAGAGAGTGTCTGCTCCTGCATCCTACCAGTCTACAGATTCGCTTTACGGCGGATTCAACGATGCGCTCGACCATGGAGTGCCATATGTCAGGGATATTTCATATATAGGCAGCCAGTATGAGTTCAGAAGGACAATTCCCTGGATGGATGATGATGCCGCAGGATTTGGAGCTTCGAATGCAGATTATGAAGACAAGGTGATAGCTGGAAACACCTTCGATTATCCTTATGTGCATGGCAAGGCGCTTCTGAAACTCGGTTATTCGTTCGTTTCATCTTCTGTGGGTGCTATCATGAACGGTTCCGTTGCAATGGAAGATTATGACATGGTTGATTTCATAATGGGAAAGCAGGCCCAGACCAAGGTCGGACGCGGTGTGAAACCCGTAAAATATGAAGTGTTCCCTCTTCCCCTGCGTGAGAAAATAACAGAATATGCAAATGCCGGCGGAAACATTCTTGTTTCCGGTGCCTTTGTGGCTTCTGATTTGTGGGACAGCTACAATGTTACCGACGAAGGCAAGGCTTTTGCTACCGACGTATTGAAATACAGGTGGATGACGCACTATGCATCTAAAGACAATGTTGTAAGGAGCGTTGCAAATCCTTACGGTTTCAGCGGGGAGTTTACTTTCAACAACAAGCTGGATGACAAAATATACGTGGTTGAGGCTCCGGATGCCATGGTGCCTGCCGACAAGGATGCATATACGATTTTCAGATACAGGAATACGATATCTGCCGGCGTGGCGTACAGCGGAGACTACAAAGTGGTTGTTCTTGGTGTGCCGGTAGAGACATTCTCGTCTGATGAACAGATAGAGGAGTTCCTCAGACAGGTGACAGACTTTTTCGGACAGGAGTAACACTGTACAGCGGTATGACAGAAGAGAGGATTGCAGAAATAATTGAACTTGTAAAAAAAGAGGTAAAACCTGCTTTGGGATGTACGGAACCGGCCGCCGTTTCTCTTGCAGTGGCCCGCTCCCGTGAAGCCCTCGGATGTACCGATTACAGGAAGATTGAAAGTATCGTGGTGGAGGTAAGCGCCAATATCCTCAAAAACGGTATGGGGGTCGGTATTCCCGGAACCGGCATGGTAGGGTTGCGCATAGCTGCCGCACTGGGGGCGGCCTGCGGAAAGTCTGCCTACGGCCTGGAAGTGTTGAAGGATGTGGGCGCCAATTCCATAGACGAGGCCAGGGAGATCAATGACAGCAACATGCTTGTCATAAGGCTTGCCGATACGCCCAAAAAGTTATATATAAAGGCTACGGTTGCGGCGGACGGGCATACTGCATCGACCGTAATCGAAGACTGCCATGACAGGATAGTCTCCGTGACGCTTGACGGTTGTGAACTGCTGCAGGAGACTCTGCATACGGCAGACGGGGCTTCTTGTCACAGTTGTGAAAAGAGTACCGGAGATTACGGGCTGTCTGTGCACGAAATCGTGGAGTTCGCACAATATGCCCCGTTCAGTGAAATCGAGTTCATACTTGATTCGGTAACCCTCAACAAGGCCCTTTCTGATGAAGGGTTGCATGGCAATTACGGATTGAATGTGGGGCGGACTATCATGGAAAACATGAAGGGAGACCTTATAGGAGATTCCCTTCTTACTTACGCAATGGCTGTTACCGCCGCCGCATCCGATGCCAGGATGGACGGATGCCTCTTGCCGGCAATGAGCAATTCCGGCAGCGGGAATCAGGGCATAACGGCTACATTGCCTGTCATAGCCTTTGCGGAAAAGTGCGGCGCAGACAAGGAACAGCTTGCCCGTGCTCTGATGCTCAGTCATCTGACAGCAATCCATATCAAAGGTTATCTCGGAAAACTTTCTGCTCTGTGCGGCTGTGTCATTGCTTCCACAGGTTCGGCCTGCGGAATCGTCTACCTCAAGGGTGGCGGTTACAGGGAGATATGCTGCGCAATAAAAAACATGATCGGGAACATTACCGGCATGGTGTGCGACGGTGCCAAGGAGGGGTGTGCACTTAAGGTGGCTTCGGGTGTATCGTCTGCGGTACAGTCTGCACTGCTTGCGGTAAATGATATCTGCGTGGCTTCGCATGACGGTATAATAGATTCTTCGATTGAAAAGACAATAGAGAATCTCGGTACAATCGGGAGCACGGGAATGCAGAGTGCAGACAAGATGATTCTGGATATTATGGTAGGCAAGGTGTAAAGCTGAACCTGCTTTCAAATACGGTTTCTTCGCCCCTGCGGCCTTCGAAATAGAGAGTACAGCCTGTCTGAGACGAGGCTGTCTCTTTTTTGTATATGTCTATTTTGTCTCCGAATCTGGTCTCAGCATTGAAATTTACCTGAAACTCAGCAATCCTGTGTTCTTTGAGGAACTGCAGGCCCAGACTGTCGGTAATCCACTCTATGTATTTTGCATTGTTCGTGTGTCCCAGAAAATCTATGTCGGAGCAAAGTACCGTATGGGTCCGTACATATTCCATTTCAGGTATCCTTTTTATACGGCCGCAGGGCTCTTCTATTGCATTGTTATCTCTGTTGGTGCTTTCCATGTATGCTGCGGACGAGAACACTGTGCTGCGGTCTATCTTCCTTGTCTGTGTGTTCATTATGAGCCATGAGCTTGTGGCGACAATGGCTCTTTGGCCGCTCTCGTCGTATATGACAAAGTCTCTCAGTCCGAAAAGCGAAAGCATCCCCTTGTGCCATGTCTTCAGCGTGAGCCTGTCGCACCATCCCGGATGAGTGAGATATCTTACCATGATTCTGCTCAGGACCCAGACATGATTCTCCTTTATGAGGTCGTTGTACCCGAAGCCGAGAATGTTTGCATGTTCTCCGGCAATTTCCTGTGTGTGATTTAAAAATGCATAGGGCCTGAAATCGCCCTTTATGTCGCAGTCATGCCAGCCTACGACAATTTCTCTGCTGCAGCTGTTTTTTGTCATTTCCATAATCGGGGGCAAAATTACGCTTTTCGTACCGATTTTATTGTATTTTTGTACAGATATATTTAACCAAGCAAAGCTATGATGGTACTTGAACGCCCAATAATCGAGACTCATGACGATTATTCTCTCTGGAGGGATATAAATGCCGGTTTCGATGAAGACAAGAATTTTGTCGTGGAGATGGGATATGTAAATTATGACGACAGAGAATCCGGCGGCAAGACCATAGCCGTTGTCGATAGCAAGGAGGCCTATCATCTTGCACACAGGAACGGAGTAAAGTTGGTGGAACTGCCCGAACTGATTGAGAACAAGTTCGGAGACAGTACCGGCACCGCGCTGCCTTCGCATGTGAAAGAGGTGTTTGGCAGGATTCTCGATTTTATCTCCAGCAGCGGAATCCGTTATACTCTGAAAGATATTCGCTAAATATTACTATCTTTGTACCCCGATAAACAGAATCCCAATAACATTATGTCAACCAAGTATATTTTTGTTTCGGGAGGAGTTACCTCTTCCCTCGGTAAAGGAATTATTGCCGCTTCATTGGCGAAATTGCTTCAGGCAAGGAAATTCAGGGTGACGATTCAGAAATTTGACCCTTACATAAACATAGATCCCGGAACGCTCAATCCGTACGAGCACGGCGAATGCTATGTTACTGAAGACGGTGCCGAGACAGACCTGGACCTGGGGCACTACGAGCGTTTCCTTAACGTACATACGTCAAAGGCAAACAACGTGACTACCGGAAAAATATACAAGACTGTAATAGACAAGGAACGCGAGGGCGCATATCTGGGAAAGACCGTGCAGATTATCCCGCACATTACGGATGAAATAAAACGCAGGATGCTGTTGTTGGGAAAATCCGGAAAATACGATATTATAATTACCGAACTGGGCGGTACCGTAGGAGATATAGAGTCCACCCCGTTTATTGAGGCGGTGCGTCAGCTGCAGTGGGAGCTGCCCGACGAAGACTGTATCCTGATACATCTGACCCTCGTCCCCTTCCTGAGTGCAGCAAAGGAGTTGAAGACAAAGCCTACCCAGCACTCTGTGAGAATGTTGCAGCAAAACGGAGTCAATCCCGACATAATAGTCTGCAGAACGGAACATCCGCTTCCGTTAGACGTAAGGAAAAAGATAGCCCTGTTCTGCAATGTCAAGCCAAATGCAGTAATAGAATCTATGGATGCCAAATCCATATATGAAGTGCCTCTGAACATGATGCGTGAGAGGCTGGATGACATAGTGCTGCACAAACTCGGTCTGGAAAACGCCCCCGCTCCAGATCTGGCGAAATGGAACGCCTTCCTGGAAAAGATGTATCACCCCAAGGGTGAGGTCAACATTGCGCTGGTAGGGAAGTACGTTGAACTGCAGGATGCATACAAGTCTATATTGGAATCGTTCGTGCATGCCGGTGCGATGAACGAATGCAAGGTGAACGTACATACGATACACAGCGAATATCTTGACGAAAGCAATGTCGGGCAGAAACTAGGCGGTATGGACGGTGTGCTTGTCGCGCCGGGATTCGGGGAGAGAGGCATTGCCGGAAAAATCAAGGCTGTACAATATGCCCGTGAAAACAATATTCCTTTCTTCGGCATATGCCTGGGAATGCAGATGGCAGTTATCGAGTATTCCCGCAATGTGGCAGGTCTGGCCGATGCCATGACAACGGAGGTGAACCCCACTACTCCATATCCGGTGATAGATTTGATGGAGGAGCAGAAGACTCTTACGATAAAGGGCGGAACAATGAGGCTCGGGGCATACGACTGCATATTGGAAAAGAACTCGCTTGCGCACGACATTTACGGCAAGACGCATATTTCTGAGCGTCACAGGCACAGGTATGAGTTCAATAACAATTTCAAGGAAGTCCTTGAGAAGGCCGGTCTCAAATTCAGCGGAAAGAACCCGGATACAGGTCTGATAGAAGTTGTCGAGCTGCCTTCACACCCGTTCTTCATAGGTGTGCAGTTCCATCCGGAGCTAAAGAGCACGGTAGAGGAACCGCATCCTGTTTTCGTTGCATTTGTAAGGGCAGCCAAAGAGTATAAATCTGCACGATGAGCCGTATTGCCATATTGCTTTTCCTCTCCATAGCCTTCTCGTGCTCCTCGTGTGCACAGGAACCTGCCCGATACGGGATAAAAGTAACGGATTCATATACGCATGACAGAAGTGCATATACGCAGGGACTGTTCTTTTACAGGGATACACTTTACGAAAGTTGCGGACAATACGGAGAGTCGAGTTTCAGAAAAGTGAATCTGGCAGACGGACGGGTTCTTCGCAGGCTGAATTTCGATTCCGAATATTTCGTAGAGGGTTCTGTAGTTCTTGACGGCAGACTCTATGTCCTTACATGGCAGGAGCATAAGTGTTTCGTGTATGACGCTTCCAGCTGGAAGTATCTTGGCGAACTATATAACTTTACCGAAGGGTGGGGGCTTACGACAGACGGAGAGAGCCTGATAATGAGTGATGGCAGTTCAATGCTCTATTTTCTTGACCCGATGACTTTCCTGGTGCGGAAAAAGACAGAGGTGAAACTTGGAGACAAGAGTGTCCGTTTCCTTAATGAACTGGAGTATATAGACGGCCGCGTCTGGGCCAACGTGTACGGCAGCGACCAGATAGTAATCATCAATCCAGACAACGGCAGGGTGGAAGGAGTGGTCGATTGCAGGAATCTGCTCTCCCGTTCGCTGCGCACTCAAACCACTGATGTGCTTAACGGCATAGCCTGCAATCCGTCCGACGGTTCAATTTACCTTACCGGAAAATTCTGGCCGAGACTCTACAGGATTGAACTGGTGGAAAAATAGTTTCCGCTGCCGTTATCTGACAAACCTTATGCATGACGGCCTGTCAAGCCTTATTGACTTGTCTGTCTCTTTCAGCAAACCGTTTTCCGGGTCTCTTTCAAAAACCTGAATGAGGTTGCCATACCTGCATGCCGCCAATAGATATCTGCCGTTCGGAGTTATGCAGAAGTTGCGCGGGTGGATTGCCGTATGCATGTAGCCGGTCCATGCAAGCGTTCCGTTGTCTGCCACGGCAAATATGGCAATACCGTCATTCCTTATACGGTTGCTGGCATAAAGGAACTTCCCGTCGGGGCTCAGATGTATGTCTGCACTGCCTCTTGCCGCCACGCTGTCTGTGGAGACTGTCTGCAGCGGTGCAAGTGTTCCATTCTCATAGCTGAATACGTAGATTTTGCCCGACAGTTCTCCGAGCAGATAGAGACAATCGCCCCTGGAGTTGAAAATGAAGTGTCTTGGTCCGGAGTCTGCCTCTATGGCAAAAGAGGTGTCTGATGGCTGCAATCCTTTTCCGTCTGGCGTTACCGGAAAGCGCAGCAGCCTGTCGGCACTGAAATCAGAGACAAAAACAAATTTTCCGTCTGGAGAAGGATGCGAGCAGTGTATGTGCGGTACCGGCTGCCTTACCGTGTCCGGGCCTCCTGTCCCGCCCTTATGGCACGCTTGAATCTGGCCGAGGCTTCCGTCTTCATTTACAGGAAAGACAGATAGGGAACCGCCGGTGTAGTTGGAGGCCAGTACGAACATGTCGTTTGCATATACATGGCAGGGATTCTCTCCGTATGTGGCTCTTGTGTTGAGAAGATGCAGCTTCCCGCTCTTTTTGTCTATATGGAAAGCATTGACAGAAGCCGTACTGTCTGGCATTTCGCTTACCGCGTAGACTCTTTCTCCGCTCTCAGATACAGTCAGGAATGAAGGATTCTCCATTGCGAAGGTATCGAGAGGTGCAGCATTGCCGCTCTGTTGGTTGAATCTGAAAGTGTAGATGCCGCGGCGGCACTCCCGGCTGAGGCTGTCGGTGTATGTGCCAACAAGCATGGTGAGTTCATCGCCGCCCTTCTGTGTATCTTTTGCCGGAGTGCAGGCAGCAGCTGCAAAGGCGGCTATGGCGAGAACTGTTTGTACAGGTTTCATGGTATGCAGTTTTCAGAACTTTAATGATGGATGGCCAAATTTATCCTTTTTCTGGGAATTTTGTTCTTTTACGCTCATTTTTTTGCATTACATACTATGTCTCTGTATGTTGAAGCCATACAGAATGTCGGGCTTTACGGCTTCACCATAAAAAGAGGGGTTCAAGGTTGTATTGTCTGCCATTTTTTCTATCTTTGCCGCCGTTTTACAGATTATACAAACACTGCTGGGGGTGCCTTTCGGCTGAGATTATACCCTTTAAACCTGATGCGGTCAGTACCGCCGTAGGGAAGCGAAGTTCAACTTTCCCGTCGTTTAAAGACCCCCCCGCCACAAATTATGTTTTATGAAAAAATTGATTTTGTGCGGGTTTTTTATCTTTTCAACCCTTCTTGCCACAGGGCAGGATAAATCAAAAGTTTCTCAGGACCTGTCGCTGGACAGTATTGTGGTCGCTTCAACCAGGGCAGGCAAAAATACGCCTACAGCCCATACGACAGTCTCGCGCGGGCAGATAACAGCCGAAGCTTCAAACCATTCGCTTCCAATGATGCTTTCACTCCAGCCGTCGGTGGTCACGACAGTGGAAGGAGGTCTTGGGCTCGGATACTCCAAACTTTCTGTCAGAGGAACAGACGCATCGCGTATCAATGTTACTGTCAATGGTATAGCAATGAATGACGCTGAAAGTCAGGAGGTGTTTTGGGTAAACATGCCCTCTATCCAGAATTTCTTGAATTCAGTGCAGTTGCAACGCGGCGTGGGAACGACCGCCAACGGTCCTGCTTCGTTTGGCGCAAGCATAAACATGCAGACAATTCCTGCAGCGATGAATGCATACGGCAGGGCGGAGTTTTCGTTCGGTTCCTACTCTACATACTTGACATCCATTGCGGCCGGAACAGGTGTGTCGAAAAGCGGTTTTTCGTTTGATGTCAGCTATTCGCGCGGGACGACAGACGGCTATATAAGAAATGCCAAGGCAGACTTGAATTCGCTGTTTGCTTCGGCAGGGTGGAGAAATGCCAGCAACAGTCTTAAATTGAACTATATTTATGGAGAACAGCATACTGGCATAACATGGGAAGGCATATCTCTTGAGGATTATTACAGCAACAGAAGATACAATCCGGCAGGCGAGTATCTTGATGAAGCCGGCAACATACACTATTATGACAATGAAACCGACAATTATGCACAGCACCATCTTCAGGCAATCTATACCCATCAGTTCTCTCCGCATCTTACATGGAATACTACCCTGAACTTTACCAAGGGTGACGGCTATTATGAAAATTACAAGGCATCCGACACATTCGAGGAATACGGGCTTGCCCCGCAGATTATAGACGGTGTGACATATGACGAGAGCGATTTCATTGTGCGCGAGGCCATGGACAATGCATATTATGCAGCCCTGACGTCGGTTACATACCGCACTTCCAGTTTCAATGTCGTTGCCGGAGCCTCGTATTCGTTTTATGACGGTGACCATATAGGAAAAATGCTATGGTCTAAGTATGACCAGAACATCCCCGACGATTACCGCTGGTACCTGAACAATGGCAAAAAAGAGGATGTAAGTGCATACGCAAGGGCGGAATGGAGCATTTCCAGCTGTCTGACTCTCTTTGCCGACATGCAGTACCGTTACATAGAGTACAAGCTCAAGGGGCCGGACGATGATTTTGTACTGCTGGACAATAACAGGTATTACAGTTTCTTCAATCCCAAAGGCGGAATTTCGTTCAATCTCTCTCCCCGAAGCAGGTTCTATGCTTCGGTCGCAGTCAGCCATAGGGAACCGAGCCGTTCAGACATAAAGGAATCCATAAAGTCTGGCGCTGCAGACCGTCTGAAAAGCGAGCGGCTGACAGACTATGAGATAGGCTACAATTATTCCGCACCGAAACTGACCCTTATGGCCAATCTTTATTTTATGGAGTATAAGAACCAGCTTGTGGCAACGGGAAGGCTCTCTGACGTAGGTTATGTAATCAAGGAGAATATTCCCGACAGTTACAGACGAGGCATTGAACTTGCCGCTGCATGGAGCCCGCTGAAATGGCTGAAGGTAGATGCGAATCTTACCCTTTCGAAAAACGAACTCAAGAACTTTACCAATTACGTGGATACTTATGATAACGATACAGACTGGAATCCTGTGGAACAGACGGCGGTTTTCTACAGGAAATCGAAACTGACCCTTTCTCCTGAGGTCATATCCATGGCCATGATAAGCGTAAGACCGGTAGAGTCTGCAGGGTTCTCTCTCAGCTGCAAGTATGTGGGAGAACAGTATATGGACAACTCTTCAAGCGATATTGCCAGGGTTCCCGGATACTATACCGCCTCGTTCAATTCATATAAGGATTTCACCCTGAAGAACGATTCAAGAATAAGAGTCTCTTTCTCGGTAGACAACCTTTTCAACAACAGGTACTACTCCTATGGCTGGATTTACTATGCAAGGTTTGCAAACGGTGCTCCGGATTATGTAGAGCAGGGTGTCTATCCGCAGGCAACCATTAATTTTGTGGCGAAAGTGGCCTACAGTTTTTAGAAAATGGAATATTTTGCCTTTATAACAGGGCTTCTCTACCTTATACTTGAGATAAGGCAAAACAGTATCATGTGGGTTGTGGGGGGGATTTCCGCCATAGCCTACATAATTGTATTTGCAGAAAACAGCCTTTTTGCAGCAATGGGGCTCCAGGTCTATTATGCGGCGGTGAGCCTTTACGGCTTTTACAGATGGAGAAAAGACAAGAGGCTTGCAAGGCGGCGGGAAGAGGAGACGGGAGACGAGACGCGAAACGGTGATGAGATTGTCTACCGCCATATCGGCGTGAGAGACCTTCTGCTGAGCATGCTGCTCTTTGCGGCGGTCTTTGCTTCGCTGCTTACATTTTTAAGGAACATGACAGGCGATCCAATGCCTTTGGCAGATGCGCTTGCCACGGCCTTGAGCATAGTGGCAACATGGTGGTTGAGCCGCTCCTATATCTGTCAGTGGCTTGTCTGGGTATGTGTGGATATTCTGAGTGCCTGGCTCTTCTTTTCGCAGGAACTCTACCTTACCTCAGTGCTCTACCTGATTTATACCGTATGCGCCATTTACGGGTTTTATCATTGGCGCAAGAGCGGAGTGCTTATAAAAAAGTAGGTTATATCCGGATTTTTCGTATTTTTGCAATTATTGTCTTATAAACAGCAGATTTAAATGATACAGTTAATTGCCGACAGCGGTTCTACCAAGGTAGACTGGAGGGCTCTGATGCCGGACGGAACCGTAAAGAGTATTCATACCGAGGGTATCAACCCCGTTTTCCAGACAGCAGAACATAT
>JADINB010000019.1 GCA_017694275.1 Candidatus Egerieousia excrementavium | reverse complement strand
TAAAGGGCTGCTGCTGCATCTGCTCAAAGGTCAGAACGTCTTTGTAATATTTATCCAAATCGTCTGATACCGAGTCAAAGACAAGATGAGACAACGGATGGGGTACATAGTATCTGTATGGCTTGAAGTTTGCCACAATCCACATAGAACTGGTCTCCTTTTCAACAAGCTCCCCTTTAGGACCATCATATTTCTTATACACTGATCCTGCATACTCCGGCCCATGATACTCCCATCTCAGGTACCTGTCATGAAAGTTGTAACCGTAGTCATTGGGCCATGGGGATGTTAGATCCACGTAAATTATCCTATTTTCGTCTGGAGATATGTCAAACCTGGAATTTATTCTTGAAGAAAGATATGGAGTCCAATCTAGCCCCCACCAATACTGACCCATCCCAAAAATAAAATCCTCCTCGTGCAGGTTTTCAGGACATCTGAATTCTTCTATGTCGTCTTTTGTAACCTCAGTAAGATTGAAATTGTCTACATAGCGGTCACTTGAGTATATGTAGTCTGCAATCTCGTACTGCATGGTGGATGGGTTGTAATCGAGACCGTATATCCATATCTTGCTGTTGTCATAACTATACACGTCATAAGAAGCACTGCCACAGGGCCAGGCACTCATATCGACTGCCATTTTTGGAGGAAACACAGTCTCGGCAGTTATCGTGTCATATCCGGGCACTTCAACTTCCAATGTATATTGTGCATACTCTATGGGCTCGAATTCTGCCTGCCATACACCGTCTGCAACTTGTCTTCATTGTCTATTATGCATTCCACAACAACAGCCCGCTCTCCCGGGTCCATTACGATTTCTTCAATGCAGCCACCGGAAATGAAAAAAGAGACAAAGACAGATATTTCGCCAATTTACTGCTCATGATATGATGTTATTGTATTATGAACTGTATTCTTTGCGGTTCCGGCTTTAAAGTTAAAGAAAATAATTCTTTGAGACAAGCAGGAATGGGCGAGTTTTCAGCGAAGGCTGCAACAAAAAAAGAGGTCATATCCCCTATATGTCAGACAGGCGTCTGTAGACGCTGTCTCCATATACACGGCCAATCGGCAGCGGCCTGCCTGCACCCGAAAGCTGCACTTCATGCCGCGAAAATGAATCTACGCACGACAGGGGAATTATATAAGAGCGGTGTATCCTCAAGAACCTGTCGGAGGGAAGCAATTCCCCTATAGATTTGATTGAAAGGCGCGAAAGAATTGTATCGCCATGACGGCGCACTATCTTCACATAGTTGCCAAGCGCCTCTATGTAGAGAATTTCGTCGAGCCGCAGGGGAACACTGCTATACTCCTGACGCACCATTATCACCTCGGGCTCATCTTCATGCATTCCGCCCGCACCTGCATAACGCACCGCTTTCTCCACAGCTCTTACAAAACGTTCGTATGCGACAGGCTTGTGCAGGAAATCCACGGCATCCAGATTAAACCCCTCCAAAGCATATTGCGCATGCGCCGTAACGAATATGAGGGCGCATCCTTTTGGCAGAGACCTTGCCGCCTCAAGCCCGTTCAGCCCGTTCATCTCTATGTCAAGAAAGACTATGTCGGGTTTTTCCGAATCTATTTTTCCAAGCCCTTCGCGCGGGTCGGTGAATGTGACAAGTTCCATATTTCCCATACGCGCGCAAAACTCAGAAAGTATCAGCAGCGCTATAGGTTCGTCGTCGATTGCAACACATTTTATCTTTTTCATCCGCCGCTACAGATTTATGACAAGTTTTACCACAAAAAGCCTTTCCGCCTCATCGTTCTCCACCTTAAGTTCAGCATTCCTTCCGTAAAGCAGCCGCAACCTTTTCCGGCAATTCTCTATCCCTATGGGTGAGCGGTCTGCACTCTTGTCGCGTATTATGCTGTTTGTCGTCTCAAAACAGAGCTTGTTCCCTTCCACGTCAAGCCTTATGAGTATAGTACAGTCCTCCTGTGAAGAGGAACCGTACTTAAAGGCATTCTCTATAAAAGTTATGAGTATCATGGGAGGTATCTGCAGATTTGCATCCTCGCCGGCATTGTTTTCAAAAATCACCTTCGTATGCTCGTTCAGCCTGAGTTTCTGCAGTTCTATATACTGTTCTATATACTCTATCTCTCTCTTTAGGGGAATTTTCTCCACAGAAGCGTTCTCGTACATATACTGCAATATGTTTGAAAACTTTATAAAGGCCGATTCCGTATTCTCCGACCTGGTGACCACAAGCCCGTAGAGAGTGTTGAGCGTATTGAACATGAAATGCGGATTTATCTGGGCCTTATACAGCGAAAGTTCGGCCTTGTTTTTTTCGCTCTCCACCTGCTGTCTGAAAAGAATCTGCTTGAAAAGTTCAAAGGTCAGGCTGACAGCAAGACTGAATCCCGATACAATCAGAAAGAAAAACCATACTGTCTGGGAGTAAAGATGCCTTCTGAACGAAATCGGAATCTTGCTGGCCCCGTTTTCCGAAAGCGGATAGTGAGTAAGCAGTTCCGTAACTGCCAGAAGCAGGACAACCAGGATGGCTATACTCTTGAACCGCTTCCTGATAAACAGCAGGGGTACATTTACCACCCTGTATACGAAATAGAGCATATAAATGTACAAGACAAAAGTCACCGCAAAGGCCGGATTATGCAAGAACCACACTTCCACTGGTACAAGCATCAGCACAAGCGGCAGAATAACAAGGCAGAATATGAGATCTACATACAGCCTTATGCTTTTGTACCCCTTGTCATTTTTTCCTTTCCTAAACTTCATCCCTAACTTCATAAATAAAGCCCCGGGGGCAAATATAATACATTTGTCACCACATTTTTGCCGTTTGCATACAGATTTTTCCGGAGAAAAACGGTGGTGTCATTTTTGCGGCAATATTCCGGACTATTGCAATAACACTTAAAAATCAAAATAATGAAATCGCACAACAAGGTAATTTTCTTTTCAATTTTGTGCCTTGCGCTCTTTTCGTCCTGCAAAGAATCTGCCCGGCAGGAAGTTGGAGTCAAATACCAGACCCTGACAGTTGAGACGAGCGACAGGACTCTCGAAAACGAGTACACGGCAAGCGTACAGGGGCGGCAGTTTGTTGAAATACGCCCGCAGGTAAGCGGAATCATTACGGAAATCTGCATCAATGAAGGAGATGCCGTAAAAAAAGGCCAGACCCTGTTTATCATAGATCAGGTACCATACAAGGCCGCGCTTGAGACTGCAATGGCAAATGTCAAGAGTGCAGAATCCCAGCTGGCAACAGCAAAACTCGATGCCGAAAGCAGAGAAGAGCTCTACAAGGCCAACGTGGTTTCTGAATACGACCTGCAGATGGCAAGAAATACGCTCGCCGCTGCCGAAGCATCGCTTGCCCAGGCAAAGGCAGAGGAGATAAATGCCCGCAACAGCCTTTCATACACAGAGGTAAAGAGCCCTGTAAACGGCATTGCAAGCATGATTCCATACAGGGTGGGAGCTCTGGTAAACAGTTCCATATCAGAGCCGCTTGTAACCGTTTCAGACGATGCCCAGGTCTATGTATATTTCTCTATGAGCGAAAACCAGATTATAGACCTCATCCAGCAGTACGGTTCACTCAGGCAGGCTCTCGAAGGCATGCCCGAAGTAGAATTCAAATTGAGCAACGGCAAGCCTTACAACCATAAGGGGCGTGTGGATGCCATAAGCGGCACGGTAGATGCCACAACCGGAGCGGTAAGCCTGCGTGCGGTATTCGACAACCCTGAAAAGCTGTTGCGCAACGGCGGCAACGGGACAATAATCCTCCCCACGGCCCTTACAGACTGCATCGTGATACCCCAGGGAGCCACATACGAGATACAAGACAGGAAATTCGTATATAAGGTTATCGACGGCCTGACTCAGTCATGCCCTATCGAGGTATTCCGTCTGAACAACGGGACAGAATATGTAGTAGAGAGCGGGCTTGAAGTGGGAGAGATAATCATAGCCGAAGGAGCCGGCCTGCTGCGTGACGGCATAGCAATAAATCTTGAAAACACGGAAAGCCCTGAGAATGCAGAGGAGGTTTCCGCCGAGCCCGACACTGCCGGGGAGACTAAATAAAATACTGGTCATATGAATATAAGAACATTTATAGATCGTCCCATACTCGCACTGGTCATATCTATATCCATACTGATAGTAGGTATCATCGGGCTTGTAAACCTGCCGGTGGAGCAGTTTCCGGAAATTGCCCCTCCTACGGTAAGTGTCTCTGCGTCATATACGGGAGCCAACGCCGAAACAGTGCAGAAAAGTGTCATAGTGCCTTTGGAGGAGGCGTTGAACGGTGTGGAGAACATGATGTACATGAACTCCTCTGCCACCAATACCGGCTCGGCGCGTATTACAATCTATTTCAGACAGGGGACAGACCCTGATATGGCTACCGTAAACGTCCAGAACCGTATAGCCTCCGCTCAGGGGCTTTTGCCGGCCGAAGTAACCAGAAGCGGAGTCAATGTCCGCAAACGCCAGACAAGTAACATAAAAGCCCTTGCGCTCTACAGCCCCGACAACTCCTTTGACGAGAACTTTCTGAGCAATTATCTGAAAATAAACATAGAACCCAGGCTTTCACGTATTGCCGGAGTGGGCGAAGTGAATGTCATGGGAGCAGACTACTCTCTGCGTATCTGGCTTGACCCTAACAAAATGGCATCGTACGGCCTTGTTCCATCAGACATTACCCAGGTTCTGAGCGAACAGAACCTTGAAGCGCCTACCGGAACATTGGGCGCCGAGTCAGACAACACGTTCCAATATGTACTCAAATACAGGGGACGCTACGAAGAAGAGCCGGACTTTGAGAATATGGTCATCCGCTCGCTGCCGGGCGGAGAGGTCCTTTACCTTAAGGATGTGGCAAAAGTCGAACTGGGTTCGCGAAGCTATACCTATATAGGTGAGGTGAACGGCCACCCTGGAGCAAACTGCATGATAGCCCAGACCTCCGGTTCCAATGCAAACGAAATCATAGAAGAGATAGACAAGGAGGTGGCCGAAATCTCCAAGACCCTTCCAAAGGGAATGGAGATAGTAGACCTGATGAGTACCAAGGATTATCTGGATGCCTCTATCAAAAATGTAATAAAGACGCTCATAGAGGCAATAGTCCTTGTAATATTCGTGGTTTACGTATTCCTCCAGAGTTTCCGCTCCACATTCATACCTGCCATTGCAATTATCGTATCGCTTATAGGAACTTTCGCATTTCTCTATGTAGCGGGCTTCAGCCTGAACATGCTTACCCTGTTTGCGCTCGTGCTTGTGATAGGTACTGTGGTAGATGACGCCATAGTGGTGGTGGAAGCTGTCCAGGCCAAATTCGACGAAGGCTACACCTCGCCTTACGTAGCAACCGTAAAGGCAATGGGCAACATAACATCAGCCCTTATAACCACTACACTTGTCTTCATGTCTGTATTTATTCCGGTCAGCTTCATGGGCGGCACCACTGGTACGTTCTATACGCAGTTCGGCCTTACCATGGCAGTGGCCGTGGGTATTTCGCTTATCAACGCAATGACCCTCAGCCCTGCACTCTGCTCTCTCATAATGACCCCGCACATAACAGGCAAAAACGGAGAGAAACTCAGTTTTTCATCACGCTTCCACATAGCTTTCGACAGCGTATTCCACAAAGTGGTGTCGAAATACAAGTTCGGGGTGCTCTACATGCTCAAGAACAAGAAAGTGGCACTCATCCTGCTGATTGTCGCGGCAGGAGGGCTGTTCATACTTATGAAGACCACCAAGACCGGACTCGTGCCTCAGGAAGATATGGGAACAGTCTTCATAGATGTAAGGACATCTGCCGGAAGCAACCTGCAGCAGACAAAGAAAATCATGGACGAGATTGACGGGCGCATAAAGACAATACCCCAAATCCGCATGTACTCAAACATTACCGGTTCAGGCATGATAAGCGGCCAGGGTGCTGCAAACGGAATGTTCATCATAAGGTTGAAAGACTGGGACGAGCGTACCGGCAAGCATGACGACATAAACTCCGTCATAGCGGAAATCTACCGCCGTACCGCCGACATATCTTCTGCCGAGATTCTGGTCTTCGCGCCTCCCATGATACCGGGGTACGGTGTAAACAGCGGATTTGAACTCTATGTACAGGACCAGAAAGGCGGCAATATAGAAGACCTGCTCGCAGTTACCCGCGAACTTATAAGCAGGCTGAATGCAAGACCTGAAATCGGCAGGGCTTCAACCTCGTTCGACACCAAGTTCCCGCAATATCTTGTGGAGGTAGATGCCGCCCTGTGCAAAAGGAACGGGGTCTCTCCCACCGATGTGCTCGACGTGCTTTCAGGCTATATAGGAGGCAACTATGCTTCAAACATGAACCGCTTCTCAAAACTCTACAGGGTGATGATTCAGGCCTCACCTGAATTCAGGCTCGACAAGGAGTCACTCAACAACATGTTTGTACGCAACAGCAGCGGGCAGATGTCTCCCATCAACCAGTACCTTACCCTGACAAGAGTCTACGGCTCGGAAACTCTTTCAAGGTTCAACCTCTTCTCTGCCATTACAGTAAGTGGTACGCAGGCCGACGGATACAGTACAGGGCAGGCCATCCAGGCCGTAAAGGAGGTTGCGGCAGAGGTACTGCCGGCAGGTTACGGATATGAATTCGGAGGAATGTCACGTGACGAGGCCAGCACAGGAACATCCACCGTCATAATATTTATCGTATGCGTAGTATTCATCTATTTGATACTGTGCGCCCTTTACGAGAGTTTCTTCATACCTGTCGCAATTATACTCTCCGTACCGTTCGGACTGGCCGGAAGTTTCCTCTTTGCAAAGATGTTCGGGCTTGAAAACAACATATACCTGCAGATCGGGCTTCTTATGCTTATAGGTCTGCTGGCCAAGACCGCAATCCTGCTTACAGAGTACGCCTCTACCATGAGAAAGAACGGAATGAGCATTCCGCAGGCTGCGGTATCGGCTGCAAAAGTCCGTCTGCGTCCTATACTTATGACCTCTTTGACAATGGTGTTCGGTATGCTGCCGCTTATGTTCGCAACCGGAGTGGGTGCCAACGGAAACATCTCGATTGGTGTAGGAACCGTAGGAGGCATGCTTATAGGAACCATCGCGCTGCTCTTTATAGTTCCCGTGCTCTTCATTATCTTCCAAACCATAGAGGAGAGGGTTATTCCAAAGAGAATCATACCCGAAGACGAGAAACTGGATTTGATTAACGAGTAAATTAAGCCGCAATGAAAAACATAATATATTTAAGTCTGATACTCTTATTGTCGGGATGTTCCATATATAAAAAGTATGAACGTCCCGGGAGCGTGGAAGCAGTTGCAGACAGCCTCTATCGCCACACCGCCGATATTGGCGGCGACACGGCTGGCATAGCTGCGCTCCAATGGAAAGAACTGTTTACAGACCCGCTGCTGCAGAAGCTGATTGAAAAGGGAATGGAAAGCAATACAGACCTCGGTATCGCAAGGCTGCGTGTAGATGCCGCCAAGGCAAGACTTTCCACTTCACGGCTCTCATATCTGCCATCCATTTCCCTTACGCCACAAGGAACTGTCAGCAAAATTGAGAGCCGCAGCGTAACCAAGAGCTACGAAATTGCAGCATCTGCAAATTGGGAGATCGACATATTCGGCAAGGTGACAAATGCAAAATGGGAGGCCCGCGCGCTGTATGAGCAGAGCGAAGCTTACCGCCGTGCCGTGGAGACCCAGCTGGTTGCCACAATAGCAAACAGTTACTATACTCTGCTCATGCTGGACAGGCAGAAGGAGATTACAGAACAGACCGTAAAGAACTGGGAGGAATCTGTAACGGCAATGAATGCACTTAAAAAGGCCGGGCAGACTACAGAAATGGCCGTTGCACAGACCATGGCCAGCAAACTCTCCGTAGAGGCTTCTCTGCTCTCGATCAAACAGCAGATCAGCCAGACCGAAAACTCCATCTGTGCATTGCTCGGCATTCCGCCTCAGGAAATAGAACGCTCGTCAATAGAGCAGCAGGAATTTCCTGATTCTCTCTCTACCGGAGTTCCAATGCAAATGCTCAGCCGCCGGCCCGACATACACGAAAGTGAAGCCGCACTTGCAGCTGCATTTTACGCCACAAATCAGGCCAGGTCTGCCTTCTACCCCTCCATTACATTAAGTGGAAGCGCAGGGTGGAGCAACAGCGCCGGCGGAACCATTTCAAACCCTGCAAGTTTTCTGGCATCTGCAATAGGATCGCTTGTACAGCCGCTTTTTAACCGCGGACAGAACATTGCCAACCTCAAGATTGCAAAGGCTGAGCAGGAAGAGGCACTGCTCACATTCCGCCAGAAACTGCTGGATGCCGGAAACGAAGTTAACGATGCCCTTTCACAATGGCAGACGGCAAGCGGACGGATGGAACTCTCCAAAGCCCAGGTTGCCGCTCTGAAAAGTGCACTGCAAAATTCGGAACTGCTCATGCGCTACACTTCACAGAACTATCTTGAAGTCATAACCGCACGGCAGAGTCTGCTGCAGGCAGAACTTGACCTGGTATCATCACGTTTCGACCAGATACAGGGTGTCATAAACCTGTATCATGCCCTGGGAGGCGGATATTCGGAATAGGAAAACACAATGCCACAAAAAAAGGTTGCCTGGGCTCACCCCGGCAACCTTTTTTATCAAATAAAATCACAGTTGAAACTGTGTTACTCTTCTGCCACTACCTCAACCTTGATATTGGCCTTGATATCCTTGTAGCATTTCACTACAGCGTCGTAGATTCCAACCTCCTGGAGCTTGTCTTCTCCAACGATTGTAATGTTCCTCCTGTCGAGTTCGAAGCCCTTCCCTGCAAGTGCCTCCGCAACCTGGATATTGTTTACAGAACCGAATATCTTGCCTGTAGAACTTACCTTGGTGGCAACTGTAACCTGCAGCCCTTCGAGCTTTGCAGCAAGTGCCTCTGCGTCTGCCCTGAACTTGGCCTCCTTATGAGCCCTCTGCCTCATGTTCTCTTCGTGAACCTTCAGTGCAGAAGGGGTTGCCATTATTGCATAACCCTGGGGAATAAGATAGTTGAGAGCATAGCCGTTCTTTACTACAACTACATCGTCTCTGTGTCCCAGATTCTGAACATCCTCTTTCAATATAATTTTCATGCTGCTCTCCTCCTTATTTCAATAAATCGGTTACATACGGAAGCAATGCAAGATGTCTTGCACGTTTGACTGCCTGAGCCACCTTCTTCTGGAATTTCATTGATGTTCCGGTAATGCGGCGGGGAAGAATCTTGCCCTGCTCATTGAGGAACTTCTTCAGGAACTCAGGGTCTTTGTAATCTACATATTTGATTCCTGCCTTTTTGAAACGGCAGTATTTCTTTCTTTTTACCTCTACCGTAGGAGGATTAAGATAACGGATTTCGTTGTTTGCCTGATTTGCCATAATTATACCTCCTGATTATTTTTGTTCTGCCAAGTTAGATCTTCTCTTCTCTGCATAGGCAACTGCATACTTGTCCATGGCAAAGGTCAAGAATCTGATTATTCTCTCATCGCGTTTGTACTGGGTCTCGAGAGTCTTGATAAACGCAGGCTCAGCCTTGAACTCGATAAGATGATAGAATCCTGTGGTTTTCTTCTGGATAGGGTAAGCGAGTTTTCTCAAGCCCCAATCCTGCTCGTACACGATTTCCCCTCCTTCGGATTTTATGAAATCTATGTACTTTCCTACCGCTTCCTTCATCTGTGATTCAGACAAAACGGGAGTTGCAATGAAAACGGTTTCGTACTGCCTTAACATTTGATTGATTTATTAATGTGTTAGTAAATAGGCTATTGCCTTAATTCGGACTGCAAATATATATATATTTTGATAACCCTGCAATTTCTGCAATAAAATTTCGCAAAATTTGCAGGGTAAAATCCGTTATCGCAAATAAAATGAACGTCCTGGT
>JADINB010000018.1 GCA_017694275.1 Candidatus Egerieousia excrementavium | reverse complement strand
CCTAAAGCCGAAAGTAAAAGACAAACTTGCTTGCAGACAGTACAGGCATTGTGCAGTTGTGAGTGCCGGCAGGCACGCATATATCTCCAAATAGGATATTGTGCATGGCTCACCTTTTGCTATGCCGAGGTGCTACCGTATCTGCGGTTGTGCGGAATGAAATGGAGCGCAACCGAACATAACCTAAAGCCAAAAGGCGAGAGCGCTGTAACTTTAGATATTCGTTGGAGATAAAGTGTTTTTGACAAATATTTTGTAACTTTAAGGCCAAAGCCGCCAGGCGGTTTTCCCGGCAGACTTTGCCTTTTGAAGAAGGTTCATCAAGACAAATATTAACCATTAAACTTCAATACGATGAAAAGACTCTTTATAATTTTCTCATTACTTGCACTTTTTTCGTGCAGCAAGGAAGAAGTTTTTGAAACGGATTCCTCACCTCTGGTAAAATCCATGAACACATTCTCTGCCGACTTGATTGACAGCATAAGCGTAACAAGAGAAGCCGTGCTGAACCTTGTAGACAGTCTTTACGGTTCCGTGAATACGAACATCTGGGTGAGCAACGCTCCTCTCGGAGCATCTGACACATTAATCTGCAACAGGATAAGGGAGGCCTTTTCTCCGGATTATGTATCCTGGCTGGTAATAGTAGACAAACACCCTTTGGCCAACTGGGGGCATGAGTGTATATATCTGTTTGTAAATGCCAATACAATGGAAACCGAAGAACAGACATACACCATGCTGCCTTCAGATGTAAGTATCATTAACAGAGAAAAAAACTATACGCCGGAAAATGCAGGCAGCGGAGAACTGTTCGATTTTACAAACATGAATAAAGCAGGCAGAAGTGTATTAGGTTCCGTATCCGGCAACAAATGGGCGGTTATCATAAGTGGCGGCATAAATCGAGACAATAATTATACACGGTATTGGAATGACTGCTCTGCAATATATTCAGCGCTCAAATCCTATTATGAATACACAGACAACAATTGTGCGTAAGTTTGTAATACAATAAGATCTGTGTCATGAAAACCAAATCAACTATATTTCTGCTGTTTTCAGTTTTCTTATTTATATGCAGTTGTATAGAGAAGACAGTAATGGACCCGAGAGAGAGAACTTTGGTTGTGGATTGTGTAATTACCAATGAAGAGAAGTTGCAGACAGTGAATCTATATTACTCATCGTACGTTTCAGAAATAGAATACCCAAAGGTTGAGGAAGCGGAAGTGAAGATGAGTTTTGCATTGGATACGACCTATACCATTATCGTCAGAAAAGATGAAGAAATTGTCGTGGATATAGATACATCAGGCTGCTATGAGTTTGTAAAGGTTGCTGACGGTGTATGGCAGGCCGAATTCGAGCCCATAGAGTATGCGCGGTACAATCTTGAAGTGAAAGTCCCCGGGGAGGACTCCATAACCATTCTGACTGCAACTACAGACTACCCGACGAAAATGGATTTACGCCATCCGTATGGAACAGTAAATGATCCTCATGCTACAGCGGCAGCTTATTATGTCACTACAGGCGAAGATTGCAAAATGTGGGTCTATGGCCTCGATTACAATCCTCAGACTTCTGAATACAGTGTGGCCGAGTATATTTATACTAACCATATAAATCCAGACAACTTCAATGTTACAGGCGTTACCAAGGAGAATATCAAGGAATTCAAGCGTCCGGAAAATTTCGACTGGTACGATGATTATCTGCAATCTGATATAAGTGTAATGTTGCCGTGCTTCCTTTTTGAATGGAACTTCGATTATGGTGAAGAAATACTCTTACCGTTGGAGGATGGGAGAATTCGCAGGTTTCATGATATATGGCCCAATGATTTAAGATATGACTTTCATGACAGATATCTAAGGCTTAACCATAGTGGAAACAGAGGAAATAACGGTTTGTGGAAGAGAAATGATATCTACTATGAAAATCAATACTTTACGGTTGTGGTAAATTTCAAGCCGTATAAATATCATTATTCCCATCCACTGTCTCATCTGGTATTTGAGACTGTATCGGATGACTTGGATGAATATTTCACAGATTTGATTATAATGGAACAATCGACGAGTGATATAGCTATGGTCTGGGGAAGATATAGTATTCACAGTAATATAAAGAACGGCAAGGGAATTTTCGGAGCGGTGTACAGATGCAGATCTCCATGGTGTTATCATGGCGACTACTTCTATCTTGATTGAGCCTGTCTGTAGATGATTTAATAAACAGTTGCATGAAAACCAAATCAACTATATTTCTTTTGTTTTTCGCTCTACTCCTCTGGGGCTGTATGGAAGAAATTGTAATGGAACCGGAAGAGAGGGCAAGGATTGCGGTTGCAGAGTGTGTGATTGACAGCGAAAAGAAGGTGCAGACAGTTAATCTCTATTACTCGGCGTATGTCTCAGAGGCGGAATGCCCGAAGGTTGAGGAGGCGGAAGTGAGGATAACCTTTGCATTAGATACAACATATACCATTGATCTCATAGGAGATGAAAATATGATGTGTTTGTGGATATAGACACATCTGGCTGCTATGAGTTTGTAAAGGTTGCAGACGGCGTATGGCAGGCCGAATTCGAGCCCATAGAGTTTGCAAGGTACAATCTTGAAGTGACAATCCCCGGAGAAGACTCCATAACCATTCTGACTGCAACCATGAAGTGTCCTCCGAAAGCATATATTTATCATCCATATAGTTGGCTTGTAAATACCCCTCATGCTACGGCTGCAAGTTATCAAATTGTAACAGGCAAAGATTGCAAAATGTGGGTATATGGTCTCGACTACAATCCTGAGACTTTGGAATACAGTGTGGCCGAGTATATTTATACTAACCATATAAATGCAGACAATTTCAACATTACAGGTGTTACCAAAGAGAATATTAAGGAATTCAAGCGTCCTGAAAATTTCGACTGGTATGATGATTATCTGAAATCTGATATAAATGTTTCAAGTTTTGCAAGGCCGTGCTTCCTTTTTGAATGGAGCTTTGATTATGATGAAGAAATAGTCTTACCGTTGGATGATGGCAGATTTTATGCATTTCATGATATATGGCCCAATGGGTTGGGATATGACTTTCATGACAGATATCTAAGGTTTAATCATAACGGAAACTTAGGTGATATGAACGGTCTGTGGTGGCCTTTTACTGATGGCGGCAGAGAATCTCAATTTTTTACAGTTGCGGTAAATTTCAAGCCGTATAAATATTACTATTCTCATCCGCGGTCTCATCTGGTATTCGAGACTGTATCGGACGATCTTGATAAATATTACAGCGACGTGTTGATGAATGATATGGCAACAGACTTGACTCTTGTTTGGGGACGGTATCATGTCCACAGCAATATAAAGAACGGCAAGGGGATTTTCGGGGCGGTGTACAGAAGCAGATCTCCATGGTGTTATCCAGGCAACTACTTCTACCTTGATTAAGCCTGTATGTAGATGATTTGATAAACAGTTGCATGAAAACCAAATCAACTATATTTCTTTTGTTTTTCGCTCTACTCCTCTGGGGCTGTATGGAAGAAATTGTAATGGACCCGGGAGAGAGGACGGTGGTTGTGGAGTGTGTAATTGACAACGAAGACAAAGTGCAGACGGTAAACCTTTCATATTCTGCAACTGTTTCAGATAAGACCTACCCAAAGGTTGAGGAGGCTGTTGTAAGGATGAGTTTTGCCCTGGATACATTCTATACAGACTTTGAAGATGGACATACGGTAATAGTTGACACATCCGGCTGCCATGAGTTTGTAAAGGTGGCGGATGGCGTATGGCAGGCCGAATTCGATCCCATATAGTATGCGCAATACACTCTGGAGGTTGAAGTTTCCGGATATGACAGGATAACGGCCACGACCGTATTTCCTCCGAAAATGAAAATTAACGTTACAACCCATCCACATTGCAGTACGAAACGGCCGATTATATATATTCAAGCGACCGCTATGTAGATAACTTCAATCTTACCGAGGTTACAAAAGACGACATAGAAGAGTTCAGATGGCCTGAAAACCTGGATATGGATACCCTGTTATATGGAGAGCCTCCGCGCAATCCGGGATGTTACCTCTTCCTGTGGGGACAAGACTGGACTCCGTATTCTTTAGTCATGGCAAACTCCAAGTCACGTATATGGCAGGAAGACGATGCAGGAATATTGGGAATCCCTCTATGGCCCAACGATTACGGCTACAACTTCCATGACAGATACCTTAGATGGGAATATCCCGGACCGGAGTGTAAAGGGTCGATACTAAAAAAATACTGGTATGTTTTTTCCCATGATGACAAAGATGAACTTATTAAAGAAAAAACAGTTAGTGGAATGTGGATTGCAGTAAACTTCAAACCATACAGATACTGTGCATCCCATCCGTTGTCGCGTCTTGTCTTTGACTCGGTATCTGAAGAACTGGACAGATACTATAAAGACGTTATAACGTTTGAACAGATGCAGCAGCAACCATTTACAGATTTGACAGAATTGTGGGACAGGTTCGAGGTATACAGCAACATAGAGGGCGGTGAAGGCATATTCGGCGCTGCATACAGGGTAAAGGCACTTTGGGGCATTGATGAAGATTATTACAACTATTATGTTGAATCTCTGAAGGAGCTGTAACTTCAGATATTTGTTGGAGGCAAGGTGCTTTTGACAAATATTTTGTAACTTTGGAGCCCCTGATTTACTGTCGGGTTGAATATTGGGTTATAAAGAGGATGAGAAGAACAACAGGAAGTGGAAGAGAAGTTGACATTGAATTGGTATGAGAGCGTAGACTCTACAATGAACGTGGCGTCGGAGAATATTGATAAGGCGCCTGATCTGTCGGTTTATATTGCAGATTATCAGAGTGCCGGAAGAGGGCAGAGGGGGAACAGATGGGAAAGCGCCAAGGCAGAGAATCTTATGTTTACAATACTCATGCGCCCTTGTTTTCTGGAGGCGAGAAGGCAGTTCGTGATTTCTGAAGTTTCGGCTCTTTCCGTTGCAAAATATCTGGAAACCAAAGGATTGTCTGTAAAGATAAAGTGGCCCAACGATATTTACGTTTCAGACAGGAAAATTTGCGGAATGCTCATAGAACATACCCTGTGCGGTGACAATCTGTCAGTCAGTCTCTCGGGCATAGGCATAAACATTAACCAGAAAGAGTTTGACAGTTCTCTGCCAAACCCCACTTCCCTGATTCTTGAAACCGGGAGGAAAGAGCCTTACGACAGGAGGGAGGAACTTATGCAGTTTCTCTCTCTCTTCTGCAGCTGTTATGACATGGCAAGAGCCGGGGCCTATGACCTTCTTGAAAGGGAGTTCCTTTCGCGTCTGTACAGAAAAGGGGAGTGGTCTTGCTATATAGACTGCCGCGGCAGCGAGGAGAAAAAAATAGAGGCCAGAATAGTCGGTATAGACTCACTGGCCTGCCTTGTACTCCAATTGCGCGACGGTTCCACCGCCTCTTTCTCATTCAAGGAGCTCAAATATATTATCTGACAGCCTCCCTTGCGCTTCTGGCGGCAATGAGGATATCTCTTATCATCTTCTGTGGAGAAGATGCCTTGAATACTGCGCTGCCTGCAACGAGAATGTCTGCACCGGCCCTTGCCAGCGCTCCCGCATTTTCTGCATTTACTCCTCCGTCTATCTCTATGAGTGCCTTTGATCCCTTGCTGAGGCACATCTCCTTCAGCCGCGAAAGCTTGTCGAAAGAGTGTTCTATGAAGGATTGTCCGCCGAATCCGGGGTTTACCGACATTAGCACCACATAATCCAGGTCGCAGACAATATCCTCCAGGAGAGTTATCGGGGTATGGGGGTTGAGTGCAACCCCTGCCTTCATTCCCAGGTCATGGATATGCTGTACGGTTCTGTGCAGATGCGGGCAGGCTTCATAATGCACGCTTAGCCACTCCACCCCGGCCTCCTTGAAAAGGGCAAGGTAGCGGTCTGGCTCCACAATCATCAGATGTGCGTCCAAAGGCTTTCTGGCCTGCCTGGCCATGGCCCTGACTACCGGAAATCCATATGAGATGTTGGGTACGAACACCCCGTCCATGATGTCGAGATGAAACCAGCCCGCATCGGAGCAGTTTACCATCTCCACATCGCGTGCAAGGTTGCCGAAATCTGCAGAAAGGAGCGACGGTGCAATGACAGTATCCATCGTAACTCTATTTAAGGTCTGTTATTACCTGTTCCAAAAGCATGCGGAACTTGTCAAGGGAGGCAAGTTCGAGCCTCTCGCCCGGGGCATGCACCTTCCTGAGGGTAGGCCCGAACGAAATCATGTCCAGGTCGGGATATTTGTCGAGGAAGAGGCCGCATTCGAGCCCTGCATGGATGGCTCTTACAACAGGCTCTTTTCCGAAGAGCTTTTTGTAGGCCTTGCGGGTCACATCTACAACGTGCGAGTCCATTTTCGGCTGCCATCCGGGATATTCGTTCAAATGCCTTACAGTTGCTCCGGCAAGCGCAAAGCATGCCTCTACCTGCTGTGCCGCATAGTTGCAGCTGCTTGCGAGCGAACTTCTCTGGCTTGTGCCTACGGCAATTTTCTTTCCGGGCATCATCTTTACGGAGGCCAGATTTGTCGAGGTCTCCACAAGCCCTTTTATCTGATTGCTCATGGCAAGGACTCCGTGAGGTGCTGCGTTAAGCGCATAAACAAGCAGCGCGGCTGTGTTCCCGTCTATTGCCTTTACGGGTTCGTAAAGCATCTTCCCGCTGTCCACATCCTCTATGCCTATGCGTTCGGCTGAAATCTCCACGTTCTTGTCGCTGAGGGCGAATTCGGCTTTTGTCGCGGCAACGTTCTCCCTGTATACCTTCATGACCCTGCCCATATCCTTGCGGTCGAATCCTATTGCCGCATAGGCCTCTCTCGCAATGGCGTTCTTTTTGTTCCCGCCGTCGATTTCGTAGAGTTCAATGCTGCATTTGTCCATAATCTGATATAGCAGGCGTGCAAGTATCTTCACTGCGTTGGCCCGGTTCTTGTCTATGTCGTCTCCGCTGTGGCCGCCTTCGGCACCATATACCCTGAACAGTACCTTGACATACTCTTTGGTTGCCTCGACGGTCCCGTATTTGAAAACAGCGGTGGTGTCAACTCCTCCGGCGCAGCCTATGAAAAGTTCGCCCTCATCCTCCGAATCCAGGTTTATGAGAATCTTTCCGCTTATAAAATCTTTTTCCAGCGATTTGGCTCCCGTAAGCCCCGTCTCCTCAGAGGTAGTGAAGAGCGCCTCTATGCGGCCGTGCTGCAGGGTGTCATCCTCGAGAACGGCAAGCTGGGCCGCCATTCCTATTCCGCAGTCTGCCCCAAGGGTGGTCTCTTTTGCAATAAGCCATCCGTTTTCCTCTACCGCAACGATAGGGTCTTTTGAAAAGTCATGCTCCACTCCGGCGTTTTTTTCGCATACCATGTCGGAATGGCTCTGGAGTATTATTGTCGGAGAGTTTTCGCAGCCTTTTGAGGCTTCACGTATTATAAGTACATTGCCGGCCTGGTCTGTCTTGCATTCCAGGTTATGTGCGGCAGCACGCTTCTGCAGCCATGCGATTATCTGCTCTTCATGCCCGCTCTCGCGCGGAACCTTCATTATCTCCTTGAAGATACTGAGTATGTTTTCTGTGGTCATGATTATGGAATTTCGTTAAAAATCACCGTTTACAGCGGTTTGAGACGGCTCTCTATCTCTTCTACGTATTTTTTGAAACTCTTGTCTGTCTCCATGAGGTTGGAAACCTGGGTGCAGGCATGCAGTACAGTGGCATGGTCTCTTCCGCCGACGCATGAGCCTATCGATGCCAGCGATTTCTTTGTAAGGTTCCTTCCCAGATACATTACAATCTGGCGGGCTTGTGAAATTTCCCTCTTCCTTGTCTTGGAAACCAGGTCTTCCTTGCTGATCTTGAAATATTCGCAGGTGGTGTCCCGTATGACATCTATTGAAATCTCGTTGTTGCAAGGAGATACAATCTTGTCTATCATGCTTTTTGCCAGATTGAGAGTTATGGTTTCCTTGCTCAGCGTAGCATGGGCGAGAAGTGAGATTAGTGTCCCCTCCAGTTCCCTTACGTTTCCGTTTACGTTTGATGCAAGATAGGTAAGTATCTCGTTCGGCAGTTCTATGCCGTCTCTTATGCTCTTTGCCCTGAGTATCTCAATCCTCGTTTCAAACGACGGCGGCAGAAGTTCTACCGAAAGCCCCCATTTGAATCTCGAAAGCAGCCTCTGCTCCAGACCTGTCATCTCAACCGGAGCCTTGTCGGAAGTCAGTATGATCTGTTTTCCGCTCTGATGCAGATGGTTGAATATCTGGAAGAAGGCGTTCTGCGTGCCCGGTTTGTCTGCAAATTCATGCACGTCGTCTATTATGAGAGTATCAATGAAGCGGTAGAAATTGAGAAAATCGGTAAGTTTGTTCTTTACGTTTACCGCATCCATGTACTGGGTCTGGAATATATTTGCGCTTACATACAGGACCACGTTCTTTGGCATGTTCTCCTTTATGGCTATGCCGATTGCCTGGGCCAGGTGTGTCTTGCCGAGTCCTGAGCCTCCATATATGAAAAGAGGGTTGAACGGGGTGCCGCCGGGCTTTTTGGCTATTGCAAGGCCGGCCGTGTAGCCGAGTTTGTTGCACTCTCCCTCTACGAAATTCTCGAAAGAATAGTTGGGGTTGAGCCTCGAGTCTATCTTCATCTGCTGAAGCCCCGGTATGACAAACGGGCTTATGAAACTGTTTTGCCTGTAAGGGTCTTTCAGCCTGTTTTCCAGATCTACCTTTTCATGCTGCGGCAGTTTTATCGTGCTGTTGCTTATGGCTATGTTGTAGAGCAGTCTGGCATCTTTGCCCATAACCCTTTTGAGGGTCTTGCCTATAAGGTCTATGTAATGCTCCTCGATGTATTCCCTGAAAAAGTCAGACGGAACCTTGATGCTTAGGGTAGATCCTTCGAGAGAAAGGGCCTCTATGGGCTCGAACCAGGTCTTGAAACTCTCCTCCGGGATATTGTCCCTTATTATGGAGAGACAATCCTCCCACACATCTATGTGTTGTCTGGTTTGTTTCATACTTGTGTCCGCCTGATTTTTGTTAGTGTCCGGTTAAAAGTGAAAACAAAAGTATGGAAAACTTTTTTATAAAAAAATTCAAAAACTATTGTTTTTTGTTAAAACATTACAATGGACTATAAATCAGAGATAATATTTTTAGTTAATTTTTTATTGCTGAAAATCAGATAGTTACACATAAGTGCCAAGGTGGCTGTCCCTTGTGGAGCCCCTGGAGGCGGTTTTCTTAAAAAACAGAAATTTTTATAAATTTTTTCGGGTTTTCGCTCATCTTTTCAACAAAATTGTTCAGGTTCATTACAAGCGAATCTACCGAATTGTGCAGGGAGTCTGTAGAGAGCAGTTTGCCGACAGAGCCTTCGGGGTCCTGCAGCCTGTCTGCAAGTTCCCTGACAGATTTTATGGCAGCCGCAACGTCTGCATCGGCAATGGCACCGCTGACCCTGTCGAGATTCTCTATGATTGACTGCAGCTGTGGTGCCGAGCCGCTCAGGCTTGCAGAAAGCGAGTCCATGTTCTGCACCACCTCTTTTATCTGTGGGGTGATGTCATTTATGGTGCCGCTTATCTCTTCCAGGTTTTCCAGCGATGAGTTGAGGTTTGACAGCGAGGCTGAAATATCCTGCCTTGCCTTTTCATCCAGTATTTCGTTCAGGTTCGAGAATGTCGTGTTCATGTTGTCGAGCAGCCTGCTTACCTGCTCTTTCATAGGCCCTATTTCTTCTGACAGGAGCGACATCATGTCGGGTACCGTAGTGCATTCCAGCGTGTCGCCGGCCTTTGCCGTCTCGGATGAGTTCCCCAGCGCTATCCTGAGCGATTTTCCGCCGAGGATGTCGGAACTGTAGATTTCGGCCACGGAATTGTCTGCCACTTCATACTCAGACTTTACGTTGAATGTGATTGCAAAACTGTCGGTCTGTATGTTATATTCTATTTTTTCTATGCTGCCCACCTTAAGCCCCCTTATATATACGGGCGATGTGACAGTCAGCCCTTCCACCGAGCCTGTAACAGTACAGAAACTTCTTCTTGAATTGAAGAGGTCTTCACCCTTGAGAAATTTGATGGAGGCATAAAGCGCCACAAGGGCAATCACTACGAAAAGCCCTATTTTCTGGCTTCTGTTCAAAGTTAGCTTTCCCATATTGTCATATTTCTATTTTTCCGTCTTTAACCTTTACAACAAAGGCCCCCTTGAAGAGTTTTCTTACCGCCGGAAGGTTTTTCTGCGCTTCGCTTCTGGAACTGTATCGTCCCGTGGTATATTTATAGGCGTTGCCCGATTTTACATACCGGTAGTCGGTAAGGCCCTTGAGGTCTCTTGCGTTTTTTGCAAGAGGTTTTGAAACAGACAGGATCTGTATCGTGTAATATTCTTCAGGATTGTCTGTCTGTGCCGGAGCCTGCGGCGTGCTTTCGGATGCCTCAGCCTCTCCGTGTATCTGTTCTATCTCCTCCTTGTACTGGCAGAAGGCCTTGAATATGTTGTCTGCGATTTTAGCCTGTCCGTCACGGCTTGCAAGTATGCTTCGGTCCTTTGCATTTGAAAGGAAGCCTATTTCGGTGAGGACGGCCGGCATGGTGCTTTTCCACAGCACGATAAGCCCTCCCTGTTTTACGCCCCTGTTGGTCTGTATCGGCCCGGACTTGTACCTTTGCTGTATAAGTTCAGCAAAACGGAGACTCTGTTCGAGATGCACGTTCTGGAGCAGGGAAAATATTATGTACGACTCCGGGGAGCTGGGATCGAACCCTTCATATTTGGACTGATAGTCATCTTCCAGCGCAATTACGGAATTCTCCTTCTTGCACAGTTCAAAGTTGGAGTCGCTCTTGTCGGTCCCCATGACGAAGGTTTCGGTTCCTGTCACGGAGGTTGTGCCGGTGGCGTTTACATGTATTGAGATAAAGAGGTCTGCCTTGTTCCTGTTTGCAAAGTAGGAGCGCTCGCTGAGGTCTACGAACTTGTCTGAAGAGCGGGTGTAGAGCACCTTTACACTGGGGTATTTCTGCTTTATAAGGCTGCCGAGCCTGAGTGATACGGAAAGGACTATGTCTTTCTCCTTGTATTTGCCGTTGGCCCATATTGTTCCAGGGTCATGCCCTCCATGGCCGGGGTCTATGACCACGGTCTTTATTGTGCCGCCTTCGCCGGAAGCAGCGAGGGTACGCGGCAAAACCAGACTGAAAACGGCAAATAACAGCGCAAAAGCGGCATATTTTATAGTTTTCTTCTCCGTAAATGGCATACTAGTTGCAAAAATATTATTAAATTTGCACGCTACAAAAATAGAAAAAATATTTTTGAGACTTACAAAACCCGCGTTTTGATGTCGGTAAAAAAATCGCTGTACATATTCTTCTCAATAGCGGCTGTTTCTCTTTTTTTTGTGGATTCTTTAAAGGCCCTGCCTGAAGACGGAGAGAGAGAGTCATTGCGAGTTCTGTTGGATTCAATGCAGACTTCTGCCATTGCAGCAGATTCCATCCTGATGCAGGATTCACTCATGCTTCAGGATTCGCTGCGGCTTTCAGACTCGCTCATGGTCTCCGATACCGTGGAAAACCTGTCGAGCCTGGAAGAGCCGGTATTCTCTACGGCCAGAGATTCCATTGTGGAGATATATGAAGACGGCAAAAGGATGATCTATTTTTACGGCGACATTTCGGTGAAGTACAAGAATATGGAAATCAAGGCAGACTACATGGCCTATGACGTGAATTCCAGAACTGTCTTTGCCAAGGGACTGCCAGACTCTACGGGTACGATAGTAGGCCAGCCCGAGATGCTCGACAAGGGAAAGAGCTACAAGATGGAGAATGTCTACTATAACTTCGATACCGAAAAGTCGAAAATCAAGAACATGATAACACAGGAGGGCGACGGCTATATCCACGGCCGTTTCCTGAAAAAGATGCCAGACAATTCCATAAACATATCCAAGGGAAAATATACGACATGTGATTATGAACATCCGCACTTCTACGTGCAGATGTCGGCCGCAAAGCTCATTACCGGGGGTGACAAGGGCAGGACTGTCTTCGGGCCTTCGCACGTGGTGCTGGAAGACGTGCCGTTGCCGCTTTTCATACCGTTCGGTTTCGTGCCCCAGATGGGAGGGCGGAGCAGCGGACTTCTCATGCCTTCCTATGGCGAGGAGACTGCCAGAGGTTTTTTCCTGCGCGGGCTGGGCTATTACTTTGTCTTTGGAGAGCATTTCGACCTTGCGGCGACGGCCGACATATACACAAGAGGTTCGTGGGGGGTGCAGCTCAACTCACGTTATAACAAAAGGTACAAGTACAGCGGTAATTTTGCGTTGAACTACTCCAAGGACATTACGGGCGAAAGAGGCTCGCCAGACTATTTCGAAACCTCCAACTTTTCCGTGCAATGGTCGCATTCAATGGATTCAAAGGCCCGTCCGGGTACTTCATTCAGGGCTTCGCTCAACTTCTCCAGCCCTTCCAACAGCAGGTACAATTCTGAATCAATAGACGAGGCTATCCAAAACCAGATATCATCTTCAATATCATACGGAAAGACATGGGCCGGCACTCCGTTCAGCCTCTCGATTAACGGGTTGCACAGCCAGAATTCCCGCGACAGTTCATACGCCATAACCCTGCCAAACATTACCTTTACGGTAAACAGAATCTATCCGTTCCAAAGGAAGGAGAGGGTGGGAAAGGAGAAATGGTATGAATCGTTTGCCTTCAACTACAACATGACTTTCCAGAACAAGGTCAATTTCAAGGCGAGCGAACTCAAGGAGGAGAGCATATTCAGCAAGATGAAGAACGGCATGCAGCACAATTTCAGCATAAATCTGCCTACCTTCTCGCTCTTCAAGTACATACAGTTTTCGCCTTCTGTCTCTTATGGAATGAACTGGTATTTTTCAGATGCAGAGAAGTATTACGACCAGCAGCAGCAGCAGGTGGTGACCGAATATTCAGACCCGTTCAGCACTTTTGGCATAACGCAGAGCTTTTCTGCAGGAATTTCCATGAGCACAAGGCTGTACGGTATGTTCAATTTCGGCAAGAAGAGAAGGATAGAGGCGGTAAGGCATATGGTGACCCCATCCATTTCGTTTAACGTGCAGCCGGAAATGGGAACTGCCGCAAACGGATACCGGACCTTGAGCTATGTAGACATGAACGGAATACAGCATGTAGACGTATATAACAAGTATGAAGGGCAGATATACTCTCCGGCATCGAGAGGAAAATCTGCCGGAATGACTTTCTCCATAGGCAACAACCTGGAGGCCAAGGTGCGCGACAGAAAAGACACCACAGGAACAGGGGTGAAGAAAATCAAGCTTATAGACCAGCTTTCGATTGGGGGTTCATACAACTTCCTTGCAGATTCCATGAAGCTGTCGAATATTTCGGTGAACATGTCTACTTCTGTATTCGGAAAACTCGGAATTTCTGCCAATGCCACTCTCGACCCATATGCTATAAATGAGTACGGTACCCGCATAAACAAGTTCAACATAGTGCAGGAGGGCGGTTTCAAGCTGGCGCGCCTTACAAATGCCAGCATTTCTACTTCGTACCAGTTTTCGGGTGAGGGCAAGAGCCGTCTCGGTTCCGATTACGATGCGTCGTCTGACAAGGGGGCCGTGCAAAGGTCGCAGAACGAGTCATACCAGAGGGTCTATTACCATCCGATAACAGGAGAGTATATCCCTGGAGGCTGGGTCTATTATATGGACCCTAACGTGCCGTGGTCTCTGAATCTGAATTACAGTTACTCATATTCGCGCCGATACCAGTATGCCAACGAGCAGCTTATGACAAGGCATAACCATACGATGACTTTGGGCGTCTCGGCGCAGATGAGGCTCACCCCTGCGCTGAACTTCAACCTCAATACTGGCTTCGACCTTACCAAGATGAAGATGACTACAACGCAGCTGAGCGCCTCGTACGATCTGCACTGCTTCATAATTTCGGTTTCATGGATTCCGAACGGGCAGTGGGAGAGCTGGAGTTTCAGGATTGCCGCAAAGGCCTCTGCACTCTCAGACCTGTTGCAGTATAAGAAGAATGCAAGTTTCTGGGACAGATAGTTCCGGGACAGGCAGTGGAAAGAAATACATAAGATACGATAAACAATAAACAGAAAAATTATGGAAAAGAAGATTATTTCAAGCCCGTTGGCTCCAAAGGCTGTGGGTACGTACAGCCAGGCGGTCGTGGCAAACGGAACCATTTATGTTTCCGGCCAGCTTCCGATCGATGCCTCTACCGGAGAATTCGCACCGGGCGGTGTAAAGGAGCAGTTACATCAGGTATTCAAGAATCTGGGTTATATTCTGCAGGAAGCCGGATATTCATTCAAGGATGTTGTCAAGACAACTGTTTACCTGGCGGATATTGCAGATTTTGCAACCCTTAACGAGGTCTATGCCCTCTATTTTTCGGAGCCTTATCCTGCCAGAGTCGCCTTTCAGGTGGCGGCGCTTCCCAAGAATGCGCGGGTGGAGATTGATGTGATTGCAGTAAAATAATTTTAGAAAGTGACTATGTACGATATTATAGAATTGAGCAATAAGGGCATTGAGGAACTGCATGAGATTGCACAGAGTCTCAAGATTTCAAAAATAAAGTCTCTTTCAAAGGAGGATTTGATTTACAGGATTCTTGACGAGCAGGCAATTCAAGGCATTGGTACACCCATACAGAAG
>JADINB010000017.1 GCA_017694275.1 Candidatus Egerieousia excrementavium | reverse complement strand
GACAAGATGAGTGAAGAGTCGTTTCCTCCAAAGCCAAAACTGTTGCACATTACATTGTGCAGCAATGCCCCTTTTACACCTGATGTGGGGGTGATACCTCCCTCCATCTGTACTTTCCATCCCAGATTGGCCGGGATAATCCCCTCGGTAAGGGCTATCAGGCTTATCACGGTCTCTATTGCTCCTGCGGCAGACGTAGTATGGCCGGTAAAGGATTTGGTGCTTGATACAGGCGGTATCTTTTCCCCGAAAACCCGTTGCAGGGCCCTGCTTTCGCTTTCGTCGTTGTTGGGAGTGCCTGTGCCGTGGGCGTTTATATAATCAATGTCTGCAGGTTTGATTCCGGCCATTTCAATTGCCTCTTCCATGGCCAGTACAGCGCCGTCTCCATTTTCAGAAGATGCTGTCTGGTGAAAGGCATCGCAGCGGTTGCCGTATCCTGCAAGTATGGCAAGCGGTCTGGCATTTCTTTTTATGAGAGACTCTTCGCTCTCCATAACGATGAATGCGGCTCCCTCTCCAAGATTGAGGCCTTTGCGGGTCTTGTCGAACGGCCGGCACGGTTCGTTGTCAAGAATCATGAGAGAATTGAATCCGTTCAGGTGGAATCTGCTCAGCGCCTCGCTTCCTCCTGCAATGACAATGTCTGCCTTGCGGGCCTTTATCATCTCGGCTCCGGCTATTATTGCATTGGCGGCAGACGAGCATGCGGTGGAGATGGTTACGGTATTTTCCGGCAGAATGCCGAAATAGCCTGATATCAGTTCTGTTGTCGAGCCTGAATCATGGGTGGAGAGCAGATTAAGGTGCTTCCCTTCATCTGCCATCTCCAGAAAGTGCTTTTCTGTGCTGTCCATTCCTCCTACGGTAGTGCCTGAGAAGAGAAGTGCCTTTCCGGTTTGTCTTTCAGTAAGGGCGGCCTGTCTTATGGCCTGCCGTACAGCATGGATGCCCAAAAGGGCTGTGCGGTTGTAGCCCACTCCTTCTCTTATGTCCAAATCCTTGCACAACTGTTCGTTTGAGAGTTTCACCTCTCCGCACGGCAGTCCGGTGTGCGAGGTCTTGAGAATCTCTGGCTTTCCTATGCCGGAAATCCCATCCGAAAGCGACCTGGATGTCTGTGCAAGGCTGTTGCCAATGGCAGATATTATGCCGGCACCTGTTATGTATACGGCAGTCCCGCTCATGATTCTGTCTTTTTTCTATTTTGTACGGTGCCGGGCAACATACTGTGCAATGGTGCTTACAGATTTGAATATCTCTTTTCCCTGCGAAGGATCGTCGAGTTTTATGCCATACTGCTTTTCAAGCAGCACTATAAGTTCAAGGGCGTCTATTGAATCGAGCCCAAGACCGTTCTCCCCAAAAAGAGGCGCATCTGCATCTATATCGTCTGCAGACATCTCTTCAAGATTGAGTGTCTCAATTATTTTCTCCTTAAGTTCATGCACAAGTTCTTCCATATCTTTTCATTTTTTTTATGACTTCATTTGTACTTTGTTCGGCCCGCCTTCTTGCAATATGCAGTACGGCCTTGAAATTTTCGGGCCCTTCCATCTCTATCACCCCTCCTACAAGGCTATCCATCTTGTAGTAAAGAAGTGCCTGCAACATGAGCTGTTCCAGTTCACTCTCCCCATCCTGCATCATGATGTATGAGGTTGCCCCATGGTATCCGTTACGTATGGCAATTTCGCCTGTAACTATGTTGGGCAGGGTGTAGATAAAGGCCGACGGACTGGGATAATAGTTCTCCGGATGTCTTATTGTCTGCAGATAGGCCATGTCTGCACAGATTGAGCCCTTGCTGCCCACCAGCAATACGCCTCTGTTGCAACTCCCGCTGAAACGTGTGGTGCCTTCGGCCTTGCTTTCGGCATCAAGCAGCAGTTCTGAGGCTATGAACCCGAGTTTGCACAGAGGATCCATCTTGTAGAACCTGGGATAGTCTTTCACATATTTGCGATACATCTCTTTCAATATCTGTCCGCCTTTCATCTCTGTCTGGAGCGAGAGCCCGTCTATAATTACTTCCTTGGGCGTTACGGTTATCTTATGCGTAATATCCAGCCTTGCGGAAGTTCTGTCAGTTTTTTCTACTCTTTCTTCTTCTTTTTTCATGCTGAAGAGCATGGCTGCATTACAGCCTCCAAAGCCGGACATCATCTTTATGAATGCATTCCCGTGCGCCTTTCTGTTAAGGCCTGAAATATTTGTCTTTTTGCTTACTCCAAGGCTGTCAAACCCTTTTGTGGCGAGTACCGTCTTGTCTTCCACTGCCTCCATTGAAATAAGGGTCTCGATTATTCCAGCTGCTCCAAGCGTATGTCCGAAAAAGCCTTTGAGCCCGTTGACAGGCAGTTCTGCAATTTCAGCCCTGTCGATGGCAACAGCCTCCATTTCGTCATTGAAAAGCGTTGCCGTACCGTGTACGTTTATAAAGGCAATATCCTGCATGTCGGCCCCTTTGAGTGTGCTTCTGAGTGCAATATATGCCCCATCTGCATTTTTTGAAGGGTTTGTGACATGAAAGGCATCGTTGCTGAGTGCACCTGATACAATATGCCAGCCAGCTCCGCGGCACTCTTCCGGTGAACGTTCTCCATATATGATGCAGGCGGCAGCCTCTCCAAGGTTGAGACCGCATCTCTCTTCGTCGAACGGCCGGCATGGCTGTTGCGAAGTGGCGTTTAGCGAGCAGAATCCACTGAGTATAAATGGTGTAAGTATATCTGCCCCTATTACAACGGCATGTTTCCATCTTCCGCTTTCCAATGCGGCCGCTGCCTCTGTCTGTGCGCACAGTCCTGATATGCATGCGTTGCATATTACTAACGGTCTGTTAGGGTTGCCGAACCTGCCTGCTATTTTGCCTGCAGACTCTGCAGGAAGGGGATCTCCCTCGCCGGCCCATCCTCCCTTTGTGGTGGATATTATGAAAATGACGCTCTCGTCTGCAGGATTTATCTCCGGGCAGAGTCTGAGTGCGCGGGCTGCGGCAATTATGGATATGCGCTCGAACCTGGAGTATGCATCCTGGCCAATGCCCTCTTCGGCACAGGCGGCGGCAATGGCATCGCTCTCGAACAAGGAGACAGTGAACGGTCCTTTCATTCCCCACAGACTGTCGTACCTGCGGAGCATGCTCTTCCCCTCCTTTACAGCCATATAGTTGGCATGCGTCCCCATTGCGAGCGGAGAGAGTATGTAGTCTGAAATTTTTGCAATCATCTCTCCAGCCACTTTCTTTTCCATTCTTCATAGAACGGAGGGTTGAACCACAGCAACTGATGCCTGGTATCTGTAAAGACCTGCACGGAGCGTCCTGTTGCAACCACAGTATTGTTGGCAGTATCGTATATGGTGTAGTCGAAGAGAATCTTTGCAGCATCTGTCGGCACGTATCTTATTGCAACCGACGGGTGCATCCCGTACATCAGGGGCTTTTTGTATTTGAAACTCATTTCAACAATGGGGGCAAAGCATCCGTTGCCGAATATGGTAAGGTAATCCAGCCCGTATTTCCTGCCGAATGCTTCACGTGCATCTTCCAGATAGAGCGGATATGCTCCATGCCATACCACCCCCATGGAATCCACCTCGTTGAAACGGATTTCAAAATCTATATTCTCTGTCAGCTCTTTCATTGTATTACGATTTTCATTTTGGCTTCCATGGCTGTCTGGCCTGCAATACGGCTTTTCCCGTTTACAAGCGTGACGCCGAAAACCTCTTCCTCTACGCAGATTTCAGTTTCCAGTATCTCTCCGACCTTTGGGGTGCGTGAAATGTGCAGGCCGCTGATTGCCCCTATGTAGCCAATCCTGACCGGCAGGCCGCTTATCAGGTTGTAGTATCCAAGACGGGCGGCGCAGGTCTGCGCCATGTTCTCTATCATACCTGCCGCCGACAGTTTGCCTTCATATACGAACATGGTGGTATCCTTTACCTCCAGTCTTGTGGCCGCAACATGCTCGTCGTAGCGTATGAGATTGTCTATCATTACAAAGGGCGGGCGTTGCGGCAGTATGTCCAATGGATTTACATCCAAAAGTCGTAATAGTTGAACCATTGTTCCGGATATTTTCTGACCGTTTTTTCCAATTCTTCTGCAAAACTGCTGCATATATCCGTGCTTGTCTCTCCTTTGAGAGACCGTACGTATATGGTATATGTTTTTCTCTTCTCTTTCATTACAAAGACCGCAATGGAGGGCAGTTCCATTTTTTCCGCCATTGCAAAAGGGCCAAGCGGGAACTTTGCCGTTTCGCCAAAAAAACTGCATCCTATGCTGCGTGGCGAACCGAAAATGCGGTCTCCGGGCATGCTGACTATTTCTCCCTGCAGCAATGCCTTGTTCAGCAGAAATATGTGCGACATATCTCCGCTTATGGGAATCATGTTTACCTTGTGAGAAGCAAAGATTCTGGAGCGGGATTCCATGATTGTCTTGGTTTCTCCTTCATATACAAGGGCGTGGAAACTTTTATGTCTGGGAATGAGAGAATATCCCGCAAGTTCGTAGTTGCCTACGTGTGAACTGATCTGGATGAAACCCTTCTTTCCGTTCTCCAGCGTGTCAAATATCTCTCCTCCCTCAACCTTGAATTCGAATCTGTGCCCGGCATATGCGGCAAAGCGGTCTATGATGACCTGTCCGAATCTGAAATGGTTGTAGTATACATATATGAACGCCTTTATACGGCCCATGCAGAATCTTTTGCGATAGAATCTGTAGGCCGCCAGATATCCTTCATGCCGGAACAGCATGTAGAAAGGAACAATCCACCCCATGCAGAAATAGGGGAGATACAAAGAGGTGTGACGGAACCATTTTATGAGCGTCCTTTGCATCCATGGTGTTCCGTCTGTCTTTCCCTTCCATCTGCCGTGTCTGAGTTCGGGCATTTCCGGTCTATTTGTCTCCCACCTTGCTTTCTATGTAGTCGCAGAATTTGCTGTACGTGTCTACTCCCTGCATCTCTTCCGGCTTGAGCTTGAAGCCGAAGGTTTTTTCCACAATAACTACAATGTCTACAAAATCAAGCGAATCGATTCCCAGGTCTTCTTTGAGTTTTGCATCGGGGAAAATCTTTTCCTCGTCTATTTCCAGATCCTCGATGAGGAAATGGCGTACTTTCTCTTCAATTTCTGTTCGTGTCATATCGTGTATCAGTTTGATTTCCGTTTGCAAGCCAGAACCGTATGCCCGTGTCCAAGCCCGTCGTATGTCTTTTCTATTTCAAGGCCTGCTCTTTCTATACATGTGCATAGGTCTTTGGTATTGTACATCTTGCTGTTGCCGTTTGCAATAGCGGCAAAGTAGAGCGATGTCATTGTAAGGGCCAGTGCCGCAGGTTCGTAAACCTGTCTGTCCCACAGCGTCTCCATTATCAGCAGCCTGCTGTGTCTGCCCATTGTGCGTGCAGCCCTTTCCAGAATGGAGACTATCTGTTCCGGCGCGAAGCAGTCAAGGAACTGGCTCATCCAGATTATGTCAGGCTGCCTGTCTTTTGGGAATTCTTCCTCCTTTTCCAGCAGATCTATCCCGTAGCCGCTTATGCGTTCCGCTCCGCGGCATCCCTCAATGTTCCTGCGCATCATCTCTATCTGAGGCGGCAGGTCAAAAACCACAACCTTCACGTTTTTGTCATACTCAACACATTTGAGCGCCCATCGGCCGGTATTTCCTCCCACATCAAAAACTGTGTGGGGAGCGTAGTTGCCGAAAATTATTTCCAGCGCGCTGTCAAAGGAGTGGTCACTGTAAAAATGGTCGAAGGCAAACCATGATTCCTGTACCTCTTCGGGAAGCGATGAAAGTCCTTCATATACGGTCTTCCAGTTCCCGAAATGGCGCAGACCTTCAGGTTTGCCGTTCAGGAATGATTCCTCGAGGCGGAACCACCCCTGGTAGTTCACGTCATGGTTGAATCTTATGTCTGTCCTTGTGGCCGGGTCTATGAGCAGGAACCAGCCGGTTTTGCCCAGACGGTACCGCTCCCTGTCGGGATCTATGAGTATCGTGCCGATTGTAAGCGAAGCTTCGAGCAGGCATTTCACCATATACTCTCCCAATCCTGTCTTTTCGCATATCTCTTCCTGGGTAAGACCGTTTTCGCTATCCCTGAGCATTTCCAGGATTCCGTATTTGAGCATTATGCGCGTAGCCTGGAATATGGCCGGCCCCCAGGCAATGAATTCTGCCCTTAGCTGTGCCTGCCTGGCCGTAAGGTTGTCACGGGTATATGCGTTGTTCAGTGCGGGGGATAGTTCCATTATTGTAAGTTTTTTATTATCAACGCGCTGTTGGTGCCTCCGAATCCGAAACTGTTGCTGAGTACGGTATCTATCTGCATATCTGCCCTTGTGGCGGCAATATTCAGTTTTTCAGAATACTGGTCCGGGTTTTCAAAGTTGATGTTCGGTGCGACAAAGCTGTTCTGCATCATTATTATGGAATATACTATTTCACTTGCTCCGGCCATCCAGCACTCGTGCCCTGTCATCGATTTTGTAGAGCTTATCAGAGCGTGTTTTCCTTCAAACAGCTGTTGCAGCGCCAGTGCCTCATACATGTCTCCCTGAGGGGTAGAGGTGGCATGTGCGTTAATGTAATCTATCTCGTCTGGCGAAATGGCTGCATCTTTCATAGCCCTCTGCATTGCAATGGCGCATCCCTTGTCGCTGGGTTGCGATATGCCTCCTCCATTGCTCGAAAAACCGTAGCCCACGACTTCGCAAAGGATATTCGCGCCTCGTGCCTTTGCATGTTCATACTCTTCCAGCACAAGAGCTGCGGCTCCTCCGCTTGGAATGAGCCCGTCCCGGTCTTTGTCGAACGGGCGGCTGGCCTTTTGCGGTTCATCCATGCGTACCGAGAAGGCTCTCAATGCATCGAAAGAGGCCATGGAGTAGTAGTTTGTCTCCTGTGCCCCTCCGCAAAGTATGGTATCCTGTAATCCTTGTTTTATAAGCATGTAGCCTATTCCTATTGAGTGGCTTCCACTGGCGCAGGCTGCGCTTATTGTAAAGTTCACCCCGCGCAGGCCGAATATCGTGCAGAGATTCATGTTTACCGTAGAATTCATGGACTGGAATACAAGCCCGTATCCAAGCATTTCGGTGTCATGCTTCTCATCCATTATCTTTGCCGATTCCACTAC
>JADINB010000016.1 GCA_017694275.1 Candidatus Egerieousia excrementavium | reverse complement strand
TCATCAATCATGGAGCGGGCTACCTTTTCCGATGCCCCCTCACCGCCAAGAATCTCCCTGACCTTTGCGTAATCCGCCTTCATGGCGGCAATGTAATCTCTGTCTGTCAGCAGCCTGTCAAGTTCACAGGCAATGTCGACAACCGTACAGTCGTGCTGGATGAGTTCCTTGAAAATATGTTTTTCCAGAATCAGGTTGGCCAGGCTTATGTAGTTGAGTTTTACCACGGCACGGGCTATCATATAGCTGATTTCGTTTCCGCCGTAGCATACAACCTGCGGAGTGCCTATTATGGCCGCCTCCAGACTTGCCGTCCCAGAACTTATTATTGCGGCGCTGCTGTGCCTGAGTATAGGATAGGTTTCGTTTCTGACGAGTGTTATGTTTTCAACCTTGTGCCGGTTCAATATCTTTTCATAAAGGGAATCCTCTATGGATGGGGCTGCGGCCAGCATAAACTGGCACTCTGCATATTGCGGCGCAAGACGGGCCATCTTTGGAAGCAGGTAGCCGATTTCGCTTTTCCTGCTTCCGGCAAGCAGGGCTATTATCTTTTTCTTTTCGTCAAGGCCGTGCCTTTTGCAGAACTCCTGGCGGCTTTCCGTTGAAAACCTGTATTCCGCCGTGCTGTCAAGGAGCGGATTGCCATTATACAGCGCCTCTATGCCGTGCCGTCTGAAATATTCAATTTCAAATGGAAAGATTATGAACAGCCTGTCGACATACTTTTTTATCTTTTTTATTCTTCCCTCTTTCCATGCCCACACCTTGGGCGCAATATAGTAGAAGACAGGAATGCCTCTCTTGTGGGCGAACTTTGCAATTTTTATGTTGAATCCGGGATAGTCTATGAGTATGAGTACATCGGGCATGTATTCCAGAATGTCTCTCTTGCACCGTTTGAGGTTCCTGAATATGGTTCCCAGTTTCAGAAGTACCTCCACGAATCCCATGACGGCCCCTTCCTTATAGTGTTTCACAAGCTTTCCTCCGGCTTCGCGCATCATGTCGCCGCCCCAGCATTCTATTTCTGAACAGGGGTCTGTCTTTCTTATGCCTCTTATGAGATTCGACCCGTGCAGGTCTCCCGATGCCTCTCCGGCAATTATAAAATATTTCATGGCAGTCTCAGTGTTGGCCTAAAGGTTCCATGTCAGTCTCAACCTCTCCATTTCGGCATAATCTGTGGTGTCTATGTTGTGCGGCACTACAGATATGTATCCTTCGCTTACCACCTTGTGGTCTGCAATATCGCTGCTGTCTGTGTCAAGAAATTCGCCGGTCATGTAATAGAGTTCTTCTTCGCCCTCTTCCCTGGACGGGTGGAACTCCTTTATCCACATGCCCATACCCTGTTTGGCGAACTTGAAACCCTTGATTTCATCTCTTTTGAGATAAGGGAAATTTACGTTCAGATATACCCCTTTCTTTGGCGGACAGGCTATTGTATTCTCAATAACCTTCTCTATGTACGGGCCGATATGTGAAAAATCAGGATCTTTCAAATCGGTCGATAGCGAAAGCCCTACCGATGGTATTCCATATATTGACCCTTCTGTTGCAGCGCCCAGCGTACCGGAATAGATAGAGGCGGCAGACGCGTTTGAACCGTGGTTTATTCCGGAAACAAGCAAGTCGGGCTTGTTGTCTATTGAAAAAAATGAGTTCATTGCCATTTTGACACAATCTGCAGGGGTGCCTGTCAGTGCATATATTCTCAGTCTCCTGCCATTTTCCTCTTTCTCCGAAATCTTGTGAAACCTCACCTTATATGCCAGCGACAGCGCAACCGACATGCCTGACTGTGCTTTTTCCGGAGCAATTACCGTCACATTCCCGTATTTTAAAAGCAGGTTGGCCAGTACGTTTATGCCTTTGGCAGAATAACCGTCGTCGTTGGTTACCAATATTTCCAAATCTCTTTTATTCATTATGTTATATATAAAACTTAAAAAATGTGCCTAAAGGTAGTTATTTTTTTGTTCAAAATTTATACATTTGCACGGTTTTTGGAGAATGCTAGGTGGCAGTCGGTATAGAAGATTTATTAACAATAATATAATGTATTATGAGCAAGATTAAAGTTGGTATTAACGGTTTCGGCCGTATCGGCCGTCTGGTTTTCAGAGCCGCACAGGAAAGAGATGACATTGAGATTGTAGGTATCAATGACCTTATTGACGTTGAGTACATGGCATATATGCTTAAGTATGATACGATGCATGGTCAGTTCAATGGCTCTATCGAGGTAAAGGATGGAAAACTGGTTGTTAACGGTCATGCCATAAGAGTTACATCTGAAAAGAATCCTGCAGATCTTAAATGGAATGAGGTAGGCGCCGAGTATGTAGTGGAGTCTACAGGTCTTTTCCTTACAAAGGAGAAAGCACAGGCTCATATCCAGGCAGGTGCAAAGAGAGTTGTTATGTCGGCTCCTTCAAAAGACGACACTCCCATGTTCGTATGCGGTGTAAACCTTGACAAATATACAGGTCAGGAGATCGTGTCAAACGCATCTTGTACAACAAACTGTCTGGCTCCCATAGCCAAGGTTCTTAATGACAAGTTCGGTATCAAGGACGGTCTTATGACAACAGTTCACTCTACAACAGCTACCCAGAAGACTGTAGACGGTCCTTCTGCAAAAGACTGGAGAGGCGGACGTGCTGCAGCAGGCAACATTATTCCTTCATCAACAGGTGCTGCAAAGGCAGTAGGCAAGGTTATTCCTGAACTGCTCGGCAAGTTGACAGGTATGTCAATGCGTGTTCCCACTCTTGACGTCTCAGTTGTAGACTTGACTGTAAACCTTGCAAAACCTGCTACTTATGCAGAGATCTGTGCTGCTATGAAAGAGGCTTCAGAGGGTGAGTTGAAGGGTATTCTCGGTTATACTGAGGATGCAGTGGTTTCTTCAGACTTCCTTGGCGACAAGCGTACTTCAATCTTCGATGCAAAGGCAGGTATCGCACTTACAGATACCTTCGTAAAGGTTGTTTCTTGGTACGACAACGAGATTGGTTATTCAAACAAGGTGCTTGACCTTATCAAACACATGAGCACTGTAAAATAATTGATTGTTCGATTATAATAGAAAGGGGTACTGCAATGGGCGGCACCCCTTTTTTGTTTATGCTATTTTGTTGTGGTGTTCTTGTTGGGCTGTGTCTTGCTTATGCACATATTGTTGTTTTGTGTTTTATGGAATTCCTCTCAGAAGTGCCCCTGGGGCGTATTTGCGTTCTGTGGTGTTCCAAACCCGGTTGGGATCTGAACCTCGGGCGTAGTTGCTGAAATCCTTGCAATACGTTTGTTATGAGTTGATTGACTGCCGGATTCTGTCGTGTGGCAAGGTTCAGATGCTACCCTTTTCCACTGCATCTGAACCAGGAGAGATGTTTGATGAAGCCTCGCAATGGAAAGTGTTTCAATGTGTTGCAGTGGATTTTTCGAGTTTTGCTCCGGTTCAGATGCATGTGCTGTTCTGCAGCGTGTTTGGTGAATACCCATGCCAGAAACACCTCCAGGGCATATTTGCATTCCGCGGCATTCCAGAC
>JADINB010000015.1 GCA_017694275.1 Candidatus Egerieousia excrementavium | reverse complement strand
AGTGTCAAAACGACTCCTCTATCAAGGTTGTGAAAAAGTGCTGCATGTCTATTCCGGCAGCCCTGACCTGTCCCGGAACAAGGCTCATCGGGGTCATTCCAGGCACCGTATTTATCTCAAGAAAGTAAACGTCTTCTCCCTTTATCATATAATCCATGCGCACAAGCCCCTTGCAGCCAAAATATTCATATATGAAAGCTGTTGTCTGCCTCACCTTTTCATAAAGAGAGTCCGGAATCTGGGCCGGGCACACTTCGTTGCTCTGACCCAGATATTTGGCATCATAGTCAAAAAATTCCCGCTCCGTAATTATTTCCGTTACGGGGAGAACCACCAGCTTCCCGTTTTCGCGGTAAATGCCGTTTGTCACCTCCCTGCCGCTTACAGCCTCCTCCACAAGCACAGAGTCACACTCCTTGAAAGCCTCCTCTATGGCCTTTTCAAGCTCCGCCTCATGCTTTACCTTTGTCACACCAAAGCTGCTGCCTCCGCTCGAAGGCTTTACAAAAAGGGGCAGCCCGAGTTCTCTTGCCATTTCCGCCGGAGAATAACTGCTGCCTCTCCTTATGAACAGGTCTTTTGCCATTTTCACCCCTGCAAAATCCAGAAAACGCTTGCAGGAATGTTTGTCAAACGTAAGCGAGGAGACAAAAGCCGAACATGTATTGAACGGGATGCCGAGCATCTCCAGGTAACCCTGCAGAAGACCGTTTTCACCCGGAGTTCCGTGAATCAGGATGAAGGCCATGTCGAACTTTATTCTCTCTCCGTTTACCGTAACGGAAAAGTCTGTCTTGTCTATCTCTTTTCCATCCATGCTCCAGCTTGCACCGCGCAAGAGCACTTCATATACATTATATCTGCTTCTGTCTATGTGTGAAGCCACAAACTTGCCGCTCTGGATGGAGATCTGCCATTCAGAGGAGTTTCCGCCATATATCAACGCAATGTTTTTCTTCATTTCCCTAAAATTCAGGTCAGGCGACAGCTAATCGAAAAATGAATCTTCAGACGAAGCCCCGACATCGCTGTCGCTGCCGTCGCAATTCAAATCTATGTCAAATCCGTGCGGAACCTCAAAGGTATCATATTTGGTAACGCCCAGTGTCCCGTCGTCAATGACTTTCTTCATGAACAGGCCCCATATTGGCAATGCGGTATTGGCCCCCTGGCCCAAGGCCATGCCTGCAAAGTGGACCTGCCTGTCTTCGGCACCGACCCAGACTCCTGCCGTAAGTTTGGGAGTATAGCCTATGAACCACCCGTCGGACTGGTCGTTTGTGGTTCCCGTCTTGCCTGCCAACTCGCCTTCAGGCACGTAAAGTCGCCTTATTCTGTTTGCCGTACCCATATTGACCACTCCCTGCATGAGGTTGACCATGAGATAGGCTGTCTTCTCGCTTATAGCCTCGCGCTTGTTGGGCGTAAAGGTGGCCAGCACGTTGCCCATCTTGTCTTCTATCCTCAACACGGCCAGCGGTTCCACATAAACCCCCTTGCTAGGGAAGGTATTGAAGGCCCCCACCATTTCGTAGACTGGTATGTCTGCAGAACCTACGCAGAGCGATTCAACCGGATCCAGCCAGCATTTTATCCCCATTGCATGGGCCATGTCCACCAACGCCTGCGGCCCGAACTGCTTCATCAGATAGGCCGATATGTTGTTGGAACTTCTTGTAAGCCCCCACTTGAGGGTGACTGTCTGGCCTATCCACTCCTCCTTGTCTGTGCTCTTGGGTGTCCATACATCATCACCTATAATAAAGGATTGAGGCACGTTCACCACCTTGTCGCATGGAGTATATCCCTGCTGCATTGCCAGCGTGTAAAGGAAAGGCTTGAACGTAGAACCCACCTGACGTTTGCCCTGGCGCACCTGGTCATACTTGAAATATCTGTAGTTTCCGTTCCCCACATAGGCCCGTATATATCCTGTTGTCGGTTCAAGAGCCATAAGCCCTGCACGGATAAACGACTTGTAGTATCTTATGGAGTCATTGGGTGTCATTGTCGTATCTACATACCCCTTGTCGTTCCATGCAAAGACACGCATGTCGGCAGGTTTGTCGAAACTCTCGAGAATCTCCTGCTCAGAAGCGCCGTTTGCCTTCATCATGCGATATCTGTCGCTCCAGCGGCGTGCCTGCCTCATTATAATATCTATGACATCTTGAGAAACGCTGTTGTCAAACGGCTTCCTGTTCTTCCACCTCAGTTCCCTGTCAAATGCAGGCTGAAGGTTCTTGCTCAGATGCTCTACAACCGCCTCCTGGGCATATTGCTGCATCTTTGCATCTATAGGAGTATATATTTTCAGGCCATCCTTGTCCAGATTGTATTTTGAGCCGTCGGGCTTGCGGTTTTTGTTGAGCCACCCGTAAAGAGGGTCGTTCTCCCACATGAGCGAATCGGCCGAATAGTCTTCCCTTCTGCTGTAGTTCCTGGGATTGGGCTCGCTGGCATTCATAACCCTTCTCAACATATCTCTGAAGTGGGGCGCAAGACCTGAATTGTGATCCTGCCGGCTATATGAAAGCCTGATTGGAATCTGTACTATCGAATCGTACTGAGCCTGTGTTATGAATCCGTATTTGTTCATCTGGCTGAGCACATGATTGCGCCTCTGGAGCGACAGATCCGGGTTTCTGACAGGATTATAACGGGTTGGCATGTTCACCATACCTACAAGAAGCGCACTCTCCTCCACTGTAAGTTCCGAAGGCTCTTTTGCAAAGAAAGTGTTTGCAGCCGCCTTTATCCCATAGGAATTGCTGCCGAAAAAGACCGTATTCAGATACATGCTCATCAACTCTTCCTTTGTATAGTTGCGTTCCAGCTTGACTGCGGTTATCCACTCCTTGAGTTTGTTGCCTATAAGCACAAAATATTTTGCACCGGGAAATCCGGAACTTACGGTATCACGGGGGAAAAGGCTCTTTGCCAGCTGCTGCGTAAGGGTACTGCCGCCGCCGCCCGAACGTCTGTTGCCCATCAGCACAGTCTTGACAGCCACCCTTGCCAGACTCTTCATGTCTATTCCGCTATGATTGTAAAAACGGATGTCTTCTGTTGCCACCAGTGCTTCTCTCAGGCTCGGACAAAGTTCGTCATACGAAACATACGAACGGTTTTCAATGTGGAACGTACTGAGCACTGTACCGTCACGCGCTATTATCTCGGTTGCCAGATTGCTTTTAGGGTCCTCCAGCTCTTCAAAGGAGGGTATGTCTGCAAAGATTCCAACCAGCAAAAGCGAGACAAGTGCAATGATAATAGGACTGAACACTATCAGCCACAACCATTTGATTAAACTTTTCCGATTCCTGACCTTCATGATTTCTCTCTATATTTCCGGCAAAAATAGAAATAAAATTTGCATAATTCCTTCTTTTATGCCTTACTTTGCACACTTTATGAAAGATATTGTATGGGTGAGAATTTAGTAATCGTGGAGTCGCCTGCAAAGGCAAAAACAATAGAAGGTTTCCTTGGCAAGGATTTTACAGTAAAATCCAGTTTCGGACATATAAGAGATTTAAGCAAGAAACATCTCGGGATAGACATAGAGCACGGATTCAAGCCAGACTATCTGATTCCCGACGACAAGAAAAAAGTGGTACAGGAACTCAAGTCTCTCTCTGAAAAGGCTTCCACAATATGGCTGGCATCCGATGAGGACCGTGAAGGAGAAGCAATTGCGTGGCATCTGCAGCAAGTTCTCGGCCTCAAGCCCGAACAGGTAAGGAGAATTGTCTTTCATGAAATTACCAAAAGCGCGATTCTGAACGCCATAGAAAACCCGAGAGAGATAAATTCCAATCTGGTTATGGCGCAGCAGGCAAGAAGGATACTTGACCGCATAGTAGGCTTCGAGCTCTCCCCCATCCTATGGAAAAAAGTGGCATCGAACCTCTCGGCAGGAAGAGTCCAGTCGGTAGCGGTAAGGCTTATTGTGGAACGGGAGCGCGAAATACTCGCCTTTAATGCAGAAAAATTCTACAAGGTTACGGGGAGATTCCGTCCCGAGGGCAAAAAGGCACTGCTGGATGCGGTGCTCGACCAGAAGTTTGAAGATGCGGCATCGGCTGCCTCCTTCCTCGAAAAATGCAGGGAATCTTCCTTCAGGATTGCCGACATAAAAAAGAAAGATATGACAAGATGCCCTGCGCCGCCGTTTACCACGTCTGCGCTGCAGCAGGAGGCATCACGCAAGCTGGGTTTCTCCGTATCGCAGACAATGAGGATTGCACAGAAACTCTACGAAAGCGGGCTTATCACCTACATGCGTACAGACTCCACGAATCTATCACAGTTGGCACTGAACACCATAAAGCAGGTAATAAGCGCCACATACGGAGAAGAGTATTCTAAGACAAGGCAGTACAAGACCAAATCAAAAGGAGCTCAGGAAGCGCATGAAGCGATAAGGCCGACCTATCCCGCCAATGCGACAATAGAGGGGACTGCACAGGAAAAGAGGCTCTACTCGCTTATATGGAAAAGATGCATTGCCTCCCAGATGGCCGATGCAAAGATTGAAAAGACAAACATCACAATAGAGGGCAGCGCATTCCCGCAACATTTCATCTGCTCCGGCGAACAGGTGGTCTTCGACGGGTTTCTCAAACTCTACATGGAAGGACGCGACGATGACCCTGCCGATGAGATGGCACAAGAGGGACAATCCTCAAGGCTCCTGCCCGAACTTGAAGTCAGCGAATCATTCGACAGGGTGGAAATAGCGGCCACGGAGCGTTTCGGCCAAAGGCCTCCGCGCTACAGCGAAGCATCGCTTGTAAAAAAACTTGAGGAACTGGGAATCGGACGCCCATCTACATACGCCCCCACAATCACTACAATCACACAGAGGGGATATATTGTAAAGGAAGACAGGGAAGGCTCTGTCCGCAATTACGAAAAGTTCCTGCTCAAGGGAGAAGCAATAGAAAAAGTGCAGTGTTCAGAAAGTTTCGGCAGCGAAAAGGGCAAACTGTTCCCTCAGGACATAGGAATGCTGGTTACAGATTTTCTCAAGTCTAACTTTGCGGAAATTCTCGATTACGGCTTCACCGCAAAGGTAGAAGAAGACTTTGACAAGATAGCTGCCGGGAAAAAAGTCTGGAACAATGTTCTGGAATCTTTCTACAGGCCATTCCACAGCCAGGTGGAGAAGACGCTCAGGGAGTCTGCCCACAAGAATGCGGAGAGGGTGCTCGGCAACGACCCGAAGACGGGAAAGATATTGACCGTACGGCTTGGAAAGTTCGGTCCTCTGGTACAGATGGGGACAAATGACGACCCCGAAAAGAAATTCGCAGGGCTCCAGAAGGGGCAGCTCATAGAGAGTATCACGCTTGAAGAGGCGCTGGAACTTTTCACCCTGCCCAGGAAAGTGGGCCAGATAGACGGAAAGGATGTCACCGCATCATCCGGCCGTTTCGGGCCGTACATAAAATACGACGGCAAATACATCTCCATCAAGAACATGTTCGATCCACACTCGATAACTTTGGAGCAGGCGGCCGCAGTAATGGAAGAACACAATAAAAAGGAGGCTGACAAACATATAGCCTCTTTCCCGGAACACGACATTGAAGTCATAAACGGCAGGTTCGGCCCCTATATAAAGCACGGTTCACTCAATTACAAGATTCCCAAAGGGACAGATGCAAAAGCACTTACCGCAGACGACTGCCTCCAGATAATCTCAAAGCAAAGTCCCGGCAGCAAAAGCAGAAAGAAGAAATGAGTCTTCTTGTAGAAAAAAGAGATGAAAAATCGCTCTTCGAAGCAGGAAAGCGGCCGGCGGCAGTTATCGTAAATGTAAGGGAGGGCTGCGACTCCACTGAAATGGAGAAGGCTCTCATGCGCCTGCGTTCTGCAAACGACTATACTATAGCCGTCACACAGGCAACGTCCGCCATGGCGGAACGGATTGCCGGAAAATGCCGTCAGGCAGGAGTTCTTGCCATAATCAACTGCGGAGAGCATCTTCTGAAAACAGGACATTCGTCCAACATGGCGGTCGTGACTCCTGCAATCACCCCTGGAAACGAACCGGGCCTGCTCATAGAAAACGGAAATGCAAAAGAGTATCTGTCTGTAATAGGGTATCAGAACTACTATGCAGAGCCGCAGACTGTATCTGACGCCGGAAAAAAATACTTTGAACTGCTGCGTATAGCCGACATAAGAGACGACATAAAGGCCGTTGAACCTCTTGTACGTGAAGCTGAGACAGTCTGTCTCGACATGCGTTCGGTCCGCCGTTCAGACTATCCGATAAGCGATGACGCCAATCCCAACGGGCTGTATAGCGAGGAGGTCTGTACCATAGCGCGCTATATCGGATTCTCTTTCAAATTAAAATCGCTCTACATTTACGGCATGGAAAAGAAGATGCCTGCCGTATGTTACAGGCTTATAGCCGAAACCGTTTTCCACACATGCGAAGCCATGCTTTGCAACATCTGCGAAGACCCGTCAGATGCAGCACAGAGAGAGAGGTTTGAACAAAAAATCGTAACATTTCCAGATGGAGGAAGCCATATCAGTTTTCTGAACAGTCCCCAGACAGGCCGCTGGTGGATGGAGATAAGCGACTCACATAACAAACTAACACAGTATATACCGTGTTCATTATCTGATTACAACACTGCATGCAACGGCGAGATTCCATCAAGATGGTTGTTTTTTTATCAAAAATATATCATTTTATAGATATTTTTTCATAAATTCGCATTCGTATTGAGAAAATCATAACGACATGGCGAAATATCACATAGACGAAATTGACCAGACGATTCTGTCGCTGCTTGCAAAAAATGCCAGAATGCCCTTTCTTGAAATAGCCCGCGAATGCGGTGTTTCAGGAGCTGCCATCCACCAGCGCGTAAAGAAAATGGAGGCAATGGGCGTCATAACAGGCTCACGCCTGCTTGTAAAGCCGCAGACCCTGGGGCTGCATGTATGTGCATTTGTACAGGTAAGCCTCTCGGAGGCAAACAAATATCCGCAGGTCATTGAAGCGCTGAAAAAGATACCCGAGGTTGTGGAATGCCATTTTGTGACAGGCAAACACGCATTGCTGCTCAAAATCTACTGCTCAAACCACGACCATCTCATGGGTATTCTGATAAACACTATCCAGAATATCCCTTCGGTATTGCAGACCGAGACCATGATTTCTCTGGATCAGGCCATAGAACGCCAGATATACATGCAGAACAATCCCGGAGAGGAAGAATAGCCGCACTCTGCCTATATTGCAAGAGAATCTATTGCCGCTCCCATCTTCAAATCTTCGGGAGTGGTTATTTTTATATTCAGACGGCTGCCCTCCACCGTAGCCACTCTGTAGCCGGCGCTCTCGAAAACCGAAGCATCATCTGTAAAAGAGGGAGAATAGGCCTGCCTGTAAGCCTCTTTCAGCCTTGATGAGCAGAAAAGCTGCGGTGTCTGCACAAAAACATAATCCTCTCTTTTTACAATTACCGTAGAGCCGTCTTCTCTCTTCCTACGCATGGAATCTGTTGCAGGCAATACCGGAATAACCCCGTAACAGCCGCTCCCCTCCATGTCGAACTCCAGCAGTCTCGACAGAAGGGGCTGTGTGACAAATGGCCTTACCCCATCGTGAACAAGGACCTTTACCCCGTCAGGAACAAACTGCAGGGCGTTCTTTACCGAATGGAATCTGGTTATCCCGCCAGAGACGAGCCTGTGACTGAAAGATACAGAATTATCCAGGCAATATTTTTTCCAATAGTCTTTATAATCGGCAGGCAGGACAAGAATAATCTCTTTCCTGAAATCCTGCTTCAGGAAAAACTGCAGTGTCTTATGAAGAATCGGAACCCCGCCAAGCTCGAGAAACTGCTTGGCCAGGGCGCTCCCCATTCTTGAGCCTCTGCCCCCTGCCGTTACAACAACATAAACCGGAGTGACCCTATCCATAATTATCATAAAAAACTATTAAAAATAAGATAAAAAAATCATATTTTTGCAAAAAATAGTAAAAATCGGCAAAATGCAAGTTTCCAAAGATACAAAAGAGATCAAAAGGGCTCTCATTTCGGTATATTACAAAGACGGGCTTGAAGAAATTGTCCGCGAACTCCACAAAAACAATGTAACGCTCCTCTCCACAGGCGGCACATACGACTTTATAAAGAAACTGGGCATTCCTGTTTCCACCGTAGAATCGGTGACAGGCTACCCCTCTATCCTCGATGGCAGGGTAAAGACGCTTCATCCCAAGATATTCGGAGGCATACTCAACATACGGGATGCCGAAACGCACCGCATGGAGATTGAAAAATACGGTATTCCCTCCATAGATCTGGTCATTGTAGACTTGTACCCGTTCGAGGAGTATGTACAGGCAAAGGCTCCGAAAGAGGAGATAATCGAGAAGATAGACATTGGCGGCATATCGCTCATCAGGGCTGCGGCAAAGAATTATAACGATGTGGTAATCGTCCCTTCGAAAAACTCATACGCCCCATTGCTCAAAATACTTAAGGAATCCGGAGCAAAGACGACCCTCGAGCAGCGCGAATATTTTGCAGCGCAGGCATTTCTGGTAAGTTCACATTATGATACGGCCATTTTCGGCTACTTCAACTCCAATCTGCCGGAACCCATAAAATCGTTCAGCAAAAGCATTGTCGGCGGAAGGGGGCTCAGATATGGCGAGAACCCGCATCAGTCCGGCTACTATTACGGCAAGGAGAATTCGCTTCCGGAGCAGCTGCACGGCAAGGAAATTTCATACAACAATCTTCTCGACATCGAGGCTGCCATTGAACTGATTTCAGACTTTGACCAGACAACGGTTGCAATAATCAAGCACAACAACGCGTGTGGATGCGCCTCTGCCGACAGTCTTGCAGAAGCATGGGAAAAAGCCCTTGCGGCAGATCCGGTTTCCGCATTCGGCGGCATACTGATTACAAACCGCGAAATAGACACTGCAACCGCAGAACAGATGAACAAGATCTTCTTCGAGGTTGTAATTGCTCCGGGATACCAGCCGGAAGCTCTGGATATCCTCAAAAGCAAAAAGAACAGAATCATACTTGTAAACAGGAATACCGTTCCGTCACAGACCAAATTCCGTTCACTTTTGGGCGGAGTACTGGAGCAGCAGAGAGACAACTGCAAGGAAGAGGCCTCTTCATTTACGGTTGCAACCAAAAAGGCACCGGAAAAAGAGGATATAGAAGACCTGCTTTTTGCCAACAAACTTGTAAAGCACTCAAAGTCGAATGCAATAGTTCTGGCAAAAAACCGCCAGTTGCTGGCAAGCGGAGTAGGACAGACCTCACGCGTAGATGCACTGAAACAGGCTGTGCAGAAGGCAAAATCTTTCGGTTTCTCGCTTAAGGATGCCGTCATGGCGTCAGATGCCTTTTTCCCGTTCTCAGACTGCGTGGAGATAGCTGCAGAGGAGGGCATCAGAAGCATCATCCAGCCTGGAGGCTCAATAAGAGACAAGGAGAGCATAGAGAGCTGCGACAGGCACGGCATAGCAATGTTCTTTACAGGAATCCGTCATTTCAAACATTAAAACCACAGACATGGCATTTTCATTTTTGACACAAGAGCTGGCAATAGATTTGGGAACAGCCAATACGGTCATATTCGTAGGAGACAAAATAGTGGTGGACGAGCCTTCCATTGTAGCCATCGACCAGAAAAGCGGCAAACCCATAGCATACGGTCATGCCGCAAAGCTCATGCAGGGCAAGACCCACGACAACATAAAGACCATCAGACCGCTTAAAGACGGTGTAATTGCAGACTTCAACGCCGCCGAACAGATGATACGTGGCTTTGTAAAGATGATAAACAAAAAAAAGTCGCTGTTCCAGCCAAACCTCAAAATGGTAGTGTGTATTCCTTCAGGAAGTACGGAAGTGGAGATAAGGGCGGTAAGAGACTCGTCGGAACACGCCGGCGGAAAGGATGTCTATATAATTTACGAACCGATGGCTGCCGCACTGGGAATAGGGCTGGACGTACTTGCTCCGAGCGGCCACATGGTTGTGGATATCGGCGGAGGAACAACCGAAATTGCGGTAATCTCTCTGGGTGGAATCGTCTGCAAGGAGAGTATCCGCGTTGCTGGAGATGTCTTTACATCTGACATTCAGCAACACATGCGCCAGCAGCACAATATCAAGATTGGAGAGGTGATGGCAGAGCAGATAAAGATAAACGTGGGTTCAGCCATGATAGACCTGGAGAATGCACCCGAGCCATATATCGTAAGGGGCCCCAACCTTATGACTGCACATCCGGTAGAAGTGGCTGTAACGAGCCAGGAAATCGCCCACTGCCTCGACAAGTCTTTGGCAAAGATAGAAAACGCAATCCTCACGGTACTGGAGCAGACTCCTCCTGAGCTCTACTCAGACATTGTGCAGGAAGGTATCTTCCTGACCGGAGGCGGCGCGCTTCTCAGAGGATTGGACATACGTCTTCACGACAAGATAAACATACCTTTCAATGTAGCCGACGACCCGCTTAAGGCCGTGGCAAGAGGTACAAGCATTGCAATAAAGAAAATCGGAAAATTACCCTTCTTGATGAGATAAGGAAAAATGAGAATACCTCCTTCATTCTACAATGCTGCCGGGAGGATTCTCCTTTTTATCCTTCTTGAGGCGTTCTGTCTCTTCCTTGTTGCAAAAAACGGTATCATAGAAAGGTTTCTGCTCAATACCAAAGCCGAGCAACTCCGTTCTTTCCTGCTCGAAAAGAGCGAAGGAATAAAGAACTACTTCAATCTGGCCTCTGTCAATGCAGACATGGCCAGACAGAACGCGCAGCTGCTTTCAGAAAACGCCAGACTCCGCAATACAATAGAGCAATACGAGGGCGACAGCCTGCTTGAAAGGCTGACATGCGGCAACAGATACGATTCTACCGGCCTGATGTTTGAATATGACTGGGCAAAAGTAGTAAAGAACAGGCTAAACGGAGGGCACAACTATCTTGTCATAAACAAAGGCACAGACGACGGCATTACCGAAGACATGGGCGTGGTCACTTCCTGCGGAGTGGTAGGAATAATCCGTTCGGCAGGCAGACATTATTCGGTAGTTCTCTCGTTCCTCAACCCTACACAGAACATAAGCGCCAAGCTCGGATACGACAACGCATACGGTATTCTGAACTGGGACGGACACTCTCTCAACAGTGCAACTCTTTCAGATATCCAGCAGCATATTCCGGTAAAAGCCGGAGATACGGTATACACCGGAGGCCATTCAGCGCTTTTTCCTCCTGATATTCCGCTTGGCGTAATAAGGGAGACCGGATTTTCCGGAGGAATGCACAAGTCTGCAAAAGTTGAACTTTTCCAGGACTATACGCTGCTCGATTATGTTTATATAGTCAAGAACAGAGAGAAGGCTGTCATAGATTCACTCTCGCTTTTGCCTGCGACAAATTTTGCAGATTATAAAAAGGAGGCTTCAAGATGAACGGCACGAGATTTCTGCTATTGACTGTTGTCGTACTGCTCATCCAGCTTTTCGTGGCAGAGTTCATAAACGTACACCACATGCTCTACATTGCAGTAACCCTGCTGCCGGTCATGATTCTGCCATACAGATACAACAGATCCGTTGCAATGCTCATAGCCCTGGCAATAGGTCTTCTGACAGATTTGTCTTACGACGGTGTGCCGGGCCTGAACGCCGCAGCACTCGTTGCCGCAGCCTTTTTCAGAGATCCGCTGCTGAATGTTACCGTAAGCAAGTCTGCAAGGGAGACTCTTTCGGTACCAAGCCCGCATACTCTGGGCAGAGGCAGGTTCACTCTCTTCACACTTCTGCTATACTCGCTGTTCTTCATCTTCTATATCGCACTCGACAACGTGCTTTACTTCTCGTTTTTCTACACTTTCGGGCGTTTTATCCTGAATGTGCTTGCAAACACCGCTGTAATGATGATTTTGGAATCGACCCTTTTGAGAGGGCCTTTCGGAGGAAGGTAGATGAACGGCAAGAGCCAAATATTGATAATCGGGGTTGTCATTGTCTGCCTTGTGCTTGTAACAAGGCTGTTTTTCCTGCAAATCGTAGATGAAGAATATAAAATTTCGGCAGAAAACAACGCATACAAATACATTACAATCTATCCAGTAAGGGGGCTTATCCTGGACCGCAACGGAAATATTCTGGTAAGCAACAAAAACAGTTACGACATAATGGTGACTCCCGTAGATCTGCAGCCGTTCGACACTGCCGCCCTGTGCAGGATTTTCTCCATAAAAAAAGAGTTCGTAAGGGAAAAAATAGCCGGATACAAAAAGAACAGAAGAAAGATAGGCTATCAGAGCGTGGTATTTCTCAAGCAGGTATCTGAACGCGAATACGGGGTGTTTCTGGAGCAGAGTTACAAGTTCCCGGGGTTCAGCGGGGTTTCCAAGAGCATGAGAGACTACCCCTACAACGCGGGAGCCAACCTTTTCGGCTATACCACGGAGGTGAGCGAGGAGTTTCTGGAAAAGAACCCCTCATACAGGATGGGCGATTATGTGGGAGCCAGCGGCCTTGAACTCTCATACGAATCTGTCTTGAAAGGCGAAAAGGGCTACACCATAATGCAGCGGGACGTGCACAACAGGATTCTCTCGCCGCTGGCCGGAGGAGCATACGACAAGGATGCCGTACCTGGCAAGGATATAGTGACTACAATAGACGGAGAGCTGCAACAATATGGAGAGTATCTGATGCAAAACAAAATAGGCAGCGTCGTTGCCATAGAGCCATCCAGCGGGGAGATACTCTCGCTTATATCCAGCCCCGGAATAGAAATTTCAAAAATTGCCAACATAAGCAAATACTACAACCAGATAATAAACGACCCTCTCAAACCGATGTTCAACAGAGCTGTCATGTCTGCTTACCCGCCGGGGTCGGTCTTCAAAATCGTGAACGGGCTGATAGGGCTTCAGGAGGGCGTCATAACCGAAGAGAGCAGATTCCCGTGCAGGGGAGGATACTACTACACACCCACACGCATCTTGCGGTGTCATGCACACCGCTCTCCGCTCGACTTTTCCCATGCAATCATGATGTCTTGCAACGCCTACTTCTGCTATGTCCTTAAAGGAATTCTGGAGAATCCCGAATACGGGAACATGGATGAATCTTTCACCAAATGGCGCGACTATGTGGAGAGCATGGGATTCGGCAAAAAACTGGGAAGCGATTTTCCGGCCGAACTTGGCGGCACTCTGCCTACGGCAGACACCTACAATAAAATATATGGCAGAGGCAGCTGGAAAAGTTCAACGGTCATTTCGCTTTCAATCGGGCAGGGCGAGATCGGCACAACTCCGCTGCACCTTGCAAACCTTGCGGCAACGATAGCAAACAGGGGATACTACATAACGCCGCATCTTGTAAAGTCCATTCCTGACAGCACCATCTGCGAACGCTATACAAAAAGGAACTATACAGCCATCGACAGCAAATATTTCGACCCGGTAGTCGAAGGAATGTACATGGCTGTAAACAGCAGGCCGGGAGAAGGTGGAACAGCCACAAGAGCAAAGGTGGAGGGACTCGACATCTGCGGCAAGACCGGCACGGCCCAGAACCCGCACGGAAAAGACAATGCAGTATTCATCTGTTTTGCACCAAGGGAAAATCCGAAAATAGCCGTAGCCGTATATATAGAGAACGCCGGTTTCGGCGGCACCTGGGCGGCACCTGTCGCCTCACTGATAGTGGAAAAATATCTGACAGGAACAATCACCCGTCCCGAACTTGAAAAATATATGGCAGAAACCAATCTCATTCCATGAAAAGCATCTACAGAAAACTCGACTGGCCGTTGATTATATGCTATCTGCTTCTGGTTGCGATAGGTTGGCTCAACATCTACTCTTCAATCTATTCAGAAGAACACAACTCGATACTGGACTTTTCACAGCGGTACGGAATGCAATTCATCTGGATACTCTCATCATTTGCTATTGCAGCGGCAATCCTCTTTGCAATTTCGCCAAAAGTCTACAGCGTTCTCTCACCGCTGATATACGTCTCGGTCCTTTTTCTGCTGGCGGCAGTCCTCTTTCTCGGCACAGAGGTCAACGGTTCCAACTCGTGGTTCGTACTCGGCCCCGTACGCTTCCAGCCTGCAGAAATATCAAAGATAAGCACCTCGCTCCTTCTGGCATATATAATGAGCCGGCACAACTTCAGGCTCTCCAACATGCGCGACGCCCTGCTCGCAGCCATAATCCTGCTTGTACCCATGGGGCTCATAATAATGGAAAAAGAGACAGGCTCTGCATTGGTTTACGCCGGTTTCATTTTCATGTTCTATCGTGAAGGGCTCAGCGGATGGCTGCTCGCTTTCGGGTTAATGTTCATTCTGCTCTTTATCACCACACTGGCATTCTCTCCGCTGGTATCGATAATCATATCGCTTTTGGCGGCCGCCTTCCTTAACGGTCTATTCAGCCATCAGACAGTCAGGCAGACGCTTGTTGCCACAGCTGTTGCTCTCATGCTTGCATATTTGCCAAGGATTATGCTTCTCGAACCGTTCAGATTCCTCCAAAAAACAGAACCTGAATACATTGCCGTGGCAATTCTGCTTCCGGTGACAATCGCCGCAACAGTCTACGGGGTAAGAAAGCATTTCCGCCACACCAAATTCGTTGTGCTCTGCTTCATAAGCGCCATAATCTTCATATTCTCTGTAAACTTCATCTTCGACAACATTCTGCAGCCGCACCAGCGGGCCCGCATAGAGAACCTGCTGGGAATAGAGGAAGACCTTATGGGTGCAGGCTACAACGTGCATCAGTCTAAAATAGCAATAGGCTCCGGAGGCTTTTGGGGAAAAGGTTTCCTGAACGGCACCCAGACCAAATTCGACTTCGTACCTGAACAGAGTACAGACTTTATCTTCTGCACCATTGGAGAAGAGCACGGATTTGCAGGTTCGGTAGCGGTAATTCTGCTCTATGGCTTTATGATTGTAAGAATCATACTGCTTTCAGAGCGCCAACGCAACCCGTTTGTCCGCATATACGGCTACTGCGTTGCGTGCTGCTTCTTCATGCACTTTTTCATAAACATAGGCATGACAATAGGATTGGTTCCTGTCATAGGAATCCCGCTCCCCTTCCTCAGCTACGGCGGCTCCTCCCTCTGGAGCTTCACCGCCATGCTCTTCATCTTCATCAGGCTCGATTTGGAACGGTGGAAATAATTTGACATTTTGCAAATTATTTATTATATTGCCCTCACTTGACTCTAATCACCAAAATAAATCATATCATCATGAAACGTGCCCTTCATATCATTTTTATTTCCCTATTGTTATTGGGAACTGTCTCATGCAGCGACAAGGACGGCTATGACGACCGGCCCACTTACAATCTGTTTCCAACATACATAGAGATTTCTGTTTCCGACAGCGACGGCAACAACCTGTGCGACCCTAAACATGCAGGCAACATCCTCAACAGCGGAATTACACTGCAGCACAATGACAACACCTATTCGTTCACCTGTGATGGAGAGATTTTCATGAATAATGGCATGGACTCCTCATTCAAGGGAAT
>JADINB010000014.1 GCA_017694275.1 Candidatus Egerieousia excrementavium | reverse complement strand
ACTTAAGAACAATTCGCTCAATAAATAATCAGAACTATATAAGATATAATAAAATGAAAATCAATATCATAATGCAAAATTTATGAAATTCCTAAAAGTTATGATAATGCGCTTTGTCCTGCATTCTATATACCTCGCCCCGTTCCTGGTACTGTCGGCAAACCTCAACGGAGGACATGTCGTGACTATGTATGTGAGCAGATCGTATGTCTGATAAGGTTTCAGGGCCTCCTCTCCGACATAGTCTCCCTCCTTGAATCTGTAATAGGGAAGCGGGGTGATATTGTTTTTTTCAGGGCTTCTTCTTCCCGTAATATAGACCGGATCTATGGAATAGACCAGTTCTCCGCCGCTGTTGTAGTAGTCAGACATTGCAGCCACCTTGTACGAATCCGGATATTTCTGAGGAACAATGTATTTGGGATAGCTGAAAGGTATGGCGAAGATGTCTGGATCGAGTATGGGAGTGAAACGTCTCTTCATACCGTCCAGCCCCACCGCCCCGACTATAAACTGCGTGCTGTCCGGAAAGTCGAGACCGTTCAGGGCAAACCATCCCGAGGTATCCAGCTGTCCCATTGCAGAAAAGCCTGTAGACGGAGCTATGAATGTCACTATCGATTTTTTTGCGGTCTTGAAAAGGCCGTATACCTGTCCGCTTATGGATTGGGTATACTCCTTTCCAAAATAGGGGAACTCGCTCTCACCCTTGAGTATTTCAGGCAGACTGTAATATCTCCACCGTTGGGCAAGCATGAGCAGGTCTGCAGCCTCAATCCTCTCTTTTAACGGAATTGAGGAGTCAAAATATTTCTGCGGATGCTCCACCACTCCGTCTATCTCGCTTCCAAGCAGAAAATAAGATACAATATTGTGGTTCTTTCCGCTGTACGGAGCATATATGTCATCTGAAACGGCAACAGAAAAATCGCCTGACAGAGGAGCACCTGAACTGTCACGCATATCAAATGTGCAGATTACCTTTTCCATGGGGCCATACTCCTGCCTGTCTGTTGTAAAGGAGATGTCGTTCTGCGGAGGAAAGACGAAAAACGACCTGTGGGCATAGAGATTCCCCTTGCCGTCTACGACCGCCACATTGTTGATACCGGAAGAAAAGTATGCATAATCCATTCTATATCTCGCCTTTTGCAGATTATAAGGGATATTGAGATATATCTCGGAGCCATCGTACATGACTATATGGAGAGAATCGCACCCCTGCATGTTCCTGCTGCTTACAAGAATTGAAACACCGCTGGAATCTGGTCTGAGATTGATTACAACAGCTCTCTCCTGCGGCTTTGGAAAGTCTGCCCTGACAGAGAATCCGTCAGATTCAGAAACCTGCGCATATATTTCGTCAGGTATTTCATCAAAATAGAGATTCAGCAGCCCCATACCGGAATCATCGCTTTCGAAATCGCAATATGGCACGCCGTCTTTGTAGAGTGTGCCGTTCACTTTTGTTCCCAGCCCGGTTTCATCTATTGCCTTATAGGCGACTACCGAATTCTGTCCCGTAACATACCGTCCGCTTTCCGGCATAAACTGAATGTCGATATCCCGCTTTGTATTTTCTGTCTCTGCAAATGGGTTCTTCTCCCCTATTTCAGTATACTTGTATGTTTCGCGCACCTGCCGCTCCCGCATGGCGTCAACCACCTCGTCTTTCATAGGGTTGCGGATCTCGATGTTTTTGTTGAACATGTATTCCGGACTGCGGTTCATCATCCAGTAGGTGTATCCTCTGAGTACGGCAATCCCCGTATTCAGGTTTTCAGGGACCGGGATATAGCCTGAAAATGTACCGTCGGCACGCTTTATCTTCACCCTGCACCGCACGGCCTCGACGTTTTCGTCGGTTTCTGTATTGTGGTTTTTCTCCACCATGGAAGAGAACAGTTCCACATATATATAATTGCTCTCCGGGAACTCCGCAAGAAGTGAGTTGTTCTTCAGATAGCCCTTAAGCCATATTGTGTCGCCCACGCGGTAACTCTCCCTGTCGGTGGAAATATAGAGTTTTTCAGGCGAAAGCAGTTTTGAATAGGAAAGAAACCTCTCCTGCAGACCTTGCTCCTGCCCCATGGCAAGTCCAGGAAAAGCCTTGAGGAGAAAAGCAACCAAAATAAAACTGTAGCAAATCCGTTTCATGTTCTTATGTTCATCATTCCATACCGGCAATTCTCCTGAACCCCTCACCTGGCACCGGAGCCACAATCTCCACGGGAATTTTCTTTACCGGGTGTACGAATACGGCCCTGCGCGAATGGAGAGATATGCTGCCGTCCGGATTAGAACGGGGGGCACCGTATTTAAGGTCTCCCTTTATGCAACAGCCGATATGCGCCAACTGGCTGCGTATCTGATGATGCCTGCCCGTCAGGAGCTTTATCTCCAGAAGGAAGAATCTGTCGGTACATTTCAGCAATTTATATTCAAGCCTGGCCTCTTTTGCCCCTTTTTTGGGCAAATCAGAGACATAAGACTTGTTTATCTTTTCATTTCTTGTAATATAGCCTGTAAGAAGAGCTTCATCCCTTGGAGGTCTTTTGCAGACCAGAGCCCAATAATATTTCGAAACCTGCCCTGTCCTGAACTCTTCGTTCATCCGCTCCAGGGCTTTGGATGTCTTTGCAAATATCACTATTCCGCTTACCGGCCTGTCAAGCCTGTGGGGTACGCCAAGAAAGACAGCACCCGGCTTGCCGTCGCGTCCGGCAATAAAAGCCTTTACAAGCTGCTCTAGAGACTCATCCCCTGTCAGATCTTCCTGTACTATCTCGCCGGCACGCTTGTTAAAGACAAACAGATGATTGTCTTCGTAGAGAATCCGCGCCCGGATATCACTTGACTCAGACTCTGACAACTTGCGGTACACCTGCTCCATAAGGCTTAGTATTGCTCGCTCTCGTTAGGAAAATCGCAGCTTTTTACATCTGAGACATAATTCTTGAAAGCATTCAGATAGCAGTCGTACAGATTTGCATACCTGCGCAGGAAACGGGGTGAGAATTTGTTGTTCAGCCCCAGCATGTCATGCATCACAAGCACCTGACCATCGCAATAGCGGCCTGCACCTATCCCTATTACAGGTATTCTGAGTTCCTCTGTAATCTGCTTTGCCAGAAGAGCCGGAATTTTCTCCAGAACCAGGGCAAAGCATCCTGCATCCTCCAGGGCATGTGCATCTGCCACAAGTTTTTCAGCCTCTGCCTTTTCTCTTGCCCTCACAGCATACGTACCGAATTTATGTATCGATTGGGGGGTAAGCCCGAGATGCCCCATGATTGGAATTCCGGCAGAAAGTATTCTCTGTATAGACTCCATTATTTCTACGCCTCCCTCCAACTTTACGGCATCGGCCTCAGACTCCTTCATGATTCTGACAGCCGAATGGAGCGCCTCCTTTGAGTTGCCCTGATAAGTTCCAAAGGGCAGATCTACCACCACAAGCGGATTCTTGACCGCACGCATCACGCTTTGCGCATGATAAATCATCTGGTCAAGTGTTATTGGGAGAGTCGTCTCGTGCCCGGCCATGACATTGGCTGCAGAATCACCTACAAGAATAATGTCTATTCCTGCCGCATCCACAATCTTGGCAGACGTATAATCATATGCGGTGAGCATTGCTATCTTCTCGCCGCGTTCTTTCATTTCAAGCAATTTATGAGTCGTCAATACACGGCTTGTTCCTTCTGTTGACATAGTTTCAGATTTATTTGACAGACAAAGGAACTATTTAAAATTGATTTTTGCAATAATGCAATACGACAATATGTCAGTTTTGGATTTTGGCACAATCTTAGAGACTAGGGCTGGTGTCGCCCTGGAAAGGGAGACGGAAACAAGTTTGAAATTAAAAAATAGGAGAAATATATTATGGGAAAGATTATTGGTATTGACTTAGGTACAACGAACAGTTGTGTTGCCGTAATGGAAGGCAACGAGCCTGCTGTAATCATTAACAGCGAAGGTAAGAGAACTACTCCCTCTATCGTGGCATTTACAGAAAGCGGAGAGAGAAAAGTGGGTGACCCTGCCAAAAGACAGGCCATCACCAACCCAAAAAACACCATATTCTCTATAAAGAGGTTCATGGGTGAAAGTTTCGACCAGGTGAGCAGGGAAATAGAGCGTGTTCCCTACAAGGTAACAAAAGGTGACAACAACACTCCGAGAATAGATATAAACGGCAGATTGTATTCTCCGCAGGAGATTTCCGCAATGATTCTTCAGAAGATGAAGAAAACTGCCGAGGATTATCTGGGACAGGAGGTGACAGAGGCTGTAATAACAGTGCCTGCATACTTTAACGACTCTCAGAGACAGGCAACAAAAGAGGCCGGTGAGATTGCAGGCCTTAAGGTAAGGAGAATAATCAACGAGCCGACGGCCGCAGCATTGGCATACGGCCTGGACAAGAAGAGACAGGAGTCAAAGGTTGCGGTATTCGACCTTGGCGGCGGTACATTTGATATATCAATTCTTGAACTTGGCGACGGTGTATTCGAGGTAAAATCCACCAACGGCGACACTCACCTGGGAGGTGATGACTTCGACCACAAGATTATCGAGTGGCTCGTAGAGGAGTTCAAGAGCGAAAACGGCGGCATAGACCTCTCAAAAGACCCTATGGCTCTCCAGAGATTGAAAGAGGCAGCCGAAAAGGCAAAGATAGAGTTGTCCAGCCAGACCTCTACCGAAATCAACCTGCCTTACATCATGCCGGTCGACGGTGTTCCAAAACACCTTGTAAAGACTTTGAGCCGTGCCAAATTCGAGGCTTTGTGCGATGACCTTATCCAGAAGACAATCGAGCCGTGCCGAAAGGCTTTGGCTGATGCAAACCTGAGCGCTTCAGACATCAATGAAGTATTGCTGGTGGGTGGTTCAACCCGTATCCCCGCAATCCAGGAGATTGTAAAGAAATTCTTTGGCAAGGAGCCGAACAAGAGTGTCAATCCCGATGAAGTGGTAGCGGTAGGAGCTGCAATCCAGGGTGGTGTATTGGCAGGCGATGTAAAGGATGTCCTCCTGTTGGATGTAACACCGCTGTCATTGGGTATAGAGACCTATGGCGGAGTCTTCACAAAACTCATAGAATCCAACACTACCATCCCGACCCGCAAGTCTGAAATCTTCAGCACTGCAGCAGACAACCAGCCCTCTGTTGAGATACATGTACTTCAAGGCGAGAGGCCTATGGCAAGAGACAACAAGACTATCGGACGGTTCCATCTCGACGGCATAACTCCCGCCCCCAGAGGAATACCTCAGATTGAAGTTACCTTTGACATAGATGCAAACGGTATCCTGAACGTATCCGCAAAGGATAAGGCTACAGGCAAGGAGCAGAAAATCAGAATCGAGGCTTCATCAGGCCTTACAGAAGAGGAGATCAAGAGGATGAGAGACGAGGCCAAGGCAAACGAAGCCCGGGACAAGGAAGAACGTGAGAGGGTAGACAAACTCAATGCCGCAGATGCCCAGGTATTCGCTTCTGAAAAAAACCTCAAGGAATACGGAGACAAGATTTCCGCCGACAAGAAATCAGCAATCGAAGCAGCAACCAGCAAGTTGAAAGAGGCTCACAAGGCCGGCAACATTGCCGAACTCGACAAACTTACCGATGAGTTGAACAAGGCATGGCAGGCAGCATCTGCAGATATACAGAATGCGGCCAACGCCGGAGCACAGCAGAGCGCCAATTCTGGCAGCCAGAATGCCAGTTCAGGCAGCTCAAACAACAGCGGCAATGACGGCGAAGTAACAGACGTAGACTTTGAGGAAGTCAAATAATCACACTTCATGCAAAAAAAGCGTGCAGCTCAATGAGTTGCACGCTTTTTTTTTGCATTCATGAAATGGGTCATGGAATTGCGGTGATGATATCTGCGAACTCGCTCCATGCGGTCTTGTAAGCATCTACCGCTCCGGCCGGAACATAAATGTTTGTAAGACTGCAAAGGAAGGCATTATTGCCAAGTGATGGCGGCGTTTCAGCCAGACAGGTAACAATATCCAGAGAGGAATAAGCGAACGCATCTTCACCAATGGTTGTCAATCCGGCCGGCAAGGTTATGGAAGTCAGACCAGCCATATTGCTGTTTTTTTTATCCACCATTATCTAAAAAACCGTACCTTTGCCCACATTAAAAAATTCAAGATATGAAAACAACAAGAAACATAGCCATCGCACTGTTTTCCGCTATGGCTATGGCCTGTACCTCACAAAAAACTGATTTTACCATCATTGGCAACATTAGCGGGCTGCAGATTGGAGACACTGTCGAGTTCAAGACAATCGATTTGCCCTCATGGAAAGACAGCACAGCATTTACCATAGTCATAGACGACACAACCGGATTCGGTTTCCAGGGCAAACTGGAGCATGACCAGTACTTTATATTCAGATATACGACAAACGAAGGCAAAGAGATGGTGTGCGACAGAAGCGGGAAGACATTTATCGTACGCCCCGGTGACACCATAACTTTTACAGGGGAACGGGAAAACATCTACTACAGCAAGATAGGCGGAGGCATATATGACGAGCCGCAACTGGCCGAATACCTGAGAGCTGATGATTCGCTGGGCCTTGTCCGCGGCAGTTACATGCGCAACATCGAAGAGGCGAAAGCTGCCGGAGATACGGCCGGAATGTACAGATGGGCAGACGCATTCAATACTTTTTACAATGACAATCCTGGGGTAGAGAGAGTCCGCTCGCTCAGGAGGGCCTATATAGATTCCAACAGACAGGGGACACTCTTCCTTCTTGTGAAAAGATTGCCGGACATAGGATATGAGCCTATAGATGAGATGAAAAAAATCTATGACAACTACTCTGAACAGATAAAGGAGAGTTGGTACGGCAGGAAAACAGCAGATTTCATAGCACAGATGGAAGCAATCGCACCAGGCCGTCCTGCGCCTGATTTCAAACTCGTCACAATAGATGGAGATACCATAACGAAAGCGACATACGAGGGGAAATACCTTCTCTTCTACCATTGGGGGCTCTGCCCGGGTTCAATCTATATAGACAGGTTCGTCTGCGAACTGTACGACCAGTACAGGGAAAAGGGGCTTGAAGTGGTCGGGCTTACAGAATCTATTGCAACCATAAGAGAACTCTACAATAAGACTTTAAACAATCCTCATGAAAAAGACCTGAATGCCACTCTCGGAAACATGCTGAAGCATAAATGGACAGAAGTTGAACTGGAGACAGAATATCCGGAAAACAAAAAAATGAGTGAGACATACAGAATCTCAGGATGGCCGTTCTTCATATTGATAGATCCCGACGGCACGCTGCTCGCAAGGAATTTCACAGAGGCATTTTCAGAGGCAAAAAAGATACTGAAAGAGGAGCTGGACAACGAAAAGGAGTAGACAATGAACAAAAGAAGTCTTGTCCTTCCAATCGCCATAATACTTGGATTCCTTATAAACAGATGGTGCGGAAAGCTTTCGGCCATTGTTCCATACCTTATCTTCACAATTCTGCTGATGAATTTTTCATCTGTCAGGATAAGGCAGCTCAGACTCATTCACATGAGCGGACTTAACATCTGGCTGCTGCTCTTTCAGATATTCGCAAGCATAGGCTGCTATTACCTTACATTGGCCCTCGGAGGAGATGAAATTGTAGCCGAAGGAGTTTTGGCGGGAGTATTATGCCCTGTCGCGGCCGCATCGGTTGTCATATCATGTATGCTCGGAGCAAACAGAGAGACCATCACTGCCTACACTATTCTCGGCAACCTTATGGTCGCAATAGTGGCGCCAATCTATTTCTCTTTCATAGGAATACACCAGGAAATGCCTTTTCTGGAGTCATTTGCCCTCATACTTAAAAAGATAGGCCCTGTAATAGCGCTGCCGTTCTTTGTTGCCATGTTCCTGCAGTTCTGCCTGCCCAAAATCAATGAGGCAATAAGCAAAGTCAGCGGCATTTCATTCTACGTCTGGGCAGTAACGCTGACAATAACTTTGGGCCAGACTATAAACATGATAATAGCCAACGGCCGGGAAAACATAAAAAGCATTACGGTTCTGGGAATAATCTCCATAATATTCTGCGCCATACAGTTCGGATTCGGGAAATGGGTCGGGAAAAAGTACGGAGACACAATAGCTGGCGGACAGGCCCTCGGACAGAAAAACTCTGCATTCGGAATATGGATGGCAAATGTCTACCTCCATCCGCTCGCTTCGGTCTACCCTGCCCTCTACTCGATATGGCAGAATATTTTTAACAGCTGGCAACTCTACCGTATGGGAAAGAAGCGCGACTCCGCCTCCATTAGCGACTCTGGTTTGCCCACATCCACAATCTGAAGTCCGGGCTGCATATATGCGGCAATCCTGTGTGTATCGCAAACTGAAAGATAAAAATCTATTATGGAGAATCTTTCGGGCCACTGCGCCATTAATCCGAAAATCTCCGGAGAAATGAGATGGACGCCGTCGAAAGCATGCATTGCAAGTCCATGAGAGGCAACAAAATCCTCATAATCGAATGCGGTATTCTCCTGCGGTGGCCGTCTAAGCCCGGCAAACGGGGAGCGGACCTCTCCGCTCTTTACATTCATCCAGGCAACCAGACTGCCGCCTGCATCGAAAAGCAGGTAACGGCCCGTCTTCCTGTCGCTGACAAGCAGCGTAGCCAATGCGCTGCCGTCGCCATTCCTTGTCATTGCGGCAATGTCAAGGTTGGAAAGGATGTCTACGTTGTGTACAAGAAAAGGCCCGCTGCCGTCAAGCAACGGTCCGGCATGTCTGATCCCGCCCCCCGTTTCACGCAGCAGGTCGCTCTCGTCTGAAAAGGATATATCCGCACCAAAGCCGTTCCTCTCTCTGACAAAATCCATTATCATCCCGGCAAAATGGTGAACATTTATTACTATTTGTGTAATTCCGGCAGCCACAAACTTCTCTACCGCATATTCCAGAAGTGTCTTTCCATGTATGGTGACAAGAGCCTTCGGCCTCGTATCTGTAACCGGCCTGAGTCTCGTCCCCAATCCTGCAGCAAAAATCAGCCCTTTCATAATATCCGAATCAGAGTTCCTGCTCTATTCCCTGCTCCCTGTGAACCAGTTTCACGACAACATTGTACCGCTTTGCTATGTATTCAGCCAGATGT
>JADINB010000158.1 GCA_017694275.1 Candidatus Egerieousia excrementavium | reverse complement strand
ATTTTGTCTGGTGTGTCGGTCGTTTTGTATGTATCTGCATCGATACCGCACGTAAACATGAGCGAAGGTATACCCAGTGAGGTAAAAGAATAGTGGTCTGACAGTCTGTAGAAAATCTCGTAGAATTTTTTGCTGCCGTAATAGGTATAGTCTATATCCAGATTGAGTCCTGACAGCCTGTTGCACAACTCCAGCCTCTCCCTTATCCAGGGCTTTACTGCATCTATCCCCAGTACAAGAAGATATTCCCTGTTGTTATGCGGAGGCGAGTCTGTCGTGGCAATCTGGTCTATGTTTATAACGTATTTGATCCTTCCCGGATGGATTTTGAGATTGCGGGCAAAGTGCCTGCTGCCGGCCATGTCGGCCTCCTTGCCGTCGAAGGCAATGAATATAAGGTTGCTCTTTACCCCGTTGCCGCTCTTCTTGAGGCATCCGAATACCCGGGCCAGTTCAAGAAGCGCGGCTACTCCCGATGCGTTGTCGTTTGCACCGGGGTAGAATCTGGAGCCAATTCTGCCAAGATGGTCGTAATGGGCGCAGATAATGATATAGTCTCCGTTCTTTTCTGCAGAACTTATCTCTCCTATGATATTTTTGCCGGTGCCGGTCTTGTGCAGAAAACTCTGTTCATAATAGATGCCCCTTTTGCACACTCCGTATTTCTGAAATTCGCCAGCAATGTAAAGCCGGGCTTTTTCGCCTCCTGCAGAGCCTATGGCGCGTCCTTCCATGGCAGGTGAGCATAGCGTATCTATGTGTCTTTTCTGGGATTGAGGTGTTATAAGGTGTTCATACCGGCTGAAACCGGAACTTTGGGCAGATGCTGCGCATGATATGGCCGCAAAGGCTGCAAGAAATATTGTGTTTTTTATCTTACCGAAGAACATCTGCTCTCATATTTTTGCCGGACAAAAATAACCAATATCGTAAACTTGTGGAAATTTGTGGGAAAAAAACTATTTTTGTACGATTGCTACGTATGTGCCATGAGAAGGTTCCTGAAAATTGTTTTTTTCTACATACCTTTTTGTTTCGTTCTTTTCTCATTGCTGGTCACACTCATATACAAATGGGTACCTGTATCCATTACTCCGCTGATGATAGAGCGGGCATATGAATTCAGGAATGACCCTGCATTCGCGACTCATAAAAAATGGGTGCCTTTGCGGGATATTTCGCCGGAGTTGCCTCTTGCCGTGGTGGCAAGCGAGGACAACCTGTTTCTCGAACATTCGGGGTTTGACTTCAGGCAGATAAGGCGTGCACTTGAAGAGGCGGAAAGCGGACGCAGACTCAGAGGCGCGAGTACAATATCCCAGCAGACGGCAAAGAATGTTTTTCTATGGCCTGGCAGAAGCTGGGTGAGAAAGGGGCTTGAAGCCTATTTTACAGTGCTCATAGAACTGATATGGGGAAAGGAGCGGATAATGGAAGTGTACCTTAACGTGGCGGAGATGGGGAAAGGCATATATGGTGCCGAGGCAGCAGCAGAGCAGTTGTTTGGCATTACAGCCGCTCAGCTGGACAGACATCGTTCGGCACTTGTTGCGGCTTCATTGCCCAATCCTCTTGTCAGGAAGGCCAATGCCCCGACCTCCTACATGAAAAGAAGGGCGGCGCATATCGAATGGCTTATGGAACGTGTAGAGTGGCACACAAATGGCAGCAGTGAATAATCGTATGTTAAAAAGGACAGTCATATTTCTCATATTGCTTTTCGGTTCGCTGCAAATGAGCGGACAGTATGATATAAACAAGTTTTTCTATCGAGGAAGGCAGTTCCTCATAGATGGAAAATACGCGGCAGCCATAGATAATTTCAATACTCTTGTGCAGCTGGACAACTCTCTTTATGAAGCTTATTTTTTCAGAGGCATAGCGAAATACAATCTGGGCGATTTTATGGGGGCCGAGCAGGACTTCGACAAGACGCTGCAGCTCAACCCGCTTTATACGCCGGCCTATCATTATCGCGCCATAACACTGAGCCGTACCGGAGAATATGACCGGGCGTTGCAGGATCTGGCTGAAGCGGTTGACCTGCGCCCAAGTTATTACGGACTCTATTTCAGCCGTGGCGTAACATATTTCCTTTCACAGCAGTTCGACAAGGCAATAAATGATTTCAACCGCTTTCTCAGATACGATTCGCGTGTCCCTGAAGCCTATCTGAACCGGGGAGCCTGCTATCTTTATCTTAAAGATACTGTCAAGGCGCTTTCAGATTATAACAAGGCTGTAAATCTCAACATGTTCGACCCGGAAGGGTACATACGCCGTTCCAGAATTTACGCAATGCAGGGAAATGACTCTCTGGCCATGGAAGATTTGAACAGTGCGTTGAGACTCGATTCCACAAATTCCTTTGCCTATTTCAACAGAGCCCTTATAAAATATGACAGGCTGGATATCATGGGGGCGCTGGAGGATATAGACAAAGTGCTGGAGTACGATCCGGGTAATGCGCTGACCTTGTATAACAGGGCACTTATCCGTACACAGATAGGCGATTACAATAATGCGCTTGACGATTACGACCGCGTACTGGCTGTCAATCCCAACAATGTGCTGGCCTATTTCAACAGGGCGGGAGTCTTTCTGGAACTGCACCGTTACAGAGACGCCATGGATGACTACTCACAGGCCATAAACCTCTATCCGGATTTTGCAAAGGCATACTATAACAGGGCTTATGCAAAAAATCAGTTGGGACAGTTCAATTCTGCAAGGCAGGATTTCGAGATTGCAGAGGAAAAGGTGCGTGAATATCGTGCAATAACACGCGATTCCGCAGGACGCAGCGCATTTGCAGACACCTCACGCAAATATGACAGCCTGCTTGCTCTGGATGCAGACTTTGCCAAAAAAGATTTCAACAATGAACTATTGCAGTATAGAGACATAGACATAAAGCTCAAACCTTTGTACAAATTCAATGTCTCTGAGCAAGGCCGGGTATACATGGCTCTTTCCCGCAGTTATGAGAGCCGGGAACTGGAGAACTTCATAGATTCTCTTGCACTGCCGGTAGATCTGGTATGCTCGAAAGGTGATATGCAGCATCTGCAGAAGCAGGAAGCTGAAATAGATGCCAGACTGGAGAGATATGAGCGCGACATTGCCGACAAGGATGACGGCGTCTATGCCAAACTGCTTTTTGTAAAGGGTATATTGGAAGGCAACGGAAAGCGCTACAATTCGGCCCTTTCTTATTACGACAGAGCCATATCGCAGGAGCCAAACCGGGCATTTTACTATATGAACCGCGGGGCCGTACAGGCCGAGATAATAGATTTCATCTCTTCAATGGAAAGCAACGTGCAGATTCTCACGCTTGATGAATCCGGCACGGCAAGGGCGCGCGTAAAGGAACCCTCATATAAGAACTATGACTATACGGCAGCCATACATGATATGAACAAGGCACTGATGATGATGCCGGGATTCCCCTATCTGCATTACAATCTCGGTAATCTCTATTGCCTTTCAGACGATTTGCCAGAGGCGATAAACCAGTATTCCAAGGCAATAGAAGAATATCCATATCTTGCCGAGGCTTACTATAACCGCGGGCTTGTGCTTATTTATTTGAAAGACAAAGCCAAAGGCTGCATAGACCTGAGCAAGGCCGGAGAACTCGGCGTAAGCGATGCCTATCCGGTCATAAAGAAATATTGTACCGGAACAGAGCAGTAGACGCTACTTCTTCCTGCTCTTTTTGTCAATGTTTCTGAGCGAATTGGAAGCCCTTACCATTGCTTCATCCCTTGCAATGTATCTCAGTGCCATGAATGTAAGTATTGCACAGATAATGGGGAACACAGCGGTTATCGAGAAGACCGTACCTGGCTCACTTGTGAAGAACGCGTATGCTATCCAGCACTGGAATGCTATGAAAACAATCGTGTTGAAGATACACAGCCTTATCTGGAACATTCTGTGGTGGTACATGAAGATGGTAAAGAACGTGATAATGAGTGTGGCAATCGACAGTACAAGATACGGGGTGTACTCGGTATATTTTACGGTATATTCTGCGGTATAGAAAACCTTGCTGGAGAGTATTGCAATGACAAGGCCGAGAGTGGCAAGCAGGAAAAGGGTCTGGATTCTCTGTATCATATCTTTCAATCGTTAATATCGGGCACAAAACTACAAAATAAATTCTTACCTTTGAAAGGTTAATATAATATAAACAGAATCGAGAATATGAGAATTGAGAGTTCTGAGTTGATAATAAACAGCGACAATTCGGTTTTCCATCTGCATATAAGGCCTGAACAGCTTGCAGACAACGTGATACTTGTCGGAGACCCTTCAAGAGTGAGGATGGTTGCATCGTTTTTCGGAAAATGCGAGGCGGAAAATGCTTCGCGTGAATTCCATTCCGTTACAGGATATTACAAGGGAGTACGATTTACAGTACTCTCCACAGGTATTGGCTCAGACAATATCGATATTGTAATGAATGAACTGGACGCCCTTGCAAACATAGATTTCAAGACACGTGAGATAAAGGAAGAAAAACGCAGCCTGCGTATTCTCAGACTCGGGACATGCGGTGCACTCCAGCCAGACATAAAGCCCGGTACTCCCGTATTTTCATTAGTTTCCATAGGGTTCGACGGTGTATTGAACTGGTATGCGGGAAGAGATATGATAACCATGGCCGACGCGGAGGCGGCTTTTCTGAAACATATTGAATGGGAGCGCCATCTGCAGATTCCTTATTTTGTCAAGGCAGACGAAGGCCTGGCCTCACTTTTTGAAAACGATACGCTTGCCGGAATGACAATATCCGCAGCCGGTTTCTATGCTCCTCAGGGAAGAGTGCTGCGCTTGGGGCTGGCTATGCCTGACTTGCTGGACAAATGTGAAAGTTTCAGGTATGAAGGGTACAGAATTGCAAATTTCGAGATGGAGGGGGCTGCTTTGGCAGGCTTTGCCCGCCTGATGGGCCATCGGGCGGCCACACTTTGCTGTACCATTGCAAACAGGTACAACCACGATGCCTTGCCTGATTACAAGACAAGGGTGAAAGAGATGGTGGAGATGGCCCTTGGCAGACTCGTAGCTGGGCAGTAGGGTTGAAAATGAAACAGGCGGCCGAACCGGCCGCCTGTTTTTCAGAAGTTCTTTGTTTCGTTAGTGTCTGGTTAAGAGCGAGCGGAAAACGAGATTCGAACTCGCGACCCTCAGCTTGGGAAGCTGATGCTCTACCGACTGAGCTATTTCCGCATCAGATGCATAGCGATTACAAATATATAAAAAAATTCTAAAAATATTATCCTACAGATGAATTTATATCTGTTCATAGCAAGAAAATTTACATATAAAAGTGCCTCAAGGGGGCAGCTTAGCAGGATAAGTAATATTATAGCTACGGTTTCGGTTGCAATAAGCGTTGCGGTCATCATGGTGGCAATTGCAGTTGCAAACGGTTTCAGGGCACAGATACGCGAAAAGGCATCAGGCTTTAGCGGAGACATAACGCTTTCGGCTCCAGGAACTGATGTGGTAAACCATCTGTATCCTGTGAAAGTCCCTGCCTATATTGAAGAACTAAGGCGTATGCCGCAGGTGGAATCTGTCGGCGGAGTTGCATACCGCAGCGGTATATTGAAGAGTACCGGACATATCCAGGGTGTGGTCTTCAAAGGTGTCGATTCATGCTACAACAGGAATTTTTTTGCAGCACACCTGATATGCGGTTCTCTTCCGGACTATTCTGCAGATACGCTTTCTTCAGATATCCTTATCTCCAAAACCCTTTCAGATGCCTTGGGATACGGGTTGGATGACAAGGTCTTCGCCTATTTCGTGGGAGAAGATGTGACATTCCGCATATTCAACGTATGCGGCATTTATGACGCGATTCTTGAGGAACTGGATTCCAAGCTTATAATTGCAGACATAGGATTGATACGCGATGTGAACGGATGGGACGGGGACATGCTTTCCGGATATGAGATAATGTTGAAAAGGAAATACAGGAATGAGACTTCCGGAACAGCATTGGATGTCGAGAATCTTATACTTGAAAGCACCCCGGAAGATGAACCGTATACTTTGCTCCCCTCTACAGTGGAAGAGCGGTTTTATGTGTTGTATGACTGGCTCAGGCTGCTCGATGTGAATGTGCTGATTCTGCTCGCGCTCATGATTGCGGTTGCAGGTTTCAATATGGTTTCAGGATTGCTGATAATAC
>JADINB010000157.1 GCA_017694275.1 Candidatus Egerieousia excrementavium | reverse complement strand
TGTCAATGATTACGGCCGCTACCTCGGATGCAAGGAGCTGCACCCGCTGGTAAGTGTCATAGATTATGCCGAGGTATCACCCGTACGCCACAGCATGAATGATTACAGTGTGTACGGAATCTTTTTCCACGATGAGGCGGAGATAGACATTGCATACGGCTGCGGCAAATATGACTACAAAAAAGGAACGGTCATCTGTGTGGCTCCGGGGCAGATAGGCGGCAAGGAAGACAATGGCCAGGAAGTGGCACTGACAGGCTGGGCACTTCTGTTCCATCCCGATCTGCTGCACGGTTTCCCGCTGGAGAAACACATCAAGGAATATTCCTTTTTTGATTACCGCATCAACGAAGCCCTTCACATGACCGATGAAGAACATGACATCCTGGCCTGCCTGATGCGCCAGATACGCGAGGAACTCATCAAAAGGCCAGATGAACTTCAGAACACCATTCTCGTTGGCTACATCGAACTGGCACTCAACTTCTGCCAAAGGTTCTACAACCGCCAGTTCGTTACCAGAAAGATTGAGAACTCCGACATTCTTGTCCGCTTTGACCGTCTGCTCCGCGACTATTTCGAAGACAAGCTCCAAATGACCCTCGGCCTGCCTACCGTACAATATTGCGCAGACAAGCTATGTATGTCGCCTAACTATTTTGGCGATGTCATCAAAAAGACAACCGGAGAGACGGCAGGCAACCATATCCGCATGTTTGTCATACAGCTTGCCAAGAACGGCCTTGCAGCCGGAGAAACCGTCTCCCAGGTATCAGACCGTCTCGGCTTCGAATACTCACAGCATTTCAGCCGGATGTTCAAGAAACAGGAGGGCATCACTCCATCGGAATATTGCAAGAGGTTACATTGATCTTGCCGGCCTGTAAATTCCGGATCACCCTGCACGGATTGCCAACTGCCACGCAATTGGCCGGAATTGAATGCGTCACCACACTTCCCGCACATCCGTTGAGTGAGTGGCTGTATATATATGCCTGCTTCCGTTCATTGTCTGCATAGTCCGTGGAATTCAATTGGGCCAGCAGGCGCCTTGTACGTAAAATCATGAACGGTTCGCCTGCCATACACTTTTCGAATTCTGTCTTCATCAGCCTTATTTTCAGCCAGATTAAACCTGTCTTTTTTTCAGTGTCATTTCAGACTCTCCACCCACTTCCTGATAGCAGATTCCGAGTTGACGTTAAGCAGCCTTCCTTCTTTCCAGTCAATGTCGGGATAGGTCTTCTTCAATACAGATACACTGTTATTCACCCCGCTTCCGCCTGAAGTTGCAAATGGTATCACTGTCTTACCGCCCAGATCGTGGCTCTCTATAAATGTATTGACAATACGTGGAGCCTCGTTCCACCATATCGGATACCCGATAAAGACAACGGTGTAACCGGCCATATTTTCCTTGAGAGCCTTAAGCGCGGGACGCGTGTTGCGGTCATTCATTTCAACTGAACTGCGGGAATTCCTGTCGTTCCAGTTCAAGTCTGCCGAAGTATATGCCTCCTCCGGCTCAATTGCAAAAAGTTCACCTCCGGTCACCCGGGCGATTGTCTCTGCAACCGCAGCGGTAGTGCCTGTTGCTGAAAAATAAGCTACAAGTGTCTTAGACGATTCCATATCTGTTTTCTGTTGTGCAAATGCTGCCGGGCCCAATGTCGCGACAGCTGCAAATGTCAATAAAATTTTTTTCATATTACTGTTTTCTGATGTTGTCTTGTCTCTATTATGCAATCCGCCGGTGCCTTGATATTCTCGTCAATCGTTACCGAACCTATAGAGTCGGCAACTATACGGCCCGAAGCTGGATTCTTTATATTCACTATCTCTCCCCGTATGTCCGCATTCAAGGTCGAATACTCAAAGGCACGGTCGCAGCTTGCATCGAAAGTACAGTTCTCCAGAACCAGATTGTGGGCATAGCACAACGGCTGCTCTCCCGATATATGGCAATTGACCAGACGCAGATTATGGGAATGCCATCCCAAATACTCACCGTCCAGAACCGAATCGTAAACAGTTACGTTCTCTACCTCCCAGAAAGAATCTCTGGCCTTTATCCTGGAATTACGGATCTCTACATTCTTCACATACTGGAAAATATACTTGCTTTCAACTTCCATGTCTGATATGTATATATTCTTGCTATACATGAACATATACATTCCGCCGTACAATTTTATGTTTTTTGCATTAATATTGTTACAACGCCAGAAAATCTCCGAAGCATCGTTCACCGTAACATTCTCCAGTTTCAGATTGTCCATTTCACGGAACATTTTTGGAGCATCCACAACAGTATTGCGCATGTTCATGTTGTCTGAATACCACAATGCCGCACGGCTTCCTGCCTCGAACCTGCAATTCTCTATCGTAAGCCCGTGCACATGCCAGAAGGGATATTTGCCGCGGAAACGGCATTTTGTAGCAAGAATATTGCTGCACTCCTTTATTGCAGATTCACCTTCGCCTATGGTAACGTTGTCTATGTGGAGATCATGCGAGGCAAACAGCGGGCGTTCTCCTTCAAACTCTTTATCCTTTATCAGTTGCATATCCAATATCCATTATAATCTATTCCAATACTTGTCATTCAATTCGCCGTCCTGTATTCTCCCGGCGCCAGTCCCGTAATCTTTTTAAAGAGGCAGCTGAAATATTGTGCAGAAGGATATCCCAATCCACCGGCTATCTCAGTTACGCTCTTGTCTGTACGCATCAACTGCTCCCGGGCCAGATCCAGTCTTTTAAACTCCACATAATCTTCCGTATTTTTTCCCGTTTCATGTTTCAGCAGATCATCGAAATAGGCAGCAGAAAGGTTCAGCATGCGGGCAAACCACACCGCTCCCGGCAATCCTTTTTCGCGTGCCATTCCGGAGAAGAACCAGTTTGCAAGCATTTTGTCCGCCGTTGCCACCACCTCCCTGCTATATTCATGACGGGTAATGAACTGTCTTTTATAAAACCTTGCACCATAATTGAGCAGTTGTTCTATCTTATTGCTTATCAAAACCCTGCTAAACTCATCTATTCCCCAGCACAACTCTTCCCTGATACCGTCCATACACTCTTTCAACACAGACAATTCCCGATACGACAGATGAAGCGCCTCGCTATGCCTGTAATGGAAAAATGTATAGTCATCCATCTGATCTTCCAACGATGTGCCGCGTATAAGATCCGGATGAAAACAGAGAAGAGAGCCCTTCACTTTCTTTTCTGCAGATGTACAGTTGAGTGTCTGCAACGGAGGCAGGAACATCAATGTTCCGTTGGAAAAATCACATTCCCGCCAACCGCACAGACAGCGGCATTGCATGGCATGCTCCTTTAACAGGACAGAATAAAAACCCATCTGCAACAGATTTTGACAATTTTCGTCTGAAAGCATGACAAGGCTTATCAGCGGATGCAACGTTTTCTCCGAAAAGAATCTGTTGCACTGTGTTATGGTATCTATTTTTGTTATTCTGGATTTCATCTTGTTTCATACCTCCGTTTCAGGAAAAAGGGGCGGTCTATTTTTCCAGTTTATCGTATTCTGCATCGGAAACCGGTTCCAGCCACTCATTGGATGTATCCTCACCCGGCAATTCAAATGCCAGATGTGCAAACCAACTGTCGGCAGCTGCGCCATGCCAATGCTTCACATTTGCCGGGATATGTATTACGTCACCGGGAAGCATCTCTACCGCCGGTTTGCCTTCTTCCTGATACCATCCGCGACCTGCAACGCATACAAGCATCTGTCCGCCTCCTTTTGTTGCATGATGTATATGCCAGTTGTTGCGGCAACGAGGTTCGAACGTTACATTTGAAAATTTAACCTGCTCAGCAGAAACGGGAGCCAGATAACTGTTCCCCGTAAAGTATTTTGCATATGCTGTATTAGGTTCTCCGATGGGGAAAATCATCTCACGCTGGAAAGCAGACTTTCCATTGTCGTTCTCTGTCTCCTCTGCCCAGACCTCTTTTGCCATACGGAAAGCGCCCCAGGCATTTGGCCAACCTGCATAAAAGGCAATATGGGTAAGCAGTTCCGAGATTTCGGTACGGGTAACGCCATTGCTCTTTGCAAACTGCAGATGATGTGTAAGCGAAGAGTCTATTATACCCTTGCCGACAAGTGTGGCTATGGTAACCATGCTTCTGTCATGCGGACTGAGCCCGCTGCGGTTCCACACCTGGCCAAAAAGGACATCATCGTTAAGTTCCGCAAATTTTGGGGCGAATTCGCCCAACTGAACGCGACCTGCGGTCTGCGTAATTTTTTCCTGTGCCATAATATTCTGAATGTTGGTTATTGATACAATCAGTAAAAAAAATAAAATTCTTTTCATAAAATCATGTATAATTATTTTAAAATTTCATTTATAATCAATTCTCATTTACAATCAGTTCTGCCACACCGCCACAGAGCAGTGCATACAAC
>JADINB010000156.1 GCA_017694275.1 Candidatus Egerieousia excrementavium | reverse complement strand
AATCAGGATAGAGGATTTCAACTACAATCTCCCGGAGGAGAGAATTGCAAAGTATCCGCTGGAAAAGCGTGACTGGTCCAAACTTTTAATTTTTAAAGACGGAAAAATTTCAGAAGACAAATTCTACAATCTGGCGGAGATATTGCCGTCGGATTCCTTAATGGTATTCAACAATACCAAGGTTGTCCCTGCCCGTATGATGTTCCGCAAGGCCAGCGGAGCGGCTATTGAGATTTTCTGTCTCGAACCGCACTCTCCATCAGACTATAATCTCTCTTTTGCCTCAAAAGGTGAGTGTGAATGGAGTGTTGTCATAGGAAATGCGAAAAAGTGGAAAGAAGGGCCGGTGTATTTTGTCACTAACGGCATGGCAGATGCGGAAAAGCTGAATCTCAGGGCCGAGCTTATTCAAAAGAACGAGTCAAGGGCAAGTCTGGTGCGGTTTATATGGGATACTGATGCCACATTTTCAGAGGTTTTGGATATATGTGGCCGGATACCTATACCACCCTATCTTAAGAGGGAGACGGAAAATATAGATTTGGAGCGATACCAGACATTGTATGCAAAGATAAAAGGGTCTGTTGCCGCCCCTACGGCAGGGCTGCATTTTACAGATAATGTGTTAAAGGAGATTGACAGCAAGGGAATTGCAAGAATGAACCTTTGCCTGCACGTTGGGGCCGGAACATTCATGCCTGTAAAAAGCGAGTATATTTCCGGGCACAAGATGCATACAGAGCCGTTTTCCGTAACGGTTGACTTTGTTGAATCTCTGTATAATGCGTTGGGAAACAAGAAAATCATAGCAGTGGGCACTACTTCGGCCCGTTCGCTGGAGTCTCTCTATTATTGCGGGGTACATTGTCTGGAACACGGTAATCCGGCTTGGGTCTCGCAATGGGAACCGTATGGGGAACTGCGCGGCCATGATGCGAAGGATGCTGTCGGTGCATTGCTTGATTATATGAAAATAAACAAATTACAACAGTTCAAGGCCAGAACTTCAATAATAATAGTTCCATCTTATAGTTTCAGGATAACTGATATACTGGTTACAAATTTTCATCAGCCCCAAAGTACGCTGCTGTTGCTGATTTCCGCATTTACCGGTGGAGAGAGGTGGCGTGACATATACAGTTATGCTCTTGAGCATGGCTTCAGGTTTCTCAGTTATGGCGACAGTTCTGTTCTGTTCCGATAGACTTCTCCCTCAACTTTTCTGCTTTCCGTTTTCATAAACCAGATAGTTGAGTATCTGAAGAGCCCAGCCGGCCAGGTAGGGTCCGGCTCCCGTCAGTTGTGGTGAAACATTGTATATCTGTTGCATGAACAGTTTCAGATAATATTCATTGCCATTTATTTTGTAAAGGAGCAGAAGATTGCCTGCCATAATCGAATTGGCAGAGTATTTTATATAATCTATTATGGGCTCGCGTGAGCAAGGTATCAGTTGTTTTTCGTTTTTGTTGTGTTTCAGGAACATTCCGTTTTCGTGGCAAAGATAGTTCTGGAGTATGTATGAGGTGTAGCCGGTTGCAAGTGTATTGTATTTCTCCTTTCCTGTAACTGTATAGAGAAGTATGGAGGCTGTTAGAATAAGTGCGTAATCCAATAGCGTAGAGTCTCCGTAACCATAAGAAGAATAGAGATATCTATGCATTTTAAGATCTTTGTCTATAAGCTGTGTCGTAATGTATTCGACAATATCTTCTGCCTTTTTTACATATCCGGCCATTTTGTGCCCGCAACTTTTTGCGAAAATAGGCAGGATACAGGCGTATAGTGCATTCCCCACAACCATCACTCTCTCGTCGACAAGCAGTTCTGCTTCTCTCTCCTTCCTTATTTCCAGTAATTTTTCTCTTGTCCGAGGAGTCATTCCTGCTGCCGCCGCACTGTTTTTTACAATTTGCGGGCACTCTTCAGGTACTGCGGTATCAAGACCGAGAATTCCGGCTACTTTGCAGTATCCCTTTGCGAATTTCTTTTTCAGATCTGCAACAGACACTTTGTAATATGTAGATTTTTCAGGGGAAACATTAAGGCTTACCGACGCCTGATAGCCTCCTCCTGCACTTGCGTACCTGTTTTCAATGTGCTCTATTGTTCTGTCGGCAGCCTCTTTATAATGTTTATTTCCATAGCATTTGTATGCCATTGAGTAGAGTATCGCAGCCTGGATATTCTCCGAGAACTGTTTTTCGAAAAGAGGCTTGTTGTAGTCGTTTTCTGAATACTGGGTAAAAAAGCCTCCCTCTACAGTATCAAACATGGCAGAATAGTAGAGCCTGTCGAGCCTTTCCCTGATTTGTTCCAGAATATCTGTCTTGTCATATGTATAGGCATATTTCAAAAGAAAGATATAATATCTTGGATGAATGCTTCTTACAGCTTCTCCTATGCCTTTTTCTATTTCTTCCGCCCTTTTTATCCAGTTTCTGACATACGCATGCAGCAGCTTGTCCCTTATTTTGAATGGAGGCATTTTTTCAGGTATTCTGCCAGTCTTTTCCAGCAGGCGTTTCAGGTGTGCTCCGGCCCGCTCCAAAGTGTTTTTTTTCTTTATATAGGCTTTTACTGCATTGTGGGCCAGTTCTATGAAATTTTTGGCCGTGGTGTTGGGAAAACAGGCGACCGGCACGGTGTCGGGCAGCATGAATATGTTGACGGGCAATGTGATGAAATGTTCGGTTATGCTCAGCAGATCGAATCCAATCTGTCCGATTTCTGGAAAATCTTCAATATCTATGGCGATTGGTACAAAATATCTGTTCAGCAGTGCAGATACGCCTTTGTTTGAAAAGAGCTTCAGTACCTTTTCTCTCTCATCGATATTGTTGATGCTGCCTATATGGATAAAAATCATGCGTTTTTGCATGGATGCCTCTTTCAGGCTCTGTTCTGAGTATGGAGCCCAGTTTATATTGCATTCATGCAGGATATTCAGATATGGAGAGGGCGTTTTATGCATGGTAATTTGTGATTTATTCCAAACAGTCTTAAATTTGTAATCCTCCCGGTTTTTTGCTTATGGAAAAACGCAGGCCGCTGAATACTATTCTCTCACTCTCTGCTCTTCTGCTTGCAGGGCTTGTTGTCTTTTTGCATATTCACCTTGTAAAGGTACGAGATAACGCGAATCCCTACAATTTTTCCGCCTTAAATGTGGCAGAAGACATAAAGATTATAAGTAAAAAACCACACTCTATAGAACACCCGGAAGAGAGAAAAGTTGTAAGGGAATATCTGGCATACAGGTTGCGGCAATCCGGAGGCGATGTCAGGATATTTGAATATGATTCAATTGAGTCTGAACTTGGCGGTTTTTTCGATATTGCAAACATTTATGCATGTTTCGACCCTCCGACAGTTACCGACTCTACAAAATATCTGCTTCTTGTAGCCCATTATGATTCACGTTTCAGGCAGCGTGTCCTTTCGGATACGGTTTTTTCATACGGAGCGGCAGATGACGGCTATGGAATAGGGGTTGCTCTGGAACTTGTCAGGGTGGCAGACAATTATCGCAATCTCTGGAAACAAGGGGTGAAAATTCTCTTTACAGATGCAGAAGAGCATCAGATGGACGGTATGGCCAATATGATTGCGCACGATTCACTCCTGCTGAAGGGGGTGAATCTGGCCATTAACATTGAAGCCAGAGGCGTGAGGGGACCGGCGCTACTTTTTGAAACATCCGGCGGCAACGGCAAACTGATAGATTTCTACAGGAATGCAGCCAAACCTTACGGCTATTCACTTACTTCGCTCGTATATGGCATATTGCCGAATGACACCGATTTTTCACTTATAAAAGACAGAATTCCAGGATATAATTTTGCAGTTGTTGACAACCTCAAGTTTTATCATACAGACAAAGACTGCTATGCAAACATATCGCTGGAATCGATACAGCATTATGGCGAACAGATCAATCCGCTTGTCAAATCCTATCTGATAGGCGCTGCGTACGGCTCATGCAGAAGTTTTGTGTCGGAATCAGACAAGATTTTCTTTACAGTGCCGCTGCTTGGGCTTTTTGCCTTTTCGAAAGCAGAATATGTGATTTTGAATCTTTCTGTCCTGGCCTTTGCAGTATTGATTTTCATTCTGCTTTTAAAGCGTACTTCCGTAAGCGGCCCCGGGATGGTAAGACATGCGGGCATGTTTTTGCTTGCCATGTTTTTGCTGCTTGTTGCAGGAGAACTTGCCGCCTGTCTTGTGTCGCTTGCCATGGGAGAGCCTTTAGGTTTCATGAGTCTCAAGTATTTCAAATATGACAATCTGCTCTTTATCGGTTCACATGCCCTGCTCTCCCTCCTCTATCTGGCTTATCTCAAAAAAAAGTCAGTAGACCCTTTGGAAGTCATTGCTGCCCACATGCTGCTGCTCGCACTGTTTTCCTTTGTTGCAGGAGCAGCCTTTCTGGAGAATTTCATATACCTGATGCCTTTGGCGGCGGTCTCACTGGCTATGCTTGTCAATATTCGTTTCGGGCAGGCCGGGAAAATTCTGCTTTCAGTTGCGCTTTTTGTAACGGCACTGGCAGGCATTTCATTTTTTTACCTTCTGTATGTGACAGTGACTGTCGGGATGCTTGGTGTACTGCTATTTCTGTCTGCTCCATGTGCCGGGCTTATAATTGGGATTATTTTTCTATCTTTGCACCCACATTTTCATTCGGGAAGTTATGGATATAAAAGTGTTCGATGACATAAGACCATATATTGACATGGAAATACCCGCTGCGATGGAGAGAATCGCAGCAAATCCCCTGCTCGATGAAATAGCAAAGTACCTTCTTCCCGACGGAAATCACGAGCAGTTCAGGAATATTCTGCTCTCGTGCAGGACTACGGATGATTTCCAGAACAGGGTAATGGCTTTTGTTGTAAACAAGATTCTGTCTGATACCTCCAAGGGCCTTACCTACGGTGGCCTTTCCAATTTTGATGGCGGGAAAAAATTCCTGATAATAACCAACCATCGCGATATTGTACTCGACTCTGCCATAATAAACATAATCCTGCACAACCACAATATACAGACAACGGAGATAGCGGTAGGGGACAACCTGATCACTTCAGATTTCATAGAGGATATAGCCCGGACAAACAAGATGATAAAGGTTGTAAGAAGCACTTCGCCAAGAGAGGTCTATACCTCTTCTCAGAAACTCTCCAAGTATATAAGGTACAATGTGGCTTCGCAGAAGAGTTCTATTTGGATTGCCCAGCGTAACGGCAGAACAAAGGACGGTTTTGACTATACTGAACAGGGTTTGCTTAAAATGTTGGAGATGAGTGGCTCGGGAGACTTTGTGAAAGACTTTTCTGAGTTGTGCATCCTTCCGGCTTCCATATCATACGAGTACGAACCGTGCGATTTGCTCAAGGCTGTTGAACTTTATGTTTCCAAAAGGCGCAAGTATGTGAAGTCTGCCAATGAAGATTTGAACAGTATACTGACAGGTATAATGCAGTTCAAGGGAAATATCCATATAGAGTTTACCACTCCGATTTCAATGCAGGAGGTACAACATGCTGCCGGGCTGGACAAAAACGAGAGGTTCAAGCAACTGGCATCAGATATGGACATGCGCATTGTCTCTGCGTACAAACTGTGGAGCAATAACTATATAGCTTACGACCTTCTGCATGGTACTGAGAAGTTCAGCGAGCATTATACGCCACAGCAGAAAAGTGCATTTGAAAATTATCTGTTGTTCAAACTCCATGGAACAGAGGAGTGCGATGCAGATGAACTGCGTGAAATTTTCCTTGGCATATACGCCAATCCGATTATCCGCAAGGAAGAGATTCTTCAGTTAGGCTGACATATTAAAGGGGCTGTATCAAAACATTCATTTTGTCACAGCCCCTTTCTTACATTACGGAAATCCGGCAGGATTATTTGCGATAATCGTAGAAACCTATTCCTGTCTTGCGGCCGAGCAGGTTGGCTCTTACCATCTTCCTCAACAGGGGATGAGGTCTGTATTTGCTGTCGCCGAACTCATTGTAAAGCACTTCCATGATTGCAAGGCATACATCGAGCCCTATAAGGTCTGCAAGGGCAAGAGGCCCCATGGGGTGGTTGGCACCCAATTTCATGGCCTCGTCTATCTCTTCTTTCGATGCCACACCGTCTGCGTAAATTCCTATACCTTCGTTTACCAGAGGTATGAGGATGCGGTTTACCACAAATCCGGGAGCTTCATTTACGCTTACGGGAGTTTTTCCTATCTCAGCGGCAAGTGCAACTATCTTGTCATGCACCTCTTTTGAGGTCAGCTGGCCCTTTATGACCTCTACAAGTTTCATCATGGGAACGGGATTGAAGAAGTGCATCCCTATTACATTTTGAGGACGGCTTGTAAACGAGGCAATTTCTGTGATGGAAAGCGAAGATGTGTTTGTAGCCAGGATTGCATCTGGCTTGCATATCTTGTCGAGAGTCTTGAAAATTTCCTCTTTGATTGCCATGTCTTCTGCAACAACCTCAATGACAAGGTCTGCATCTGCGCAATCTTCATACGCCATAGTGTCTTTTATCTTTGCTATGGCTGCCTCTTTACTGGCAGCTTCCATCTTGCCTTTCTCTACCATTTTTGAAAGGCTCTTCTCTATTGCCTTGTGGGCCTTGCCTAAAGAGGCCTCAGAACGGCCTTTGAGAATTACATCGTGGCCTGCCTGTGCAAATGTCTGGGCAATGCCGTTGCCCATTGTGCCGGTACCTACAACTGCTACTTTCATGATAATTTCTCCTTTTGTTTGATTAAATGAATATTGTTGTTATCTGTTGTTGAATTTTGCTTCACGCTTTTCCATGAAGGCCTTCATGCCCTCTTTCTGGTCTTCGGTTGCAAAGCACAGACCAAAGAGACTGGCCTCTATGTTTATCGCTTCATCCATGCCGCACTGCATGCCGCGGTTTATGGCCTCCTTGCTGTTCTTTACGGCTATCGGCGCCTTTTTTGCTATTTTTTCAGCAAGTGCAATGGCTGTGTTCATAAGTTCCTGAGGCTCCACCACCTTGTTGACCAATCCTATCCTGTATGCCTCACCTGCGTCTATCACGTCGGCCGTATATATGAGTTCCTTAGCCTTTCCAATTCCCACAAGCCGTGGAAGACGCTGTGTGCCGGAAAATCCGGGTGTAATTCCGAGCCCTACTTCGGGCTGTCCGAACTTTGCCTTTTCAGATGCTATTCTTATGTCGCAGCACATGGCAAGTTCACATCCTCCTCCAAGCGCATAACCGTTTACGGCGGCAATGACAGGTTTGCTTAAAAGCTCTATCTTTCTGAATACCCTTGCGCCCTTTTCTCCGAAAGCCTTGCCCTGCGAGGCATTCATGCCGCTCATTTCCGTTATGTCTGCTCCGGCTACAAAAGCCTTTCCTTCACCGGTCAGTATTACCGCGGAGACGGAGCAATCGTTCTCCAGCTCGGTGAAAAGAGCGTCGAGCTCTCCAAGTATAGTGCTGTCAAGCGCATTTAGCGATTGTGGATTGTTGATTTTTACAATGGCTGTACCGTTTTCCTTTTTGACTGATAATTTGCTGTATTCCATAACTTAATTGTTTTTTATATGCACATCCATCTGAGGGTATGGGAAGCCGATTCCCCTTTTTGGCAGTTCCTTGTAGATTTCTTCGTTTACGGCATAGAATGTATCCCAATAATCCTCACGTTTTACCCATACTCTGCATGTTATTATTATAGCGCTGTCTGCCAGAGATTTCAAGGCTACAAATGGCTTGTCGGGCTCTTGAAGCACCTTTTTATGCCTGCCCACTATTTCTAGCAGGACATTTTTTGCCATCTCTATGTCTGAACCGTACTCTATGCTTATGTCCCAGTCGCATCTTCTCTTTTCAGAAGTGGAATAGTTGTTTATTATGCTCCCCGACAGCCCCCCGTTCGGCAGGACTATGGTCTTGTTGTCTGTAGTCTTTATTACTGTAGTGGTTATCTGTATTGAGTGTACGGTACCTTCATACCCTTGGGTTTCAATATAGTCTCCCACCTTGAAAGGCTTGAAGAAAAGAATCATCATGCCTCCTGCAAAGTTCTGCAGGGTGCCGCTCAGGGCCATACCTATGGCCAGTCCTGATCCTGCTATCAGGGCAACGATTGAGCTTGTGTCTACGCCGAGCGTCTGTATGGTTACAAGCAGGAGAAGCCCAGTCATGGTGATGCTTGCGAAACTGAGGATGAACGAGCTTAGCGAAGCTTCCACATTGCGCCTGGTCATTATCTTTCTGAGCAGTTTCTTCACTCTTTGTATGAGCCATGCGCCGACACTGTATATTACAATTGCCGCCAGTACTTTCAGCCCTATGTGGAGGGCGTTTTCCGCAAGCAGCGCAAGAATGTCCTTTACAGGCATGTCGGCCAGTTCGCCTATGGTTTCTCCTATGTTTTCTACAATATTGACCGTGCTGTCTGCCGGTTGTGTGGTGTTGGTTTGAAGTATATTTGAAAACATCGCCCTTTTCCGTTTGCCGTTTTGTAAAAATGCCTTACAAATGTATTAATAATAGTTTAATTTATTAATTTTATACCCAAGTTTTTTTCGGCAGTTTTTTATTTGAAAATATAACAATGTTGTTATTTGAAATGATTTTTTAATTCTTTAATTTTGCGAACAGATGGACTTAAAACTGTCGCAAATCTAAAGGAGGAGTACAATTTAAATCTTTTTATATGGACAAGAGAATTTCTTTGCAAGATGCCGTTTCTAAGGTTAAGGACGGTATGGTGGTAATGGTCGGCGGTTTCCTTGGCGCCGGCAGCCCGACAGCCATTTTGGACGCATTGGCAGAGTCAGGGGTAAAAGACCTGACATTGATTTGTAACGATACCGCTTACCCGGATGTCGCTCACGGAAAACTCATAACCAACAAGCAGGTTAAGAAGTTGATTGTTTCCCATATTGGAACCAACCCCAATACCAGCGAGCAGATGAACAGCGGAGAACTTAAGATTGAGTTTGCCCCTCAGGGTACGCTTGCAGAGAGAATAAGGGCAGCGGGCGCAGGCCTGGGCGGTGTGCTTACTACAACGGGAATGGGTACCGTAGTGGCCGAAGGCAAGGAGACAGTGACGGTAGACGGCAAGACATATCTTCTTGAAAAGCCTCTCAGGGCTGACGTGGCGCTGATAGGCGCAACCGTTGCAGACGAGAGCGGCAATCTCGTATATGTGGGCACTACACAGAACTTCAATCCCCTTATGGCAACTGCGGCAGATCTGGTTATCGCCGAGGCTGAAAAAGTGGTGAAAGTGGGAGAGATTGCACCTGAGGCGGTTCATACGCCTGCCATGTTTGTAGACTATATCTATTCAAAATAACAACAACATAAAACTGTTCTATGACAAAAAAGGCATTAATAAGAGTCAGAATGAGCTGTCATGATGCTCATTATGGTGGAAATCTGGTAGACGGTGCGAGAATGCTCAATCTTTTTGGAGATGTCGCTACCGAGTTGCTTATTATCAATGACGGCGACGAGGGTCTGTTCAAGGCTTACGACAACGTTGAATTCATGGCTCCGGTATATGCCGGAGATTATATCGAGGCTACCGGAGAGATTGTTTCGGTAGGCAATACTTCCCGTAAAATGGTGTTCGAGGCAAAGAAGGTGATTGCGCCGCGTCCCGACATTTCGGATTCGGCGGCTGACGTACTGCCCGAGCCCGTGTTGGTCTGCCGCGCGAGCGGAACATGCGTGGTCCCCGCAAAATGTCAAAGAAATAAAAAATAGAGCCATGACAAAACTGATCATAACGGCCGCAATATGCGGTGCAGAGGTAACAAAGGAGCAGAATCCCGCCGTGCCCTATACGGTGGAGGAGATTGTGCGTGAGGCCAAGTCTGCTGTAGATGCAGGTGCGGCAATTGTGCACCTGCACGTAAGGGAAGACGACGGTACTCCCACCCAGAGCAAGGCGCGTTTCAAAGAGTGTATGGATGCCATATATAAGGAGTGTCCGGACGTAATCATTATTCCCTCTACCGGCGGTGCAGTAGGCATGACTGCCGAGGAGCGCCTGCAGCCTACAGAACTTTTCCCTGAAATGGCGACTCTCGACTGCGGGACATGTAATTTCGGAGATGACGTCTTCGAGAACACCATGCCGACAATGAGGGCTTTCGGAAAGAGAATGCTTGAAAACAACATCAAGCCGGAGTACGAGTGCTTTGAAATGGGGCATCTCGACACCATTCTTACAATGGCAAGGAAAGGACTTGTGCCCGGTGCTCCCATGCAGTTCAATTTCGTGCTTGGCGTGCCCGGCTGCACACCTGCAACTGTCCAGAATCTTGCATGGCTTGTAAACAACATTCCCGCCGGTTCTACCTGGACTGCTACGGGAATCGGCAGATATGCGTTCCAGCTTGCGGCTCCCGCTATTGTAATGGGCGGCCATGTAAGGGTAGGATTTGAAGACAATCTCTATCTAGAGAGAGGCGTGCTTGCAAAGTCAAACGGTGAGCTTGTGGCCAAGGTGGTACGCCTTGCAAAAGAGCTGGGCCGCGAGGTTGCCACATCGGCTGAGGCAAGGGAGATTCTCGGCCTTAAGGCAAAATAACAGGAGAAATTTATTGTCAAAACGTTAAAAATAAAAAATCATGATGAAAAAAGGTAACAAATACGGTATTCACAGAGTTCTTGAGCCCAAGGGAGTGCTTCCCCAACCGGCAAACAAGCTCGACAACAACATGGATGAGATTTACGACAACGAAATCCTCATAAACGTGCAGACACTGAACATAGATTCTGCGTCATTTACCGAAATATCACGCAGGGCAGGCGGCGACGTGGAGAAGATCAAGGAGACAATGAAGTGGATTGTCGAGACGCAGGGCAAACACAGAAATCCCTGGAC
>JADINB010000155.1 GCA_017694275.1 Candidatus Egerieousia excrementavium | reverse complement strand
CCATTAAGGTGTGTAAGAATTAGCAAAATGCAAGGCATTGAGGATGAGGGCGACAGGAGTTTACTGGAGTAAATGACTTAGCCCGAATTCCGAAAATAACGCAGCAGTTTGCAATTATGACACACCGTCATCTTTATTACCGACAAAACCCTGACTTAGAACCAGATATCTATCCGGCCCACATATTCTCCCTTCTCACCGTCCTGAACGACAGTAACACTCTTCCCTACCCTGTTTTTATAGATTTTCTTTTCCGTAAGCCTGGTATGAGTATGTCCTCCAACTATGATATCTACATTCTCCGACATTTCAGCAATATCTATGTCGCCCGGAGAAGTCTTGTTGCCTCCGTAATATCCGCAATGTGAGAGCAAAAGCACCAGATCGCACATTTTCTCGTTTTTCAGTTCGGCAGCCAGCGCATTTACAGTATCTACAGGATTTATATATGAAAGCCCTTTGATATTGTTCTTTGCCACTATTCCGCCAATATCGGTAAGTGCTCCTATAATGCCAATCTTCCTGCCGGCCTTCTCAACAATAGTGTAAGGTTTTACCACACCCTCAAGCGGAGTCTGCCTGAAATCGTAGTTTGCACATACTGTCACGAAAGCGGCATTCGAGAGCCGGCGTGCCAATTCTGCCTGACCATTGTCGAACTCATGGTTGCCAAGACATGCCACATCGTATCCAAGGGCATTCATAAGTTCAATCTCCACATCGCCCTTGAAAATTGAAAAATAAGGAGTTCCCTGGCTGAAATCTCCTGCGTCGAGCAGAAGCACCTTGTCTGCCCCCATCTCGCTACGGACCGAATTCACATAAGCCTCTCTCCTTTCATAACCTCCCAGACCTGCCCCGTCACCGCTTGTCTGCGGAGTTATCTGGCTGTGGGTATCGTTTGTATGCAATATTACAAGATCCTGGCCGTCAAGGACAACTGTACCAATGACCAGGAAAGACAAGATAAAATAGAGTTTCAATGCCTTCATGCTATTTTTCCTCCGCTTTTATTACCGTAACCCTGCCGTCTGTCCGCGCATCTATCACACGGCCTGCGGCTGTTTCTTCTTTAATATACCCCGATATCATGTCACGAAGATAGGTTTGTGTGTCTATATGGCTGTCGCATTTCTTGAAAGCCTCAGCATTGCTGCCTCCCGTAAGCAGGAAGTCTATTGTTGCGACCTTGTAAATTCTCTCGTCGTCTATCGGGCTGCCTGCTACAAGTGCCTCCTTGACCTTTTTGTTCTCAATGACAAGTTTCACTCCGCTGAGTGCCTCAACCCTCTCGCGCCTTGCAAAGTTTTCAAAAAGTTCGCGCACATACCGGCCCTTAAGGTCGAGAATCACCACTTTGTTGTCAAACGGGAAGATAGCCATCACATCGTATGCAGAAATGTCACCGCCTGGCAGCGAAGCTCTTATCCCGCCAAAATTGGTCATTGCCATATCTGCCTTTGCGGCGCTGTCGCCGGTACTTTTCCTAAGGTAATCTGTCGCAAAATCAAGCATTATGTCTGCGGCAAGATTGGAAAGCGGACTCTCTGGAGCATAACTGTCCATCTGTCCGGTACTGCGGCCTATCGGTATCAGAAGAGAGTCTATCGTAGGGCTGTATCTGCCTATGATTTCAGCCGCCCTGCCCTGAGGGGCGTCCCATGTGGAGTCCATTCTGACTCTGCTCCACTCCAGTTTGCTGAAATTCTGTCCGCTGCCGTTACATGAACAGACAATGGCGAACAACAGAAAAAATAAGGGGGAAAACTTTTTCATTTTATATAAGATTCATTAATCCTTGTATCTTATCCATTTGGAGAGATCTTTCCATGAAGCCTTCTTGCCGTACATCAATATTCCTATCCTGTAAATCCTGCCCGATATGTATGTAAGCAGAAGGAATGTCACTACAAGCAGCGATATTGAGAGCAGCAGCTCCCAGAACGGAACGCCGTATGCAATCCTTGCCATCATTACCATAGGCGAGGTAAATGGAATAATCGAAGCCCAGAACGAAAGCGAGCTGTCGGGGTACTGGAAAGTATGCAGCATTATGAAGAGCCCTACTATGAGAGGAACTGTTATAGGCAGTGAAAGCTGCTGGGTGTCTGCCTCATTGTCTACAGCAGACCCCACTGCCGCAAACATGCCGGAATAGAGCAGGTAGCCCAGCAGGAAATAGACAAGGAAACAGATGATTATCTGCGTAAAGTTTATGCTGGAAAGAGCATTTATAAAACTTTCTGCACCTGACTCAAATTCCGCGGCAGGCACCGCTGCAGAAACGGCATCAGCCTCCACTCCGCTGCTCTCCATTATGGCCGAAACCTGGTCTGTCTGTGCAGTGGCCCCCTGTATTATCTCCTCAGGCCCAAAAAGCGGAATGGCTACAGAGACCAGTGCAAGGGTCAGCACTATCCATATCAGGAACTGGGTAAGCCCTACTGCCGCCACACCGATAATTTTTCCCATCATCAGCTGAAACGGCTTTACGGAAGAGACTATCACCTCCACAATACGGTTCGACTTCTCGTCTATGACACTGCGCATGACCATGCCTCCGAACATGAAGATGAACATGTAGATCAGGAAGCTTGCCACATAGCCTATAACCATGTAAATCTCCACCTTGGAGGCTTTTTCACCCTCCGGGGAATCGTCTACCAGGAAAGTGTTCACCTTTACTTCCGGCTTGATATCCTCCACAATCTTCTCAAGCCCTGGTATGTTGTAGCCTGCAAGCTTGTTAGCCTCCACGGCCTCTTCAGCCATACGCCTTATACGGCTCTGGTTATCTGCATTTATCTGCTTTTCAGAATATAGCGACAGTGTTACGTTCCTGTTGCTGTCGAGCGGAGATATGCTGAGAACCGCGAGCGATTCATCCCTGCGGGCCATGGCCTTCAAAGTATCGAGACTTATGCCTGAGGCATCTTCAAACATAAGGGTCTCCCCGTTTTCGAGATATGGCATTACTATCCCGGAATTGTCGGAAACCTTTATGTCAAGCCTGTTGCCGTCTTCCGAATAGGCAGCGATGAGCATCGGGACCACAAAGATTGCCGCCATCAGTATGGGCGCGAATATGGTGGTGAGTATAAAGGACTTTTTCTTTACCCTTATTGCATACTCCCTTGCTATTATTACCGATATCTTGTTTTTTCCCATGTTTCCGTTATTGATTGTTGTTTGTGACAAGTTTTATGAATATATCTTCCATGCGTGGTATGAGCTCGCGGAATGAAACCACCTCTATGGCGTTCACCAACAGCCTGAGAACCTGCGAATTGTTCTCTACCTGCCTGACATCCAGAACTGCAATGCGAGACTCGTCCCCTTCCGGTTTGTCTGACACTATTGAGAAGGGAAGCGCCTTTTCGTCAAAAAGAGCCTGGAGCGGGGAGTCTGCCTTGTAAACCAGTTCCACATGATTGTTGCCATACTTGCGGCGTATCTGCTCCACATTGCCGTGGACTATGAGATTGGATTTGTTTATCAGCGCAATATTGTCGCAAAGTTCCTCGACACTCTCCATATTATGGGTAGAAAGCAAGATCGTTGTCCCCTCGTCTCTCAGGCGGAGAATTTCCGAACGGATAAGGCTGACATTTACCGGATCGAAACCTGAAAACGGCTCGTCCAATATGAGCAGCCTGGGATGATGCAGGACAGTTATTATAAACTGCACCTTCTGCGCCATTCCCTTTGAAAGTTCCTCTACCTTTTTGTTCCACCACTCCTCGATTCCAAACTTTATGAACCACTCTTTGAGCAGCCTTACGGCATCGCTGCGGCTCAACCCTTTCAGTCTGGCCAGGTACACAGCCTGTTCCCCGACCTTCATCTTTTTGTAAAGCCCCCTCTCTTCGGGGAGGTACCCTATCTGTTCAACGTCGAGCGGCTCCATGCTCCTGCCATTGAAGATTATCTCTCCGCTGTCTGGCATCGTTATCCTGTTCAGAATTCTTATAAGCGTGGTCTTGCCGGCTCCGTTTGGGCCCAGCAGGCCGAATATCTTTCCTTGGGGGATGTCTATGCTTACAGAATTGAGAGCGGTATAATTGCCAAATTTTTTGGTAATGTTCAAACACTTGATAAGCTCCATCGATATATCTTTTATCAGACTGCAAAATAGTATTATTTTTCAATTATGTAATGCTTCAGGGCTGCTCTTGTACCAGGCGCAACCAGTCTCTCTCTTTCAAGATTTTCCAGCGTACAGTATTCTGCCCCGAAACGCTGCCTGAGCAGCAGTATCCCGCGTGCTGCATAGGGGCCTATATAGGGGTGGGCAGAGAGGAAATGCCACGAAGCCGTATCGAGAGAGAATTTGCGTATCATTGAGGTATCGGCTACTACATTATCCTTGAATCCATGGTATCTTGTGCTGTCTATTCCGCTTATCTCCATCAGTTGTTCAGGAGTATAGAAATTGCCTATCCGTTCTCTGTACGCAATTATTTTTCCCGCATAATAGCCTCCTATTCCATAAAGCCTTACAAGTTCGGCACTGTCGGCTCCGTTAAGTTCCACAATCAGTTCAGGAGGGCTCCAGATTGTCCTGCCTTTGGCAGTATCGCGGCTGAAAGATCTTTCCGGCACAGGTTCCTGTGCACTGTCATACTGCCTTTTCCTCCCTCTCTTTCCGGCAAACGAATCGGCTGCCGCAACGCCGATGTTTCCGGCATGTCCGGCCGGAACGGTTATGTAGTCATAAAGACGCTCATACATCTGTGCAGAAACCGAATAGATCTTTGCAAAATCTTCCTTTCTGCGAAAAACCCCGCCTTTTGCCCTGTAATTGAGCACAACCTGTGCCTGCTTCCTGGTAAAGCCGAGAAGCACAAGACTGTCTGCACTTATGGTATTCGGATTAAATTCAAAAAGCGTATCTGCACAGAGTGCGCCTCCAGGTCTGCTTCCGGGTTCGTCCATGGTAATTTTTCCCGGTTTTTCACCGCCGCGCCCGCTCTCTTCCTCAGGTTCTCCTGTCAGAAAAACTATAAGCTGGAAAAGCAGCAACGCCCCCATCAATATCGTTACACCTACGGCCCTGCTCTTTGTCAGGCCATCCTTCCCGTAGTAATGCTCCCGGTCATTCTCCCTCCCGGGACTCTTCTCTCTCCCCGTCATACTCCTTCCCCGCTATTACAATCACTATTTCTCCCTTGGGCTGATGGGCAGAATACCATTCATACAACTCCCCTACCGTTCCCCTCCGGCACTCCTCATGAAGTTTCGAAATTTCCCGGCACACCGCCGCCAGCCTTGCGCTTCCAAAAGCGTCCGCCATCTGCCCGAGTGTCTTGACAAGCCTGTATGGAGACTCATAGACTATTGAAGTGCAGTCCATTTCAGCAATCTCCCTCAATTTTGTCTGCCGGCCTTTCCTTACAGGCAAAAAGCCCATGAAACAGAACCTGTCGCTGGGATAGCCCGAATTGACAAGCGCCGGCACAAAAGCCGTTGCTCCCGGGAGCGTCTCTACATCTATTCCGGCACGCAGACAGCTGCGCACAAGATAAAAGCCCGGGTCTGAAATGCCTGGCGTCCCTGCATCGGAGACAAGCGCCACATTCATTCCCGAGAGAATCTTTTCACACACAGATTCAGAACTTTTATGTTCGTTGAATTTATGGTGGCTCTCCATTCTGGTATGGATATCATACTTTTTGAGCAGCACCGAACTTGTACGCGTGTCTTCGGCCAGGATAAGGTCTGCCTCTTTCAAGACCCTTATGGCTCTCAGTGTCATATCTTCAAGATTTCCGACAGGTGTCGGCACCACATACAGTTTTCCCATTGCGTCTCCCTCTAACTGAACTTTCTTCTCACTATCATGTAAAACCTGTAGACTTCGTCGCTGAACTCGTCCCATTGCGGGAAACGGGCCCTTACGTACACCAGCACCTCCTTGAAAGAATCCAGGCGGTTAAGGTCATCAATGGTGCGTTTGAAGAGCAGTTCCGCTTCATGAAGGTTCCCGTTTACATTGAAAAGTTCTCTTATAAACTCATAACGGTCATTTATGCCTATCCCGTCGTAAATGTTGTCTATATGCGATGCCGGATAATCGACCTCCCAGTCATACCAGTCTGCACGCGCAGTCTCGTTTACAATTTCGTGGGTTTCATTTTCCAATCCGGCAGGCTGCTCCGTCACAGCAGTTTTCTCACTCTCTCCCGCTTCACCGGCAGCTTCCGCCGCCTCGGCCTCCTCAACTGCAAGTTCCACTGTCTGCTCCAGCTCATTCTCCTCTGCATCTTCCATTTTTTCCTCCTCGGGCCTTGGCTGCACAGAGGGTTCCATTTCCAGATTCCAGACCTCATCCTCCGGCTCTTCTCCGGCTGCAGCATTTTCATCGCAGTCGCTGCCGCCGGCTCCATTCAAATCTCCGGCAACGGTCTGATTTTCCTCACTTCCGTTCTGCCAGCCCGACACCACTGCAGAGGCTATACCCTCTTCCGGCCCCTCTTCTTCCTTTTCCGGAGCATTGTCTGAAGCCTTCACATCACTTGCTCTCTCCAGTTCGCCCAGCCGTTGCTCCAGAGATTCCATCTTCAAGAAAAGCCTCTCAAGAGAGTCTGTCAGGCTGCGCCTTATTTCCTGTAAACTGTCCTGTTCCATCCCGATTGGTTTTGAGGACAAATTTAATACTAATTTTTATTACATTTGCTCCCCAATAACTCCCGGAAATATGTTTTTAGAGAGCAGCAACAGAGCAGGCCGGATAGAAGTAATCTGCGGTTCCATGTTTTCAGGCAAGACAGAAGAACTGATACGGAGATTGAAAAGGGCCAGATTCGCCAACCTGAAGGTAGAAATATTCAAGCCCTCGGTAGATACAAGGTACTCAAAGGAGCAGGTTATCTCACATGATTCCAACGCAATACCATCGACTCCTGTAGACTCGTCGGAGAGTATTCTGCTCCTGGCACAGGATGTAAACGTGGTTGGAATAGACGAGGTACAGTTTTTCGACGAAAACATAGTGGAAGTCTGCGTAAGACTGGCAGAAAACGGCATAAGGGTCATTTGCGCCGGACTGGACATGGACTATACCGGAAGACCGTTCGGCCCGATGCCTGCACTGATGGCCGTAGCGGAAGAAGTGACAAAAGTACACGCAATATGCGTAAGGTGCGGTGAACTTGCACAGTTCTCGCACCGGCTAACACACAGCAGCAGACTGGTGGAATTGGGTGAAAAAGAGAGTTACGAGCCGCTCTGCCGACGCTGCTTCAACAGTGTCATGGCATTGGAAGAGCAGCCTTCCTCTAGGTAAGGCTCACGCCTATAAGCCTCATAAACTCTTCCCTGGTTCTTATGTCTTTAAGGAACACTCCGGTAAAGGCAGATGTGGTGGTTACCGAATTCTGTTTCTGCACACCCCTTATCTGCATGCACATGTGTGCCGCCTCTATAACTACGGCCACCCCGAGCGGGTTCAGGGTATTCTGAATGCAGTCTCTTATCTGGACAGTCATGCGCTCCTGCACCTGAAGCCTTCGTGCAAAGGCGTCCACCACTCTCGGAATTTTACTGAGTCCTGTTATCCAGCCGTTGGGGATGTACGCCACATGCGCCTTACCGTAAAATGGCAGCATGTGATGTTCGCACATAGAGTAGATTTCTATGTCCTTTACAAGTACTATCTGTTTGTAATCTTCTTTGAAAAGGGCAGACTTGAGTATTGCGACAGGGTCTGCATCATAACCCTGCATAAGAAACTGCATGGCCTTGGCCACCCTTGCCGGAGTCTTGAGCAGCCCTTCACGCTGCGGGTTTTCGCCCAATAACTCGATTATCGCCTTATAGTGCGCAGCCAGTTCTGTCGTGGTTTTCTCGTCGAACTGCTCAATCTTGCTATACATATCTACCTCTCTTTTATTGAAAATGGAGCGCAAAGGTACAAAAGTGTTGCATATTTTTCCAAATATTCATCTTTAATCCATATCTTTGTCAGGCAAGTTTACCTATCGCCATACTGAATATGGATAAAAATTCAAAAAGTTACAGGATTTTGGTTGTCGATGACGAAGACTCCATTTGCGACATTCTCCAATACAATCTGCTGCAGGCAGGGTATGAAGTTGATACGGCCAGCAGTGCCGAAGAGGCGCTGTACAAGATGAAAGGCAAATATGATCTCCTGCTGTTAGACATAATGCTGGATGGCATAAACGGGTTCAAGCTCGCCAAACTGCTGCGCAATGAGTATCACAACAATATACCGATAATCTTTATCTCGGCCCTGGATACGGAACCCGACATTCTCAGCGGGTTTGATGCCGGCGGTGACGACTATATCTCCAAGCCATTTTCGGTAAAGGAGGTCCTGGCACGGGTAAAGGCCCTGCTGGCACGAAGCGAAAAAAGCAACAATGCGCTTTCGGCAAAGGAGGGCACCGAAACGGAAAACAGTGAAGAGATACAGAAAGAGGAGCAGACGAAGATAACCGTAAACGACCTTGTAGTTGATTGCAACGAACACCGGGTCTATATAAAGGGCAGGGAAATCTTCCTTACTAAAAAGGAGAACGACATACTTGTCTTGCTTGTGAGATACCCGAACAAAATCTTCTCCCGTGACGATATTCTCAAACTGGTCTGGAAAAATGAAAGTTTTGTGCTCGACAGGACTGTCGACGTGCACATAGCCAGATTGAGAAAGAAGATGGGGAGCCATGGAGATATGATTATCAACAGGTCTGGGTACGGATATTGCTTTCAGCCGTAACACATAAAAATAAAGAGAAAATAGCAAGAGATGCAGGTAAAATATCAATATTACATTCTTTTCTACTTTTTGCTGGCACTCTCTGTCCTGGCATTGGCATTTCTCTTTTTCCTGATAGGTAAAGAGCGCGACTACAGCATCAAGGCCATAAACAGTTCGCTGATACTGTATAACGACATTGCCCACAAGTCTATTTGCAACAACAACATTGCCTATGACTCCATTCCGCTGCCCAGCCAGGTGAGAATCACAATCATAGGCCTTGACGGGGAGATAATTTTCGACAATGCCGATGATTCTCTTACCGAAAACCACCTGGACAGGGAGGAGATTGCAAAGGCTGCCCAAAAGGGAAGCGGAACAGCAATAAGGGTCTCTTCTACCACGCATAAGGAGTATATCTATTTTGCAAAGAAGTATCCCCAATATTATATCAGGACTGCGCTCGAATACAATGCAGACATACTGCCCCAGATGGAGCACGACAACAAATACCTGTATATAATAATCGTACTCGTCATAATCCTGCTTGTCATAGTAATATACTTTACGAGAAAGCTCGCTGTCCCCATAAGTTCACTTGACAACTTTGCAGACATTCTGAACAGCCCGGACAAGGATTACAGCAAAATACAGTTCCCGGCAGACAAGTTCGGCAAGGTCGGCAAGAAAATACTCGACACGTTCGACCAGCTGGAGAGGACAAAACTCTACAAACAGCAGATGAGCCACAACATAGCCCACGAACTCAAGACCCCTGTTACAGGTCTGAGCGCCTATCTCGAAACCATTCTGCATGACAAGAACATGAGCAGGGAGCAGATACTCCTTTTTCTGGAAAAGGCCTATGCGCAGACTGTCAGGCTATCTTCACTGATAAACGACGTATCTACACTGAACAAGCTGGACGAGGGCTCAAAAAGCTTTACAATAGAAACCTTCTCTATTGCCGCGTGTATAAAGGACGTACTCGAAGAGATAGGGTACAAACTGGAAGCCAACAATATAAAGCTGGACATGCTTATAAGTTCAGACCTTAAGCTGAAAGGGTGCTACAACCTTATCTACTCGTTGTTTAAAAACCTTATAGACAACACCGTAGAACATGGAGGAGCAAACTGTCGCATTACTATTTCTGCAGGAGTTGAGCAAATCTCCGGAGAAGGGGGGTATAAAATCAACTTCACCTACGCAGATACAGGAAAGTCGGTGCCCCAGGAGGCCATTCCACGGCTTTTCGAAAGGTTTTACCGCATAGAAAAGGGACGGACCAGAAAAACCGGCGGCACCGGGCTCGGGCTGGCAATCGTAAAGAATGCCGTACTCTACCACCGCGGAGAAATCAGCGTGGAAAACAATCCCGGCGGCGGACTGATATTCAAATTCACTCTCTATTCACTTTAAAAGAAACATGACAATGAAACGAATCCTTATAATGGCTGCCGAACAAGAGGAACTGGATGCTGCGCTTGCCGCCTACAAACCCTGCGAGGGATTATTGCAGAATGCAGCCAAGGTGGATTTCATGCTGTGCGGAATAGGCATGGCTTCGGCATGCTATGCCATCACAAGGAAAATCTGCGAGGCAAAGGCCGCAAAGGAGTGCTACGACATTGCCATACTCATAGGGCTTGCCGGCAGCTATTGCATAAAGGATTTTCCGATAGGCAGCGTCGCCCTCATAGAAAAGGCGTATATCGGAGACCTGGGGTTTGACACGCCAAGCGGGCTGAAGACACTTTTCGATACCAAAGTATTGGATTCCAATATATTCCCGTTTAAAGACGGAGCCCTGTACAGAAAAGAGGCAGACATGGCGACAGAAGAGTTTCTCAAACGGTTCAGAAGCGCCTCTGCCGTAACCAGGCAGACATTTACAGGAAGTCCGGCAAAGAAAGAGGAGATGGTTGAAAAGTTCAGTTCTCAAATTGAAGATATGGAAGGAGCCGCCCTCCACTTTGTATGCCAGATGGAAAAGATTCCTTTCTTTCAACTCAGGGCCGTCTCCAATGAGGTTGGCGTACAGGACCGTGACAAATGGAACGGGCCGCTGGCCCTTGATGCACTGAAGAGGGCCATGCTGGAGTATTTCAGGATGGAATGCGAAATTTTAAAACAGTAGATATATGGAGGTTATAAAGATTGAGGGGATTAAGAAAATCTACACCCTGGGAACACAGAAGGTAAATGCTCTGGACGGAGTGGACATTTCCATAAGCAGGAATGAATATGTAGCCATAATGGGGCCGTCAGGCTCGGGAAAATCCACTCTCATGAATATTCTCGGCTGCCTGGACACACCCACGGAGGGAAGTTATTTTTTAAACGGTACGGATGTAAGCAATATGGACGACAATATGCTTTCCGACATAAGGAACAGGGAGATTGGTTTTATCTTCCAGTCGTTCAACCTGCTTCCACGCTACAATGCAATGGAGAACGTGGCGCTGCCGCTTATCTACTCCGGCATTCCGCGCCAAGAAAGGGAACGGAGGGCCATTGAAGCACTCAACAATGTGGGACTTGGAGAGAGGATGGAGCACAAGCCTTCAGAACTTTCCGGAGGACAGAGACAAAGGGTTGCCATAGCACGTGCTCTTATAAACAGGCCATCCATAATACTGGCCGACGAACCCACAGGCAATCTCGACACAAAGACATCTATAGACATAATGATGCTCTTTGAACAGATCTACAAAGAGGGGAATACTGTAATTATCGTGACTCACGAAGAGGATATTGCAAAATATGCAAGAAGAATCATAAGATTGCGCGACGGGAAGATTGAAAGCGATTCAACAAACAATGACCGGACTGTCTTCAACTAAAAAACACAGGATATGAAAATTTATACCAAAGGCGGCGACAAGGGGAGCACCTCCCTTGTAGGCGGCAAAAGAGTTGCCAAGAACCATCCCCGCGTGGAAGCATACGGAGATGTCGACGAACTTATCTCTTATATAGGAGTAGTGATAAGCGATGCACCCCAAGGGGTTGAACGCGATATTCTGGAGAAGATCCAAAAGGAACTTATGCTCATCTCTGCCCATTTTGCATCTGACGGTACCGCAAAAAAGATGAAAGAGCTTTCCGAAAAGGAGATTCTCTTTCTGGAAAAGGAGATAGACAGGATGACCGACGAGATTCCCGCCCAGACGGCCTTCATTTTGCCGGGAGCGCCGAGGGTCTCTTCGGAATGCCATGTTGCAAGAACGATATGCCGCAGGGCAGAGAGGCATGCCATAGCGATAACCGGATACGGATGCCGGCCGGGCGGCCAGTCGGAAGAGAGCCATGAACAATGTGAAAGCGCTGATTCTGTGGCAACAGGGATAAAGTATCTGAACCGTCTTTCAGACTATCTTTTTACCCTCGGGAGATATTATTGCCACAAATGCGGAGGAAAAGAGATATTTTGGTTGCCATAATCAATTTTTTACTATATTTGCAGCCCCTAATAGTAGTCAATAACATTTATTTATCTAATTACTAGTTTTTTGATATGTATTGGACACTTGAACTGGCATCTAAACTGGAAGATGCTCCATGGCCTGCAACAAAGGATGAGCTCATAGATTACGCCACTCGCTCCGGAGCTCCTCTCGAGGTTATAGAAAATCTGAATGACCTTGAGGACGACGGCGAGACGTACGACAGCATAGAAGATATATGGCCCGACTATCCAAGCAAAGAAGACTTTTTCTTCAACGAAGAAGAATACTAACAGCGAAAACGGCATTTCAGAGGCTTCAGGCCTCGAAATAAACTTACTGAGGCACCTTTTCAGGGTGCCTTTTTTATGCCCGTCATAAGGTACTGTAGGGCATATGTTGGAGAATAAACTTACCAAAAACTTACTGTATTTGCTTTTAATTCCTATGTAAAATCATAGTAACCACACAGTAAGTTTATGGCGAAGCCGAAGCGATTGAAGCCGAAAGGTAAGTTTGTCATCCGGAACAGAAAGCCGAATGCAAAAGGGGAGGTAACTATCAGCATAATTTTTCGGAGATATCATAGCTCCTTTCTACATCATATTCGCTGTCCAGTTTCAATCCACGCACCCGTACAGGGTGCGACCGAGTATTTGGGGCGCTCTTTGTCGAGAATCGTAGTTTCAATCCACGCACCCGTACAGGGTGCGACGCTGCCTTCGCCCATGCGTAGACATCGCTTGCCGGTTTCAATCCACGCACCCGTGTAGGGTGCGACTCATCGTCAGTGTCTCTTGTGTACTTGTACAGGCTGTTTCAATCCACGCACCCGTGTAGGGTGCGACCAGGGGTACCAATAAACATTCTCCATCTGTGCGGTGTTTCAATCCACGCACCCGTGTAGGGTGTGACCACGATGTCGCCGTTGGTTATCTCCGGCTCCATGGTTTCAATCCACGCACCCGTGTAGGGTGCGACATGGACTTCTCCCTCTCCCGCTATCCTCTCATGTTTCAATCCACACACCCGTGTAGGGTGCGACGCCACCCTGTCAAGCAGGTAGGTGGGATTGAGCGCGTTTCAATCCACGCACCCGTGTAGGGTGCGACTCATCGTGGCCCTCATCGGGTGCATTACAACAGGTTTCAATCCACGCACCCGTGTAGGGTGCGACCATTGCCCTCTCCGGTGACAACGTCTCCGAAGGTAACGTTTCA
>JADINB010000154.1 GCA_017694275.1 Candidatus Egerieousia excrementavium | reverse complement strand
GCCGCGGTATACCCTGCCGGGCCGCTGCCGATAATCAAGCATCTGATTTTTTCACTCTCCATAATGACCGGTAAAGATAATAATTTTTTAGATTCGACTTCTGATTTTATCCGCCACAAAAATTTCCAGCCTCTGCAACCACACCAGAACCATGGCCATAAGCCACCTCGAAAGCAGCAGGACATACCAGATCCCGCCTACAGACGAAAGAAGGAACAAGTCTTCGAAGTTACTGTGTGCTATTGATATATGCGTGTTCAAAAGGTCTATGTCTCCACGGGAAATTTTTCCGCTTCTGCTCTCCTGTATCATAATCGCCGCCCCATACGCAAGCCCGAGAATGTTTGCCACAATCCATAGCAGGGAAGTACGCGCGGGCAGGCCGAAAACCGCCAGCAACGGCTTGAGGAACTTTGAAATCAACTTTATCACGCCGAACTCTGCAAGCAGTTTCTGCATTATTGAGAGAGAATATATCAGAACTCCCATCTTGAGAATCAGCCAGAGGGTGGAAACCGCCCACTCCCTTAACATTGCACCCAGCAAAAGTTCCTCACCGCTTTCAGACCCAGATGCCGAAACAACCTCTCCCGGCAGAAAACGGTTCAGGACAAAAGCCAGGAAAAAGGCCGAAATAGTCCTCACCAGAACTATTCTCACGGCGGAAGAACCGCTTTTTTTCTGAACAGCAGTCTCTGTTATCATATTATGCGAACAGAGTACCATCACGCTGAGTATTGTCATTGCCCTGACATCAAGTTCAAGGGAAGCCGCCACAGATATTGCGGCATAGACATTTACGAAATATCCGGTAACATAGGCCAGCGCAGCCTCACCCGGCAGGCCGAGATAATTGAAGACCGGACTTATGAAGTCAGAAAAGAGGGGCAGTATGTTGAAATATTTGAGAAACAATATGGCAAGAGAGACTCCGACAGTTATCTTGATAATCCACAAGGCTGTCCTGGTAGCTATGGGAAGAACCTCCTTTATACATCTGACAACCCTCCTGCCGTTGCCAGACGGAGTCCTGCCTGCCTCTTCTTGGCTCTCGATATTTTCCATACCTCACTTGATTGAAAAAAAATAACGCCAAACTCAAAGCCAGCGTTATTCATTTTTAGTAGCGGAGGTAGGACTCGAACCTACGACCTCCGGGTTATGAGCCCGACGAGCTACCAACTGCTCTACTCCGCGATATTGGACCGCAAAGATAGAATTTATTTTTCTTAAAAGCAAATTATTTTTCCGCACATAGCAGAAAATCTACTAATTCACTCTGATTTACAGTCTTTTGCTCCCCAGTAGAAAGATTCTTGACATTGGCTGTATGCGAGGCGACCTCGCTCTCGCCTATTATTATCATGAACGGGATACCCTTTCTGTCTGCATAGTCGAACTGCTTTTTAAGCTTCACGCTGTCTGCATAGATCTCACAGTTTATACCGGCATCTCTCAATGATGCTGCCAAGGGCAACAGTGCCTTCACCTCTTCTCTACCCATGTTTGCAAAAAGGGCGCGACTGCCCTCAATTGCGTCATCGGGGAACTTGCCAAGCCCGCTGAGCACATCGTAGATTCTGTCAGCCCCGAAGGAGATGCCCACTCCCGAAAGCCCTGCAAGCCCGAAGATGCCTGTAAGATTGTCGTACCGTCCGCCGCCGCAAATGCTGCCTATTGTAAAATCGAGAGCCTTTACCTCGAATATGGCACCCGTATAGTAGTTGAGCCCGCGCGCCAGAGAAAGGTCTATCTCCACACCTGTCCTTATTCCGGCAGAGCGGATGAGCGAGAAAAGTTCCTTCAGTTCTGCAACGCCCTTCAAGCCTGTTTCAGAAGAGGCCAGTACGCCTCCGATAGCCTCCAGTTTCTCCTCCGCACTGCCCTGCATGAGCAGAACGGGCTCGAGAATCCTTATGGCACTCTCATCTATGCCGCGCTCCACAAGCTCTTCCTTTACAGCATCGAGGCCAATCTTGTCTATCTTGTCTATCGCGACAGTTATATCCACCATCTTGTCCGGATGGCCCATCACGTCGCACAGGCCGAAAAGCACCTTTCTATTGTTGAGCTTTATGCAGACATTGATACCCAGCCTGCCAAAGACCTCGTCTGCAATCTGCACAAGCTCAAGTTCGTTGAGCAGCGAATCGCTGCCCACCACATCTACGTCGCACTGGTAAAATTCGCGATAACGCCCCTTCTGCGGCCTGTCGGCACGCCATACGGGCTGAATCTGATATCTTTTGAAAGGGAATGCCAGTTCGCTGTGGTGCTGTACGACATATCTTGCAAAAGGAACGGTCAGATCATAGCGCAGCCCCTTTTCGCACACCTTCATTGCCAGCGCATTACTGTTCTGAAGCATCTGGGGTTCTACTCCGGCAAAGGCATCGCCCGAATTGAGAATCTTGAAGAGCAACTTGTCTCCCTCCTCCCCGTACTTGCCAAGCAGGGTTGACAGATTCTCCATGGATGGCGTTTCCAGAGGGGTATAGCCATATTTTTTAAATACCGAACGCACAGTATCGAATATATAGTTTCTCCCGGCCATCTCCTTCGCGCCGAAATCTCTCGTTCCCTTGGGTATTGCTGGTTTTTGAGCCATTTCTAATTCAAGTTTTTAATATATCTGTCTATTGCGGCGGCAGCCTTGCGGCCCGCTCCCATTGCAAGGATTACGGTTGCCGCGCCCGTAACCACGTCTCCTCCGGCAAAAATGCCCCTGCGTGTGGTAACGCCGTTTTCGTCGGCCTGGATACCGCCTCTTTTGTTAAGTTCTATGCCTTTGGCCGAAAGCAACGGATTGGGCACTGTTCCAAGCGCCATTATGACTACATCGGTTTCTATTTCAAATTCAGAACCCGGTATGGGCCTTGGAGAACGCCGTCCGCTTGAATCGGGTTCGCCAAGTTCCATTTTCTCGCACCTCACCGCCCTTACACGTCCGGCTCCGTCTGAAACTATCTCAACGGGATTGGTTAGAAACTCAAACTCTATCCCCTCCTCCATTGCATGGGCAACCTCTTCTTCCCTGGCCGGCAGTTCCTTCTCGGTCCTTCGGTAAACGACCTTTACCTCCGCGCCGAGCCTGAGGGCCGTTCTGGCCGCATCCATGGCCACATTGCCTCCTCCTACCACAACCGTTCTGGAGCCCGCATAGATAGGCGTGTCGGCATCTTCCCTGTAGGCCTGCATAAGGTTGTTTCTGGTAAGAAACTCGTTTGCCGAAAACACACCGTTGAGGTTTTCTCCCGGTATGTTCATGAACTTGGGAAGTCCCGCACCCTGTCCTATGAATATGGCCTTGAACCCCTCCTCTTCCAGAAGCTGGTCTATGGTGACAGTCTTGCCTACAATCACGTTGGTCTCGATTTTCACGCCCAGAGACTTCAGGTTCTCTATTTCATGGGCAACCACGCTCTCTTTTGGAAGCCTGAACTCGGGTATACCATACTGCAGCACTCCGCCTGCCTTGTGCAACGCCTCGAATATGGTTATGTCGTAACCGGCCTTGGCAAGATCTGCCGCACATGCAAGACCGCTGGGACCGCTGCCTATTACCGCGACCTTCACATGGTTGGGCTGCGCCTTCCCGCCGGGTTCCACACCGTTTGTCCTGCTCCAGTCTGCAACGAAGCGCTCAAGTTTGCCGATAGCCACAGGTTGCCCCTTGACACCCTTTATACATGACCCTTCGCACTGCGACTCCTGCGGACACACGCGGCCACATACTGCCGGAAGCGAACTGTCTTCGGCAATTATCTCGGCTGCCCGTCTGAAATCCCCCGCCGTTATCTCTCTTATGAACAAAGGTATCTTTACAGATACGGGGCAGGCCTCCACACAAAGCGGCCTTTTGCAGTTAAGGCAACGCGATGCCTCAAGCAGGGCCTCCTGTTCGTTATAACCGTAACTTACCTCTTCAAAGTTTCTCCTTCTTACAGAAGGTTCCTGCTCCCTGACAGGAACCCTGGGAATATTGTTTGCCATCTCTACTTCTCTCCCATGCCTGCATGGCAGCATTTATGGTCGGCTTCAGCCTCCATTGTCTTATACATTGTCTGTCTTAACATAGCCTCATCAAAATCTACAAGGTACGCATCAAATTCCGGACCGTCCACACATGCGAACTTGGTCTTGCCTCCTATCGTAACCCTGCATGCCCCGCACATTCCCGTACCGTCCACCATAAGGGTATTGAGACTTACCGTCAAAGGCAAGGCATACCTTTTCGCGGCAAGCGTCACGAACTTCATCATTATCATTGGTCCTATGCAGATTGCCGCATCATACTTTTCTCCACGCTCCATAAGCGAGTCCAGAAGAGAGGTCACCATTCCCTTCTCGCCCCTTGTCCCGTCGTCGGTACATATATACAGATTGTCTGACACACGCCCCAGCTCCTCGTCAAGGATAATCATGGCTGCACTCCTGGCTCCGAGAATCACATCCACTTTCGCCCCTGCCTGATGCAGGTATTTGGCCTGAGGATAAACCGGAGCAGCACCGAGCCCGCCTGCTATAAAGAGGAAACGCTTTCCCACAAGCTGCCCTTTTTCCACATTCATAAACTCCGACGGTCTGCCCAGCGGGCCGGCAACATCTGTAAAGCTGTCGCCCTGCTCCAGATTGCAGATTTTCCTGCTCGAAGCCCCTACTATCTGTATTACGATGGTCACAGTTCCTGCATCCGCATCAAAATCACATACGGTAAGCGGAATACGCTCTCCGAGCTCTCCGGTCCTGACAATCAGAAACTGCCCCGGCTTTGCCGATCTGGCAAGACGGGGAGCTTCAACTTTCATGAGTACTATGGAACTGCTTAAATACTTTTTCTCTACAATTCTGTACATTACTGAATGTCGCTCTCTATCTCGTTGAGAGACTTAAACGAGTAGCCTTTTGATTTAAGATTCTTTATTATTTCACCCAGCCTGTTGTAAAGACGGTCTGTCCTGTTCTCATTCACACCCGGATGAATAAGGATAATCGCACCGTCCAGGCCTTGTGACTTTTCAAAATTATAGAGTCTCTCAATAAGAGTCTGCGACGAAACGTAATTAGGCATTGAAGGGTCTGTATAGTCTGCAGGCGTAGCCGTTCCGGGTGTATAGTTGAGTACCCTGTATCCCAGAGCTTCGGTCAGGAATACGCTCTCCTTGTTGTAATACTCGTAAGGAGGAAGGAACCATACAGATTCCTCCTTTGATATCCCGAACTTCTCCAGTTCCCTGGCATTGGCCTTTATATCCTCCACCAGAGCTTCACGTGACACTATCAGGGAATCCCTGTTTCCCCACTCTGCATATAGCAGATGCCCGTTGGAATGGCCTCCCACGTAATGGCCGGCCTTGATAATCTTCTCTATCACATTCTTGTGTTCATCCATCCTCAGGCAGTTGCCGGTAAGGAAAAACGAACCCTTTACCTTCTCACTCTTCAATGTCTTGAGTATTCTCTCCGCTCCCTGGAAAAGAGAGTCGGCGGTAAATACGAGATATATGTTCTTCTTTCCGGGTTCTATTCTTACCGTTGCTCCCCACTGGTCTCTCTCCAGCTGGAGAGTGCGGGCCTCGCGCCCCTCGTTCTCCATTGCCGCGAAGTAGTAGGTCAGCCCTGCAGAACCATCCATGGTCGGTTCGTTGCTTGCATAATCACCTATGTCGTCATGATAGACAGCAATGCCCTTGTTGAGTACTGCAAAAGAGTCGGGATTTCTGAGAGAATTGCCCGCTCTCTCCTGAAATACGGTATTGTATACAGGACCGTCTACCAGTCCTCCATATGTAAGGTCTCCATTTACGACAGTATACGAAGAGTGCGGATGCATAGGCAGATCGCGCGCCCCGTCAGGCAGACCTACAATCATGCTTGTACCCCACGGGTTGCAGCCGAAGAGCCAGTCTCTCAATGCCGCCTCCATCTCCACGTAGGTAGAATCGCCTGTTGCCTTGTTGTAGAGCCTTGCATGGGTTATTGCAGCAGAAGTCAGGTTGTTTGAACACCATATATAAGGAATGCCGTTCATGAACGGGTCTCCCTCGGCTCTTTTTCTGAGCGACTCCAGACCCTGTCTCATAAACTCGCTGTATTTTGCAGCCACCGCCGCGTCATCGGAGCTGGCCAGATAATAATGGCCGAGATTTATGAACGGATAGAACTGATAGTGCCTGCCCCTGCCCAGTTCCATCCACGGAGATACGGGCTCGAGTTCCCCCCAGTAATCTGCTCTCTTGAGCCAGTATGCACCGTCGGTAAGATTATAAAAGGTTGCGGCAGCAAGCTCTATGTCATCTGTATAGGTATCCTCCTCATAAAAATAGGGAGAGACAAGACATGCAGTCTGTGTATTGCCGGGCTTCTCCTCCGCAAAGTTGAATGCCTGCAATGCCTTTACAGACATCTTCTCTGCAAACTCCTTGTCAATATCCTTGAAAAGCTCAGCACCGAGAGCGAATGTAGAGGCAAACTTGCCCGCAGTGGAAGCCACTCCTGTAGTTCTGTTAATCCATCTTCCGAGCCCTTGAGGTTCTCCGGTAACAAAGTAAACCGGACGGCCGGTTCCCTTGCCCCATCCGTAATCCACGCTGTCCTTGTAAGGCAGCCTGAATCCGGCATGGTCTCTGTCGTCGGCAATCTGGTTGAACATCACTTTATCTTCGGGATTCATCTTGAGCATCCACTCGAGCCCCCATCTGACCTCGTCCAGAATATCCGGAATCCCGTTAGAGCCGGGCTGTCCGGCCGCATTGTAAAGATCCTTGAATACAGACTTGTCTTTCTGCTGCGCATAAGCGAACATCATGTGATATGTGGCAGTTGCCGAAGTGGTAAGATACTGCAGGTAATCGGTTGCGTCATGCCAGCCGCCTGTAACGTCGACCTTTTCTCCGCTGCGTGTGGGATGATCCACGATATAGCCGTCGTGCTGATGGCAAAGCGTATCATTGTAAGGGTTATAACCGCATCTTTGCTGTCTCATGTAGACAAGCATGAAATCTGCCGTACCGTCATACACGTCATAATCTATCCTGAAATTGTCTGACTTTACACCGTTGAACTCCACATAATATCCACCGCACTTCTTCAGATCTGAAAAGTTCAGACGACAGGCACTCTTCATGCCCCATTTTGCCGCATTTGCAGCTCTCTCAGCCTTTCCGCTGTAGACCACCTTGCCGGTAGCGGCATCACAAACGGTAAAATCCCCGGCATCGGTATCGTCTGTAGAGATGAATACCGCAACTTTCACGCTTTGCGGCATATACCCGAGCTGGTTCACTCTGACCCATTGCTGTCCGAAGAAACAGAATGGCATAAGCATAAATGTCAAAAAAAACGACAGTGTAAAAATTTTCTTCATTTCTAACTCTGTTATTACGGATGTTTACAATCGCACAAAAGTACTAAATTTTTACTTATCTCCGCCGGGCCAGATTGGTATTATTTTCTTATTTTTGCCAAGGCAAAAGACAATTCAAGACAAATTTAACTGGATATCACATGAAGAGTTTTCTAAAGACACTGTTGGCTGCATTCATAGGCGCACTGGCAGCCATCACTATTTCATTTTTTGTGCTGTTCGGCATGATAGGCGCCCTTGTGAGCCTTGGAGGAAGCAGCGAACCCGCAGCGCTTTCCCATGAGGCCATACTAAAGATAGATCTATCAAAACCTGTCACGGAAAGAGGCAGCAACGACCCGTTCCAGTCTATCTCACTCACATCGTTCAGGCTTGGCAGCGAAGAGTCTACCGGAATTCTGGCTGCCGTAAACGCAATAGAAAAGGCTGCTGCAGACCCGAACATCAAGTTCATCTACATAAATGCAAGCGGAGTCGCAATGAGTATGACGGCTCTGGAAGAGATCAGAGACGCTCTTGCAAGATTCAGAGATTCAGGCAAGCCCGTAATTGCGTATGCAGACAACTTCTCCCAGGGAGGCTATTATGTTGCATCGGTGGCAGACAAGGTATACATGAACAGAGACGGCCAGGCCATAATTGCCGGAATCGGCATGAACATGATGTTTTTCAAGGATTTGTTAGACAAATTAGGCATAGAGTTCCAACTCATCCGCCACGGAAAGTTCAAGGCTGCGGCCGAACAGTTCGTTTCCAATGACATAAGCAAGGAGAACAGAGAGCAGAACCAGGTTATGATGGATGCAATCTGGGAGTGCTGGGCAACTGAGATATGCAACAGTAGAGAATTGGAAGTTGACGATTTCAACAGACTTGTAAATACTCTGTCTCTCGGCAACGCGGAAAGTATGGTCGAATACGGGCTGGTAAACGAAACGGTTACGGAACAGCAGATGGCAGACAACCTGTGCACCCTTGCAAGCGTAGAAAAAGAGGAGGAGCTGAAGTTTATAAGCCTCGCGAAATACGCCAAAATAGCCAGCACACAGAATTTCAAGATAAAAGACAAAATCGCCGTCATTTATGCAGAGGGTGAGATAAGCATGGACGGCCAGGAGGGGCTGGTTGCAAAGAGACTCTGTCCGGTTATCAGGAAAGTGGCCGGAGATTCATCTGTAAAGGCTGTGGTGCTGAGAGTGAACTCACCTGGAGGAGATGCAATGGCCGCAGAACTCATAAGGCTTGAACTCGAAGAACTTAGAGAGTCAAAGCCCCTGATTGTAAGCTTCGGAGACTATGCTGCCAGCGGAGGATACTGGATTTCTGCAAATTCCGACAGGATTTTCACAGACAGGACAACCCTTACCGGCTCCATCGGAGTATTCAGCATGGCAGTAAACTACGGCAGGCTGCTCGACAGACACCTGGACATAAATTCAGTTTCGCTCAAGACTCACGAACACTCCGATGCCTTTATGGGTGTACGCCCGCTCAATCAGGAAGAAATAGAATATTTCCAGGATGCGGTAGAAGACATCTATACAAAATTCACCACCCTTGTGGCAGAGGGCAGGAATCTGAACGTGGAATATGTGGATTCAGTCGGCCAGGGACGTGTATGGGCCGGGGCAATGGCAAAGGAAATCAAACTTGCAGATGAAACAGGAGGCATAAAGAAGGCAATTGAGTATGCGGCCATGCTGGGAGGGGTGACCGAATACCGCGTCGTGGAGTATCCCAATATGGAAAGTTCCATGGACAAGTTCCTGAAAATGATTGAAGGCAGTGAAAGCACAGTTTCAATGACACCGCAGGGGATGATAGAAGAGTGCTACTCATTCCTCAAAAGCCAGAACAAGATAGAGCATCTGGCGCGTGTGCCCTACCTCTACGAATTTGCATACTAAGTTACAGAAGGGTGATTTTCAAAAGAGTCCTTGACTCTGAAGTAACCTTGAAGCGGTTCGAGATCTCAAGCCCCGGCAATGCCACAATATTGTCGGGGCTTTTTTTGGTGTTGTCCTCAAGAAGCGGTACAAGTCTCCTTATTGCATTGTCAATCTTCAAATCAGTATAGTAGTCCGACAGTTTCTTGCTTCCTCCAAGCCCGAACGGCGAAAATCTGTCGCCTGGCTGCACAGATCTGAGCAGCAACGGAAAATGCAGGCTGTCGGCAGTTATGAAAAGCGACCTCTCTTCCCGCAGGCCAGTCATTCCTTTTTCGTATGGCAGAAGCGAGAAACGCAGCCGCAAAGAACCGAAGGCAGTCTCGAATGTATTGCAGGCAGGCTGGAAATCAATCTTTACAGAATCAGGCACAGCAAAGAGAGTCGCATCGTAAACCTTCAGAAGACCCCTTCCGGCTATTGCGACAAAGGCATCGTTTTCAATTCTCTTACTCTCCGCACTCTCTGCTGCGGAAGCCATGTCTGAACATTGGGAAGGATTGAAACCATAACCGGAAAGAACCTCATACATTACATATCCGCAAACATCTTTCCCCTCTTTTGCAAGTGAGGCCGTGTCTATGACCTCCCTTATCCGGCATTCCGACAGGCATGCGGTCAGAAATGCCGCCACCCCGCCCCTGTCTGCAATCCGCCCGGCATACTCCTTTCCCGAAACGGAAAACTTCCTGCGCAATTCACCTGCTGCCCTCTCCAGAACGGCCGATGCCATACGGAACCGCTCCATATTTTTGTTGAGGGTAGAGATTACCGATGGATTTATCTGTTTCAGTTCGGCAAGTACACTGTTGCGTATTCTGTTTCTCGAAAATGTGTTCTCTGCATTAGTGCTGTCTGTCCTGAACGGTATGGAATTCTGTTTCAGATAAGATTCAATCTGGGCACGCGAAAAGCCCAACAGCGGCCTGAGGATATGCCGCCCGTCAAGTTCACGCATTCCGCAGAGCCCTTTTATTCCTGTTCCACGGCAAAGGTTAAGCAAAAGCGTCTCGGCATTGTCATTTGCGTTATGTGCCACCGCCACATAGTCTGCCCCGCTTTTTTGCCTGAGTTCCTCGAACCACCCGTAGCGCAGCTCCCGTGCCGCCATCTCTACCGAAAGCGAATGTTCACGGGAATATGCAAGCGTATCCACACT
>JADINB010000153.1 GCA_017694275.1 Candidatus Egerieousia excrementavium | reverse complement strand
CGGCACTCACAGTTGCTCGAGGCCTGCACGGCTGCAAACATGTTTGCGCCGTACAGAGCTCTCGCATCTGTCGCTTCGCTTCTTATATCTCCAAATAGGGTGATGCAAATAAATTTGCTCTGCTCTCGGCTTCTGCGTATATTCGCACATCTTTTTTTTGAACACTATTAAAAGTTGCATGACATGATTCTGACAGCTATTTTACAATCAGACCCATCTTCTGTAGTAGCAGAGGCAGTTCCGGTCCAGGAGGAACTTTCATTTTCGCTTATAGATATGGCCATAAAGGGCGGATGGCTCATGATTCCTCTTTTTCTGCTCTCGATACTTACAATTTACATCTTTGCCCAGAAGTGGTGGGATATCCGCAAGGCATCGGTAATAGATGAAAACTTCATGAAGGACATACGCGATTATATCCACCAGGGAAAAATCAATGCAGCGCTTTCGCTGTGCAAGAAGAATGACACGCCTGTTTCCAGACTCATAGAAAAAGGAGTGGAAAGGATTGGCCGGCCGCTGCAGGATATCCAGACTGCAGTTGAGAACATGGGAAATGTAGAGGTTGCCCGTCTGGAAAAGGGATTGCCGATGCTTGCCACCATCGCGGGAGGTGCGCCCATGATTGGATTTTTAGGAACGGTAATAGGTATGGTACAGGCGTTTTACAACATGTCTGCGGCAGGCAACAATATAGATATAACACTCCTTTCAGGAGGTATATACACCGCTATGGTAACGACTGTTGCCGGCCTGATAGTGGGCATTCTCGCCTACTTTGGCTACAACTATCTTACCGCCAGGATTTCAGATCTGGTATTCAAGATGCAAAACAACACCATAGAGTTTATGGACTTGCTCCATGAGCCTGCAAAATAGAGCGTAAAAAACAACTTGCCATGGCTATAAAACAAAGGACAAAAGCAGAGGCTTCGTTCAGCATGTCGTCTATGACAGACATCGTGTTCCTGTTGCTCATCTTCTTTTTGGTAACCTCGACGCTGATAAACCCTAACGCGCTCAAGTTGCTTCTGCCCAAGAGCACGAACCAGATTTCGGCCAAGCAGCAGGTGAGTATCTCAATAAAGCACTATCAGAAAGACAACACTTTCACCTATCACATAAACGGCAACCAGAAACCGGTGCGTTTCGACGAGATAGAACCCGCCATCCAGAAACTGCTCATGGATACCGACGACCCGACCTTTTCAATCTATGCAGACAAAAGCGTTCCCATAGAACAGGTGGTAAATCTTATGAACATTGCCAAAAGGAACAAGTACAAGGTTATTCTGGCCACTGCACCGGAGTAACCCATGTAAAGTTTAACCGTAGAAAACAAATATCTGCATCCAGATGACTCAGACTGACTTCAGACGAAAGGAGCGTTCGGCAAGGATAATCGGAGCAACCGCAACGGTACTGTTCCATGCAGTCCTGCTGCTTGTCTGTATTTCTGCCGGGGTCAAGGTGCACTATCCGCCTGAGCAGCAGACCGGCCTGCTGCTGGATTTTACGCAGGAAGAGTATACGCCGATAGAAGTGGAGGCAGGCAATGTTCCAAAAGCAGACGACGCCAGGCCGGAAAATGATGTAATTCTGGCCCAGCGCTCCCAGGCACAGACAATTGCAGAAGAGCCTTCAGTCGGGAAGGAGGCAACTGCCGGGGAAGAGGGAGAAGTTGAAAGATACGAACCGGAAAGAACTGAAATAGACACCCGCGCACTGTTCGCCTCTGCCAGAGGCAAATCAGACACTCTGGCAGCCCAGACCGCCGAAAGGGTCAGCAACGCACTCAGGGCAGGTGTACCACAGGGAAATACAAGATATGGAGACACAGACAATTCTCCCAAAGCAAACCTTAAGGGACGCAATGTCATGGGAGCTTTGCCGTTTCCTGATTACACGGTAAACAAAGAAGGACGCGTTGTAGTAAGAATCATGGTAGACCAGTATGGCAAGGTGACCAATGCCGTTCCAGGCGCAAGCGGCACCACTGTACAGGACAAAGCCCTGTGGGATGCGGCAGAAAAGGCTGCATACAAGGCGGTCTTCAATGTGAATGCATCTGCCCCTGCAGTACAGGAGGGCACAATCACCTACATCTTCAAACTCAAATAATTCCGTTGGGGTTGAACTGTTTCTTTTCCGGTTTTTACAAACATATATAATGATAACAGGCGCCATACTGCCATGAATTTCCTTATTTAAATGCTCTAAGTGGCCGTCAAATTATTATCTTTGTATGATTCACAATCTAACGGTTTCTATTATGAAAAGATTTTTCTATCTGATAATCCTTGCGTTATTGCCGGCAACGGCTTTTTCCCAAAACAGCGACGACAAATATCTTGAAGGGGCTGTCAACCTGGTGGACGGCAGGGTAATCTTCGACAGGGAGATAACCGTAAAAGGGCTTGACGCCACTCAGGTATTCAATGCGCTGAGCGAATGGGCCGCACTGGAATATACCGGTGAAGGCAGGCAGCTGATAAGCAACGACAAATCTGTAAACCGCATAACAGTGAGGGGAATGGAGAAGGCCCAGGTAAGGGTAGGCCTTTTCCCGAGCAAGATAAACATAAACTATTTTCTTGTTGCAGACTGCCATGACGGCGGCTGCAGTCTCAGTTTCATGAGATTCGTATATACGAACAACCCCTCTTCAGACAATCCGAACGAGCAGATCAAGGCAGAAGACTATATCACAGACCGGTATGCTCTCAACAAGACCAAGACGAAACTGGTTGGCGGAACGGGAGACTACAGAAGGCAGACAATAAATCTGGTGAATTCCGTAACGGAAAAGGCAAGGGCCGCCCTGCTCAGTTATGCTGCAGATCTGGATAACGGCGGCAACATGCAGAGTGCGCAGACTCCTGTACAGACAGTCTCTGCTACAGTTGTGGAAAAGACATCTGCCGGCGCCACACAACATGAAGGCCATCACATGGCGAATATACGCCCTGCAGACAAGACGCAATTTACAGGATTCACAAACACTTCTGAGACAGAGCCTCTCACCGTAGAGGGCTTTACTGTCATAGCGCCCGAAAAGATTCCAGGCAACATAATAAAAATCGTTGAAGAAAACGGAATATTCCTCACGGCCGTAAACGGGGAAAAACTCGAATCAGAAATTGCAGGCGAAGGAGGTCTTGGAGTCTACAACGGAAAACCCGCACTGTTCTTCAACCTGAAGGAAGCCGGGACAGAGATTCCGGAGCAGACACAAAGCCTTACCTTTACATTCAAGAATGAGGTATTCAGAAATGCCACAATCCAAATGGAAGAATGGATGATGATAGTCTGCATTCCGCGCGTTGCAGGAGGCAGCCTTGTGATAGGAGAAATAGACCAGGTTCTAATAAGGTAACATCGCATTTCAGAAGGCAGGATGAATTTCGACAACATCATACTGGTAGGTGCAATACTTATCTTCGTAAGTATAGTGGTAGGGAAAGCCGGTTCAAGATTCGGCATTCCCTCCCTGTTGCTTTTCCTCTTCGTGGGAATGTTTTTCGGGACCGACGGTCTGGGGATAGAATTCAACAATGCTGCGCTGACCCAGTTCATAGGAGCAGTCGCCCTTACGATAATCCTCTTTTCGGGAGGCATGGACACACAATGGAGCAGCGTAAAGCCCATCTGGAAGCAAGGCTTCATGCTGTCGACTCTTGGAGTACTGCTTACCGCACTCATTACAGGAATTTTCATCTTCTGGATATCCGGCTTCTCATGGACCAACATATACATGCCGCTGGCCACATCCATCCTGCTTGCCTCAACCGCATCCTCAACAGACTCGGCTTCTGTGTTCAACATCCTTCGTTCGCAGAACATAAGGCTTAAATACAATCTGAAAAGCACGCTGGAGTTTGAGAGCGGAAGCAACGACCCGATGGCCTACATGCTTACAATCGCCTTCATACAGGCGGCATCGTCATCGGCGGCAGAATCCAATCTGCCCCACATAATCGCATCGTTCCTGACCCAGTTCATTATCGGCGGGGCATTCGGTTATCTGGGCGGAAAGGGAATAGTATGGGTTGCAAACAAAATAGACGTGCAGGCCGAATCGCTCTACTCTCTTATGATAATGAGCCTTGCACTTTTCCTCTTCTCGCTTACAGACCTGATAGGCGGTAACGGATACCTTGCAGTATATATTGCCGGCATGATGGTGGGGAACAGGAAAATAGTACACAAAAAAGCCATTACAAAGTACTTCGACGGCATGACAATGCTTTTCCAGATAGTCATGTTCCTCATTCTGGGATTGCTTGTAAATCCGGGCCAGATGATCAGGATCCTGCCTGTCGGAATCATGATAAGCGTATTCATGATTCTGGTTGCAAGGCCGTTGAGTGTCTTTATCTCGCTCCTTCCGTTCAGAAAGATCAGGCCTAAAGCCAAACTGTTCATAAGTTGGGTCGGCCTGCGCGGGGCCGTACCCATCATATTTGCCACCTACCCTGTAGTGGCTGGTGTCGAATACTCAGACCAGATATTCAACATAGTATTTCTGATAACACTTATCTCGCTGACAGTCCAGGGAATGACAATTCCCTATTTTGCACGCAAACTGAAACTTGCATTGCCCGGAAAGCCACGCGGCATAGAGAATTTCGGGCTGGAAATTCCGGAATACATCAATGCCAACCTGCATGAAATGACCCTGCTCCCGGCCATGATGGAAAAAGGCAACACTCTAAAGGAGATAGCATTGCCAGAAAAAACCCTTGTAATTCTCATCAAGCGGAACGATGGTTATATTGTACCCAACGGAAGCGTTGAACTGCAGCCTGGAGACAAACTGCTGCTTATAAACCAGGAAGAGAACGCCTGACAAATCCTATAAAATTTTCCAGATATTCCTTTCCTGCATTAGAGGCAGATATGAAAACATCCACACCTCCCTCTGCAGGGAGAACATGCACAGGTTGCAAAGAATCTGGCATACAGAGTTCAGCCATCTCACCTCTGGAGATATAACTGTCGGCCACATAAGAGGGAAGCTGCATGAAACAGTTGCCAGACTGCAACAGAAGCCTTATCGCAAAATCAAGACTGCCGGCCTCCACACACGGAAGCATCTTTTCAAACGGCTGCAGCATCCCGCAATCACTTGTCTTCACGAAACGGGCTGTACGGCAGAACCGCTTCTTTGACGAGACATCTATGCTGTTTCTTCTGCCCGCAACAAGAACCATCCTGTATTTCAAGAGCGGAAAATCTATGAGTTCCCCATAATCATGCCCGTTACTGTGCCCGGTTTCAGCAATTGCAACTTCCAGTTCCCCGGCCTGCAGCATGGAAAAAAGTTCCTCGCCAGGCATGACTTTCAGGTTTATTCCGGTATTTTTAAAAAGAGACAGATACTTTTCAATGACAACCGGCAGCAGGCCGGCTGCCACAGATTCTGTCGCACCTATCCCGATAACCCTGCATGCCGTGGCATCTCCTCCCGAAAAATACCCCATATCCTCTGCAAGAGAATCATACTCGCCAAGTATCTTTCTGGCATGTACAAGAAAAAGTTCTCCCTCGGGTGTAAGTGATACACCGCCGGGGACACGCTTAAAAAGCCTGATGTTATACTCGTTTTCTATCTCCTGAATATTCTTTGTCACTGCCGGCTGCGAGATGGAAAGAGCCTTGGCAGCCAGGGTAAAACTGAGATACTCTGCAGCTGCTGCAAAAACTTCCAATTTAGATTTCATGGGATATGAGGTTTGCCTGCAATAATAACAAAAAATCAGTAAACCTCAACACCCTGTTCTTTCAACATTTTGAGTCCTATGTCTTTCAGTTTGAATTTCTGGATTTTTCCGCTGCCTGTAAGAGGATACTCCTTCAGGAACAACACGTATTTTGGAATCTTGTAACGCGCTATCTTGTCTTTGCAGAACTCCCTGACATCTGATTCGTGCAGATCCGCCCCGTCTTCAGGTATTATAAAGGCGCACACCTGCTCCCCGTATTTTTCAGACGGAATGCCGGCCACCTGCACATCCTTCACGCCCTTAAGCTTATAGAGGAATTCTTCTATTTCACGCGGGTAGATATTTTCACCGCCTCTTATTATCATGTCCTTTATTCGCCCTGTAATACGATAGTTGCCCTCCTGGTCTTTGTAACCGAGATCTCCTGAATGGAGAAAACCGTTCTTGTCTATGGTCTCTGCCGTCTCCGCTTCATTCTTGTAATAACCCTTCATGTTATTATATCCCCGGTTGCAAAGTTCGCCCTGTACACCTGTAGGGCACTCTTCGCCTGTCTTGGGGTCTATGACCTTGACTTCGGTATGTTCGAACTCATACCCTACGGTTTCGCAACGCTGCTCGAAAGTCTGGTCGATTCTCGAATGTGTCATGCCCGGCGAGGTTTCGGTAAGGCCGTAAACGCTCGTAACCTTCATGAACATCCTATCCTCCACCTTGCGCATGAGATCTACAGGGCAGAGCGAGCCGGCCATTATTCCGGTTCTGAGCGAAGAAAGGTCGAACATGTCGAACATGGGATGGTTCAACTCGGCAATGAACATGGTCGGGACTCCGTAAAGTGCAGTACAGCGTTCCTTGTGGACGGAGGCCAACACCAGAAGCGGATCGAAACTTTCCACCATCACTTCCGTACATCCGTGGGTAATTACATTCATTGTCGCCAACACCACTCCAAAACAGTGGAAAAGCGGAACACAACAGCAAAGCCTGTCTTCTGCAGTGAAATTCATGTGCTCGCCAGTAAGAAAGCCGTTGTTTGCAATATTATAGTGCGAAAGCATGACCCCTTTGGGGAAACCTGTCGTACCGGAGGTATACTGCATGTTTACCACATCGTGGCAGGAGATTCTTTTTTTAATCTCCTGGAAACGCTCGTCAGAAGCATTTTGCCCCAAAAAGAGCAATTCCGCGACATTATACATTCCACGGTATTTTTCCTGCCCTATGAACACTACATTCTTCATATAGGGAAATCTCTTGCTGTTCAGATAACCGCGTTGCGAAGTCTTGAGTTCGGGCAGCATCTTATAGACCATGTCTATGTAATCGCTGTCTTTTGTACCCTCTATTATACATAGCGTATGCATGTCTGAATTCTTGCACAGATACTCCAGTTCAGACTGCTTGTAACTTGTATTGACCGTTACGCATATCGCGCCGATTTTTGCGCAGGCATAAAGAATGGTAAGCCAGTCCGGAACATTGGTAGCCCATATTCCCACATGCGAACCCTTTTCAACGCCTATTTCAAGAAAGCCCCGGGCCAGGTTGTCAACCCTGTTGTTGAGTTGCTCGTAAGTAAAACGCAAATTTCTGTCTGAATATACTATGGCCTCCTTGGAAGGAGTCTCTCTCGCCCATTTCTCAAGCCAGTCTCCCAAGGTCAGATCGTATAATGGCAAATCTTTCTTCATTATTTTCTTATGCCGGTATATAAATGACTGCCAGTACCGTTACAGGCTCATTGCTTGAAGCCGAAGCCAGATTGTGCGGCACTATGGAATCATAATAGATTGTATCTCCCTCTTTGAGGGTATATTCATTTTTACCGTATATGAGTTTTGCCTCACCTTTGATTACATACAGGAATTCTTCACCTTCATGAACCGAAAACCTATCGCTCAACTGCCTGTTGGCCTTGACTTCCAGAATAAAGCATTCAAGATGTCTGTCGGCCTTTCTTCTGCACAGTGAAAAATAGGAGGCACTGCTGTCGAACCTCCCTGTATTCGTGAGTGCCGGAGTAAGTTTCTGCTCAGATGCACGCATTATCACCGGCCCCTCGTCCTGCTGATCGTCGAGCAGCGTACCCAATCTTATTCCCAAAACTCTTACTATTTTAACAAGGCATCCGAGCGCCGGAACTTCACGGTTTTCCTCCAAAGCCCTGTAATATTCCAGACCAAGGCCAGCCCGTGTTGCAACCTCCTCTACGGTAAGTTCTTTGGAAATTCTGATATCTTTAATTTTGCTGCCGATCGTAGTGATTATCTCTGCTTCCATACTCTACGTAGACAATAGATTTTAGTGGTGCAAATGTACTCCAAATGGAAATAAATTCAAAAAAAAGTTAAAAAATGCAACATTCCTGACACAAAATGGGGCGAAAACAACCCTGAAATCATGCGGAACGGTATTGCAAGGCACATTTTATATAAAATTTTACAACTGATTATCAGTGTTTTACCTGCCAGTTTTTCATAAAACCGATTAAATCGTAAAAAAACGGATACTCCGACAATAAAATTTGATAATTTTGCACATTAAAATTTTTGGCCATGATAACATTTTGCCTGTCAATTGTAATCCTCATTGCAGGTTACTTCTTTTATGGAAAATTCATAAACAGATTTTTCGGTGCGGATCCACAAAGAAAAACACCGGTTGTGGAACATCCAGACGGAGTAGACTACAAACCCCTTTCGCCGTGGAGAATGTTCATCATCCAGTTTTTGAACATTGCAGGACTGGGGCCTATTTTCGGGGCAATCATGGGAGCGATGTTCGGCCCTGTCGCATATATATGGATAGTCCTGGGCTGCATATTCATGGGTGCGGCACATGACTATACAGCCGGAATGCTTTCACTCAGGAACGACGGCAAGAGCCTGCCTGAAATAATCGGCAAATACCTTGGGCCTGTAATAAAGAAAATCATGATTTTCTTTACCGCCCTGCTTCTTGTAGTGGTCGGAGCCTCTTTTGTAAACGGTCCTGCAGGTTTGCTCGCCAACCTTACAAATTCAAACATTACAATCTGGATATATGTGGTCTTTGCATATTACATAATTGCGACCATGCTGCCCATAGACAAAATCATAGGAAACATCTACCCGTATCTCGGCGCCATACTTCTTTTCATGGCTGTTGCAATATGCGGTGTGCTTATTGTAAAGGGGATAAGCGGAGACATTCAGGTTGCCGAACTCACTTTGGATTCCATAAGAAACTACAGGAGCGATGCCAGCGAATACATGATAATCCCGATGCTGTTCATCATAATTTCATGCGGTGCGATTTCAGGATTCCACGCCACCCAGTCTCCACTTATGGCCCGCTGCATGACAAATGAAAAATATGCCCGCCCCATATTCTATGGAGCAATGATAGCAGAAGGCATTATGGCATGCATCTGGGCAACAGCGGCCATGGCGTTCTTCAACGGACCTGAAGGATTGAATGCTGCAGCAGACAGCGGAGCCACTCCGGCCATCATCGTAGACAAGATATGCAAATCATGGTTGGGACAGGCAGGGGCGGTCATTGCCATACTTGGCGTTATCGTCTGCCCCATAACAAGCGGAGACACTGCATTCAGGAGTCTGCGGCTTGTAATTGCAGACGCTCTCAAGTTTAACCAGAAACCCATAAAGAACAGACTTCTTATAACGGTGCCTATTTTCATTGTCGCGGTAATACTCTGCTACATGGATTTCCAGACCCTCTGGGGATTTGTAGGAATAGGCAACCAGATTCTTGCAACAATAACCTTATGGGCATGTGCGGCCTATTTTGCATCTGTACATAAATTTCATTGGATAATGTCGCTTCCTGCCACATTCCTCACCTATAT
>JADINB010000152.1 GCA_017694275.1 Candidatus Egerieousia excrementavium | reverse complement strand
GTTTAATTTTAACTGAATGGAGAGAGATCTGATAATTGATGTCCGTACCGAAGCGGTATCCTTTGCACTGCTTGAAAATCACAGGCTTGTAGAACTTAACAAAGAGCAGAACAACGTGTCGTTTTCGGTAGGAGATGTCTATCTTGGGCGGGTCAAGAAGGTTATGCCTGCGCTTAACGCCGCCTTTGTGGATATAGGCGACGACAAAGACGCCTTTATCCATTATCTGGATCTCGGTCTGAATTTTATCTCTTTCGACAAGTTTGCAAAGCAGATTAATCCAAATCGCGATTTCCGTTCTTTCTATTCCGGGATAGAGATAGGCTCTATTCTCGACAAGGAGGGAAAGATTGCGGATGTGCTGGAGGTAGGGCAGCCTATAATTGTACAGATTGTAAAGGAGCCCATCTCTACAAAAGGGTCGAGACTTACGGCAGAAATCTCCATTGCCGGCAGAAATCTTGTGCTTCTTCCCTTTGCAGACAAGGTAAGCGTTTCACAGAAAATAACGCTGAAAGAAGAGAAACGTAGGCTAGAGCGTTTGGTCTACAGTATATTGCCTAAGAATTACGGCGTCATAATCAGAACAGCAGCCGAAGGAAAAGGTGCCGCCATTCTTGATGCAGAGCTCAAAATGCTGATAAAAAAATGGGAAGATTCATGGCCCAAACTGGCAAAATCCAGGCCTCCTCATCTGCTTTTTACCGAGAACAGCAAGACTACCACCATATTGCGGGATCTGTTGAACGACAGTTTCTCCAATATCTATGTCAATGACCAGACTGTCTGTACCGAGATAGAGGACTATATTGCCACCATCGCTCCTGAGCAAAAACGTATTGTAAAATTGTACAAAGGCGATACTCCGATATTCGACTATTTCGACGTTACCAAGCAGATAAAGGGTTCTTTCGGAAGAATAGTCCCTCTCAAGCAGGGAGCCTATATAATCATAGAACATACGGAAGCCATGCATGTGGTTGACGTAAACAGCGGAATACGTGCCAAAAACGGCATGGAGCAGGAGCAGAATACATTTCAGGTAAATGTGAATGCCGCAGAGGAGATAGCACGCCAGCTCAGGCTCAGGGATATGGGCGGAATAATAATCGTGGATTTCATCGATATGGAGTCTGCCGAGAACAGGACATTGCTTTACAAGCATATGCAGGAACTTTTGTCGGGAGACAGGGCAAAGCACAATATTCTTCCGCTTACAAAGTTCGGGCTTATGCAGATTACACGTCAGAGGGTAAGGCCTGCCATAGAGATAAAGGTAAACGAACAATGCCCGATGTGTCACGGCACCGGTGAGATTGCCCCTACAATCCTCATTGACGAAAAATTGGAGAGGCAATTGGCCTATTATGTTAAAGAGCGGAATATCAAGTCTTTCATATTGGAGTTGAACCCAATTCTCGAGGGTTATCTCAACAGGGGGCTCTTTAACAGCATCAGAAAACAATGGTGCAAGAAATTTGCATGCAGGCTTAAGACAAAAGTCAACACGAATTTCTCAATATTCGATGCCGTCTGGTACGATGGCAATGGAGTCAAAATAGATTAGAAAAGCGCTTTCTCCATCTTTTCCTTAATCTTTTCCGTACACAGGTTACCTATGCTTCCGCTGTGCGTATGGCCCAGTGCCTCTACAGATGGTTTTTTCATCTCGTCGAATCCGCTGTAATGAAATTTTTTACAGTTCACCTCTTCTCCAACGCTCCTGTATGCTTCCCTGAAAGGGATACCATTGAGAACCCGCCTGTTTACCTCTTCTACCGTAAATAGATATTCATATTTTGGATCTTCGAGAATATGCCGGTTTACCTTCATGTTTTCCAGCATGTATCCGGCCATGCCCACAGATTTGTGCATAAGTTCCAATGCCGGGAACAATATGTCTTTAAGCAGTTGGTAATCTCTATGATATCCGTGTATTAAGTTTGTGGTAAGCAGTGCTATTTCGTTTTGCGTGCTCTCGATTCTGTTGCAGTTGCCCCGGATAATCTCCCATACGTCCGGATTTTTTTTATGAGGCATGATGCTGGAGCCCGTCGTAAGTTCATCCGGGAATGAGATGAATCCGAAATTAGGACACATGTACAGGATACAGTCAGACGCAAGCTTGTTGAGCGTAAAGGCCAGACAACCCATTGCGGAGGCTACCGCCCTTTCGCTTTTTCCACGGCTTATTTGTGCAGCTATTGAATTGTAATTAAGCGTTTCGAACTTCAGGATTCTTGTGGTAAGCTCTCTGTCGAGAGGAAATGAACTTCCATATCCGGCTGCGGAACCCAACGGATTTTGATTTACAATCTTGTATGCCCCCTTGAGCATCTGCATGTCGTCGGTCAGGCTCTCTGCGTATGCACCAAGCCACAGCCCGAACGAAGAGGGCATCGCAATCTGGGTGTGAGTGTAGCCGGGAAGGAGCACATCCTTGTATTCTTCGCTTAGATTCTGCAATGTGTCGAACAGGGATACCACCGAATCGCGCAGTTTTTCCAGTTCCTCTCTGAGGAAAAGTTTGATGTCTACTAAAACCTGGTCGTTTCTGGAACGTCCGGAGTGAATTTTCTTGCCTGTTTCCCCCAATTTTCTTGTCAGATTAAGTTCTACCTGAGAGTGAATGTCTTCAATATCGTCGTCCAATCTGAAGTTTCCATCTTCAATATCTTGCAGAATCTGGTCCAGCCCATTTTGCAGCACCTTCTCTTCATCTTCTTCAAGCAGGCCGATTTCAGCAAGCATCCGTATATGGGCTTTCGAGCCCATGACATCATATTTGGCCAGCCTCATGTCCAGTACCCTGTCGTTCCCTACCGTAAAATCTTCAACTGCCTGAGTTGCAGATACTCCTTTGTTCCAAAGTGTTCCCATTGTATTATTTCCCTCTTTCGTTTATAAAATCTATGATTTCAATATATTTTTCCATGCCTCCTTTCAGTTCGCCGACAGTAATGAATTCGTCGGCTTTGTGGCTTCTTTCAGATTTTCCCGGGCCGATTTTCATGGCGGGAAAACTTATTTTCCCCCAGTCAGACGTGGTGGGAGAGACAACTTTCCGTATACCTGCGGTTTCTGCCCATTCTGAGAGCAGACAGCCTTGTGGCGTGGCTGAACTTTTGTTTTTCAGATTCCTGGCTTTAAGGTCGCTTTTGACTGTACGGCTGAGCAACTCTACAATTTCTGCATTGTCATACAGTTCGGTCGGGCGTATGTCTATTGTATAGGTGCATTTGTCTGGAATTACATTATGAGCGGTTCCGCAACTTATCTGTGTTACGGACAGTCTGACCTTTCCCATCAAGGGCGATATTTTTTCAAATCTGAAGTCGCGAAGTCTGGCAATATCATCCATTGCAATGTACAGTGCATTTACTCCCTCTTCTCTTGCAGCATGACCGCTTATTCCGGTTGCAGTGGCATCTATGACAAGCAGTCCTCTTTCCGCAACCGCAGCTTCAAGATTTGTGGGTTCGCAGACCACAGCCCAATCGGGTTTGACCCCAAGTTCGTCCAACTCCTTGACTACTGCGGTTATACCGTTATCCCCGCCTCTTTCTTCTTCGGCACATAGCGCCAATGCAACATTGATTTTCATCTTGCCGTGCAGTTCCATGTAATACAGGAATGCAAATATTGCGGCAGTCGCGGCCCCTTTGTCGTCGTTGCTTCCAAGCCCAAGGATGCGGCCGTCGGAGAGTGTTCCGCAAAAGGGATCGAAAGTATAGTTCTCAGATTCCTTCACCGTATCTATATGGGCGCAAAAAAGCAGGGTCTTTCTATTTGGAGAATATTCGCGGCTGTAGAGCAGCAGGTTATTCTTGATACGCCTTACATTGTAGCCGGGAGAAATACCGACACTTTTTTCCATCAGAAATCTTTCCAGAAAATCGGCAATCTGCCCTTCGTCGAATGTATACGAAGGGATTCTGACAAGGCTTTGCAATAGTCCGGTTGCCGCATTCAGGTTCTTTTCAGTGTATTCCATTTCAGGCCGGCTGGTTCCAGTTTTAGAGTTTAAGCAGTGTTTCCCTGTCGTTCAACAGGTTGTCTGCATGTTTTATTATGACTTCGGCAACACCTTCTTTCAGGGCAAGAAATGCATTGTCAAGCTTTGGTATCATGCCGTCTACAACCTTGCCTTCGTCCAGCAACTGGCTGTAACTGTTCCTGGTTATGAGGGGAATAACAGAGTCGTTGTCGTTCGGGTCACTCAAAACACCATCTTTTTCAAAGCAATAGACAAGCCTTACATAATATTCTGAGGCAAGGGCAATGGCTATGCTGGAGGCCATGGTATCTGCATTTGTATTCAGTAGAGAACCGTTGCCGTCGTGTGTGATTGCGCAAAACACGGGGGTGATTCCCTTTGCAAGAAGCGAGTGGAGAAGCGATACGTTTATCTTTTTTGGATCTACATCTCCGACAAACCCCCAGTCTATCGAACTCGCTTTCCTTTTTGTTGCAGGTACGCAATCTCCGTCTGCACCGGAGAGTCCAAGCGCGTTGCAGCCTATTTTCTGCAGTGAGGCAACTATCTGTTTGTTTATCAGTCCGGCATAAACCATTGTTACCAGTTTCAGCGTAGCTTCATCTGTTATCCTGCGCCCCTTGTGCATCTTAACCTCGATACCCAGTTCCTTGGAGAGTTGGGTGGCGATTGCACCGCCTCCGTGTATGAGCACTTTCGGACCGTCGTATTTCTGGAAATTGTTTAGAAAATATTGTAGAGCATCTGGTTTGTCTACAATGTTTCCGCCTATTTTTATTATGGTTACTCTTTTCATTTTCCGGTTTTTACAGATTCAACAATATCTCCTTGAGTACGGTCTGGGCAGATACGACCCTATTTGCCGCCTCCGGTATTACAATAGAGTTGGGACCGTCTATGACTTCATCTGTAACAATCATATTTCTTCTTACAGGCAGGCAGTGCATGAAAAATGCATTGTCTGTCAAATCCATCTTCGCTTTGTCTACAGTCCAGCTCTTGTCCATAGAGATAACCTTGCCGTAATTCGGGTCTGCAAATGCGCTCCAGTTTTTGGCATATATGAAATCAGCTCCTTCAAAAGCTTTTTTCTGGTCATATTCTATTGTGCAGCCCTCTGTAAATGAGGGGCTCAGTTCATAGCCGTGCGGATGGGTTATTACAAATTCATAATCTGTCGCCTTCATCCATTCTACGAACGAGTTGGGAACTGCCTGCGGAAGGGATTTCGGATGCGGGGCCCATGTAAGCACAACCTTTGGCCTTTCGCGTTTTTTATATTCTTCTATTGTAATAAGGTCTGCAAAACTTTGCAACGGATGACGCGTAGCCGCTTCCATGCTTACTACCGGCCGTCCGGAATATTTGATGAACTGGGTAAGAATCTTTTCGGAATAATCGTCATCCTTGCTTTCGAAGCGGGCAAACGAACGTACTCCTATGATATCGCAGTAGGAGCCCATTACCGGAATGGCTTCGAGCAGATGTTCCGGCTTGTCGGAATCCATGACAACCCCGAGTTCTGTCTCCAGTTTCCATGCTCCCTGGTTGATGTCGAGCACTATGGCATTCATTCCCAGATTAAGTGCCGCCTTTTGTGTGCTCAGCCTTGTTCTGAGGCTTGAATTGAAGAAAATCAGCAACATTGTCTTGTTCTTCCCCAGTGCAGAATCTGCATAGGGATTCTGCTTTACATATTGTGCCTTCTTTACGGCCTCCTTAAGGTCTCCTATGTCGTTTACGCAGGTAAAATGTCTCATTTTTATTTACTTAAATCGTTAAATGCTTCTATAAACCTGTCTGCCTGCTCCATTGTAATGCATAGAGGCGGAAGCAGTCTTATTATGCTCTTTCCTGCAGCTCCGGTGAACATTTTCTTCTTGAAGAGCAGCTCATTTCTCATTTCCAGGTAATTGTCGTGCAACTCTATTCCAATCATAAGCCCAATGCCTCGCAGGGCCTTTATTGCCTTGTTGCCTTGCAGCCTGCCTGTCAGGTAGTCTCCGGTCTTTGCGGCATTTTCAATCAGGTTTTCACTTTTCATTACATCCAGTACGGCGACAGCTGCCGCGCATCCGAGATGGTTTCCGCCGAATGTGGTGCCGAGCATTCCGTATTTTGCCTTGATCTGCGGCGATATTATCACACCTCCCATAGGAAAGCCGTTGGCAATTCCCTTGGCAACGGTTATAATGTCGGCTTTTATTCCTGCATGCTGATGGGCGAAAAATTTTCCTGTCCTGCCATATCCCGATTGTATTTCATCCAGAATCAGTACGGTGCCTGTCTTTTCGGTGAGTTCCCTTATCTGCTGCATGTAAGATGCCTCCGGTATGAATATGCCGGCAACACCCTGTACTCCTTCTATTATCAGTGCCGCGTACTCTTTGGTATTAAGTTCGCGTTCGGCTTCCGCAATGTCGTTCATCCTTATAAAGGTAACATTGTTGTTACGGTTGAATTCAGACTGGATTGACGGGTTGTCTGTAGCCTCTACCGCTCCGGATGTCCTGCCATGAAAAGCTTTTGAAATGGCAAGTATCTTCTTGCGTCCGGTATGAAAGGAGGCAAGTTTCAATGCGTTTTCGTTGGCCTCGGCTCCGCTGTTGCACAGAAACAGGGAATATTCAGGATAGCCGCACATCTGGCCGAGCTTTGATGCAAGTTCTTTCTGCAGGGAGTTTTTTACAGAATTGGAGTAGAATCCGAGTTTTTCGACCTGTCTTTTTACAGCCTCCACATAGACGGGGTGGGAGTGACCTATGCTTATGACGGCGTGTCCTCCGTACAAATCCAGATATTCAACTCCATCCTTGTCCCAGAGCCTGCATCCTTCTCCTCTTACAGGTTCTATGTCCCATACGGGATAAACGTCAAACATGTCCATATTCAAAGATATTTTTATTCTTTTTAAAAAGCACTTGGCTTGAGCCTCAGTCCGGTACTCTGCTCAAGGCCGAACATGAGGTTCATGTTTTCGACAGCCTGTCCGCTCGCTCCCTTTATTAGATTGTCTATTACGGATGAGATGTGGATATAACCGTCAACTGTCTCTATGTGCAATAAAACCTTGTTGGTATTTACAACTTCTTTCAGACTTATCCCCTTGTCTGAAACATGTACAAACGGAGATTTTTCATAATATTCCCTGTACAGGCCGGCAGCATCTGCCCCTCCATGCCATTTCGTGTATACGCTGGCAAAAATCCCGCGGGTAAAATCTCCTCTGAACGGAACGAAATTTATCCTTGGAGGGGTACTGCCCATGATTCTCTCCAGTGTCCGTCTGATTTCTCCAAGATGCTGGTGGGTAAAAAGCTTATAGATAGAGAGATTGTTGTCTCTGTAACTGAAGTGTCCAGTCTGGCTCAGTTTTTTCCCTGCCCCGGTGGCTCCTGTAATGGCTGTAACTTCAACCGTATCTGTCAGCAACTTGTTTTTGGCCAGCGGCGTGATTGCACTTTGTATGGCCGTTGCAAAGCATCCCGGGTTTGCAACGCAGTCTGCTCCTGCTATTTCATCCCGGAATGTGTCTGTAAGGCCATAAACAAACCTTTTTTTTCCAAAGTCGGGCTCAAGCCTGAAATCGTTGCCCAGGTCTATGATCCTGCATCTTTCCGGAAGTTCTGTCGTTGAGAGAAATTCTCTTGAAAGCCCGTGCCCGAGACAAAGGAATATCACATCCGGGTCTGATGGCTTTTCAGAGAATTTCAGCGAAGTGTCTCCAATAAGGTCCCGGTGAACTTCGGCCACCTCTGTTCCGGCAGAGGTGGTACTCAATACC
>JADINB010000151.1 GCA_017694275.1 Candidatus Egerieousia excrementavium | reverse complement strand
TTCCACTGCATCTGAACCGATGGAGATGCTTGTTGAAACCTTGCAACGGAAAGTTTCTCAATGAATTGCGATGGGTTTTTCGAGTTTCTTTCTGGTTCAGATGCTTGGGTCACTCTGCTGCGTGTTTGGTGGATACCCCTTTCCAAAGTGCTTATAGGGCACATTTACATTCTGTTGCCTTCCAACCCCTGCTGGGATCTGAACCACGGGCGTTGTTGCTGAAAGTTTTGCAACGCGTTTGTTGTTAGCTGGTTGGCTGCCGGATTCTGCCTTGCTGCAGGGTTCAGATGCCTAAATTTCCATGTATATTCGGCTGCGCGCTGCTTGCCGCATATACTGTTGCGCCTCGGCAGAGCAACATTCTGGTGCATGGCTGTAGCATATTTGGAGATATAAGTGTGCCTTGCGGCCCACTCATCTGCGAGAAGCCATTGCAATTGCAAACAAGTTTGCATTGCTCAGGCTCCTTCGTATATTCGGCTGCGCGCTGCTTGCCGCATATACTGTTGCGCCTCGGCAGAGCAACATTCTGGTGCATGGCCGTAGCATATTTGGAGATATAAGTGTGCCTTGCGGCGCACTCATCTGCGAGAAGCCATTGCAATTGCAAACAAGTTTGCATTGCTCAGGCTCCTCACATCTGTCGCTTCGCTTGTTATATCTCCAAATAGTGTGATGCAGTTTTTTTGCTCTGCTCTCGGCTTCTGCGTATATTTGCACCGGATGAAATCTGCTGTCGTAATACTGAACTGGAACGGAAAGGGCTTTCTGCAAAAGTACCTGCCCGTGCTGCTGGAATATACCCCGCCCGAATATGGCCGAGTGATTGTTGCCGACAATGGGTCTACAGACGGTTCAACAGATTTTCTCAAGAAAAACTATCCAGATACAAGGCTTATCGAATTCGACAGGAACTACGGTTTTACCGGAGGATACAACAGGGCATTCAGGGAGATAGATGCTGAATACTACATTCTGATAAATTCAGACATTAGAGTGACAGAAGGCTGGATAGGGCAGCTTATAGACTTTATGGAGCGCCACCCCGACGTCGGCATCTGCATGCCAAAGATTCTGAGCGAAGCAGAACCCCGGAAGTTTGAATATGCCGGTGCGTGCGGCGGATTCATAGACAGATACGGCTACCCTTTCTGCCGCGGAAGGATTCTCTCCGAAATAGAGAAGGATGAAGGACAATACGACACTCCTATGGAGATATTCTGGGCTTCAGGAGCCTGCATGGCAGTAAGGAGTTCAATCTACAGGCAGCTCAACGGGCTGGACGAACTCTTTTTTGCCCACATGGAGGAGATAGATTTCTGCTGGAGGGCAAAACTTATGGGCTATCACGTATGGGTGGTTCCCCAAAGCCGGGTTTACCATGTAGGCGGAGGCGCCCTGCCCAACAATTCTCCGTTCAAGCTCTATCTAAATTACAGGAACAACCTGCTGATGCTCTACAAGAACCTGCCATACAGAAAAGGCAAGGGGCGGCATTTTCAGCGCAGAAAGAGTCTGCTGTTTGCCAGAATGCTACTGGACGGAGCCTCTGCCGCAGTCTATCTCCTGCAAGGGAAGAGAGAAAGTTTCAAGGCAGTGGCCAAGGCACACAAGGATTACAGGAAACTCAAGAAAAAGAGCAGGATATCTCCCCGTATAATCGGTTATACAAGTTCATTTCCAAAGTATATGGCCGGAGTATACAGCCGCAGCATCATATTAAGATTCTTTACCGGATACCGGAAATTCTCACAGATTAAAACAATAAGCCAAAAATAAAAAGTTGCCGCAGAAACTTTCCGCAGCAACTTTTATCAGTTTCATCTTCAGTTCTGCACTAAAATCAGTCCTGGTCTATGCTCCACGAAAAACACCTGAGTCCCATGGCCGGAGATTTTTCATCCAGAGCCTTGATTCTGGCCTTGAACCCAGGGACCAAAGAATCCTCTGCCATGATAAGCAGGGAGGAGTTCAAGGTAGGCCAGGCATGGCTGCCAAGGTGCGGCTCCCCCTTGAAAGAGCCGCTCCCCATGGTAGTATCCCAGAATGTATATCCTTTCAGGCCGGATCTCTGCATGATATCGAGAACCTCCTCATGGTATGCCTGATTATATGATACAAACAATGCTTTCATATTATATTAGTTTACTTTCAATTACGCCTTGACATAACTTTTAAGCAGTTTCCTGCGTCTTCTCTTGACACCGTTGCCGGCAAATACAGAGTAGACGGTAGGAACTATTACCAATGTAATCAATGTAGAGACAGAAAGGCCCCATGCAACGGTAAGACCCATGCTCCTCCACATTTCTGCACCCTCGCCTGTTCCGGTAGCCATTGGAATCATACCCAAAACTGTTGTAAGGGTGGTCATGAGCACCGGTCTGAGACGGGACTTGCCGGCAGTAACGACTGCGTTGGATACGCCCTTGCCCCTTTCACGGCACAGGATGGTGTAGTCTATAAGCACGATACCGTTCTTTACCACAATACCGAGCAGCATCAGAAGTCCGACCATTGCCATGATGCTCATGGGAGTTCCAGTCAGCACAAGTCCCATTATCACACCCACAAGGGCGAACGGAATGGAGAACATTATCACGAACGGATAGGTCAGCGACTCGAACTGGGCAGCCATCACTATGAATACCAGAATGACAACCAGTACCATCAACGTTATCAAATCGGAGAATGAATCCTGCTGGTCTTCGTATGTACCTCCGAGCTGCCATGTTATATCGGCCGGAATCTCCAGGTTGCCCATCTCCTTGTTTACAATCTCCACCATATCACTGAGCGCCATGCCCACAGGGCAGACAGCGTTCACCGTAACGATTCTCTCCCTGTCTTTTCTCTCGATTGTAGGAGGGGTCAGAATCTCCTTCACCTCACCCAGGTCGCGGATTCTTATGCCCTGTCCTGAGTTATTGTAGATTATCATATTCTCAATATCCTCAACAGACTGACGGAATTCAGGTGCGTACCTTACGACTATGTCGTATTCCTCACCGTCTTCACGATAGTATGAAGCTGTGGTACCGTTGATGCCTGTTCTGAGGAACTGGGCTGCGGTAGACATGTTTATCTGATTGATCGAAAGTTTCTCCCTGTCGAAATCGACCTGATATTCGGGAATATACTCGTCACGGCTTATGAATACTTCGCTAATCTGCGGATATGCAAGCAGCTTGCTTGAAATATCGCTTGCAATCTTGTCAGTAGCATCAAAATCGTAACCGTAAATCTCTATGTCTACAGAAGACTGTCCCGACATACCGCCGCTCTGTCCGCCGGCGATAACCTGGAACGACCTTATTATTGGATATTCCGAAAGGTCTTTACGCATCATATCGCATATTTCGAAAAGGCTTCTGTCGCGGTCGTCGAAATCTATCAGTGAAATGTTGAATGAAATTATATGTGTACCGTTATCCTGCATGGATGCAAACGTATTGTCTGAATCTGCCGTACCTTCAGTAAAGTTGCAGACCTCAACCTCAGGATATTTGGTCATGAATTTCTCTGCAAGCTCCAAAGACAGGTCTCTTGTAATCTCCTGACGCGTACCTGTAGGCAGGTTTATGTTAATGGCGATACGGCCGTTATCCTGTGCAGGGAAGAACTCTGTCTTGATCTTCGGCCCAAGGAAGAAAAGAGTCAAAAGGAAAATTCCAAGACCGCCGAGAATCACTGTCCTTCTGTGATGTACTGCCCAATTCAGCAATTTTGCATAACCTCTGTCTATTGCAGACAACCCTTTGTTGATAGGTACGAATACCAGTTTCTGGAATTTTCCCATCTTGGGGTTCAGGCGCAGCATCTGAGAGCAGAGCATTGGAGTAAGAGACAAAGCGGCGAACGTAGAGACTATCATGATAATGCTCACACTCCAGCCCAACTGTCTGAAAAGCACTCCGGAAACACCCTGAATCATTGTCATGGGAAGGAATACGGCCAACATGGTAAGTGTAGAGGCAATAACGGAAATACCCACCTCATTGGTAGCATAGACCGCAGCCTGCTTCGGACGGCTTCCCCGTTCGATATGGGTCGTAATGTTCTCCAGAACCACTATGGCATCATCCACCACCATACCTATCGCAATGGAGAGGGAACTGAGTGAAATGATGTTAAGCGTATCGCCCGTTGCAAAGATATATATCAGGGAGGCCAGAAGGGAGATAGGAATGACGAGCACGATTATAAAGGTTGCTCTCCATCTTCCCAGGAAGGCATAAACCACCAGCATCACAAGTATGAACGTGGTTATGATTGTCTCCACCAATGAGTTGATGGTGTTTATGATATTCTCTGAAGTATCTACTATGACACCAATCTTCACATCCGACGGCAGATTCTTCTGAAGGCTCGGCAGCATCTCCATCACCTTCTTGGATATGTTTACCGAATTGGCTCCAGACTGCTTCTGGATAATGATCATACCTCCTTTCTCGAGGTTGTTGTAGGTCTCCTGCGCACGCTCTTCAAGACCGTCGACCACGCGCGCCACATCTCTCAGGTATATTGTCTTTCCGTTATAGCTTCCCAATACCAGACCGAGCATCTCGGATGCGTCTGTAAACTCTTTCTGCACCCTCAGGGAATAGGTCTGCGAGCCAATGTCTATGGAACCGCCAGGAATATTTCTGTTTTCTGCACCGATTATGGAGACAATATTCTGTATTGAGATACCGTAGGCCTCAAGTTTGTGAGGGTCGCAATAGACCATAAGTTCACGCTTGGGGGCACCGGAAACAGATACCGCGCCGACTCCGCTTACACGGGCAAGAGGGTTGGAAATCCTGTCATCCAAAATCTTGTAAAGACCGCTGGTACTTTCATCGGCTGTCACCGACAAAAGCAGAATAGGAATGTCATCGGTACCGAATTTAAAGATAATAGGTGTCTCCACCTCGTCGGGCAATGCCGAGGTAACCATATCCAGTTTGTCCCGGACATCGTTGGTTGCCACGTCTATGTCTATTCCATATTCAAACTCCAGCGTTATGATTGAGATATTCTCCTTTGACTGGGAAGTAATGTGCTTCAGGTCGGAGACGCTGTTGAGCGTGTTCTCCAACGGTTTTGTAACGTTATTCTCTATATCCGATGCACTTGCGCCCTCGTATGTTGTCATGACCATGATAGAGTTGGTCTCAATGTCGGGGAGCAGGTCAATCGGAATCTGCGCAATTGAAAAAATACCGAAAATTGCAATGGCCACATAAATCAGGGCCGTGGTAATCGGTTTTTTTACAGCTGATTGATATATGCTCATCTTAGAAATTCCTTTTTGACTTTTTAATGTTTATTACTCGACAACAACTACTTCCATACCGTTGGTAACGCGGTTCTGCCCCTCCACTACCACGTTGTCGCCGGAGTTGAGGCCGCTTACTATCTCATACTCGGTATCGAACCTTCTTCCGAGTTCCACCTTCTTGAAGGTAACCTTGTTGTCTGCACCTACCACATATACGAATCTGTCGCCTGAACCGGTAAGTTTGACCACCGCCATGTCTGGAACGACCACATGGTTTGCAGTACCGTATGTATATGTAACCCTTGCGAACATGCCGGGACGCACTCTCTCATTTGTATTGGCAATCTTTATTTCAACAGGGAATGTCCTGGTCTGAGGATCTACAGTGGGATATACCAGAGATACGACTCCACTGAATACCTCATCGCCGTAAACGTCGAGTGTAACGTCTACCTTGTCGCCTTTCTTGACATGTGAGAAGAGCTGCTCAGACGCATTCACGACAATTTTGACGGGCGTAATCTCCTCTACTACATAAAGGGGCTGGCCCATGGAGAACATGTCACCGCGGTCGTAGTTTCTCGCCGTAACCACACCAGACACCGGGCTTGTCAGAACAGTATTCTCCAGAAGGTTCCTGTAGCTTGTGCTTGAAATGTCGTAACTCAGTTTCTTGGCATCCCACTCGCTCTTTGAAATGCCGCCCACCTTGTAAAGATTGTCGTTTCTTACAAATTCCAGCGAATCGTTCAACATCTGCAATCTGGCCTGCACGAGATTTGAAGCGTCAAGATCTGCAAGTTTCTGTCCCTTGTGCACATGATCTCCCACCTCGGCATAGAGTTCCTCTATTCTCAGTGTAAGGTTGGGGGATATGTTGTTTACAACATTGGCCTCTACAGTTGCGGTAAAGACCTCAACCTGCTCCACCTCTCTTTCAAAACACTGTTTTACCTTTACAGAAACCGTCTCCGTTGCCTCTTCGGCGGTTTCATTCTCTTTTGCTCCACTATTGCAGGCAGTTGCTACAAATCCCACCGAGAGAGCAATCAACATCTTTAAAAAATTACCTTTTTTCATATCTGTCCTAATTATTTATTCAAGTTAGTGCTATTGTTATCTACCAAACCCTTGTCGTTTATACCCAATGTCTTGTCAAGCGTAGACTTGGCCACCAGATAATCGTATATAGACTGGTTAAGATTCAATTTGGCCTGAAGCAGCGCCAGTTTGGAATCCTGCAGTTCCAGGAATGTGCCGCTGCCCACGTCATACCTTTTCTGGGCAATGTCATAACCTACCTGTGCTCCTTCAACGCTCTTTTCGGCTGCAGAAAACTGCTGCACGCAGGTATTCATGGAACTTAACGACTGGCGTACCGCAACTTCAAGTTCCCTTGCCGTGTTTTCACGCTGCAAAGCCAACTGGTCTTGCTGTATACGGGTCTGCTTTACCGCATTGTAACGCTGTCCTCCCGAAAAGATGGGAATTGAAAGTGTAATTCCGCCTATTGAATAGGGATTCCATTTGTACTGGTTGAACTTGAAATTATCCTCCATTGCAGTCCACAAATAGGAAAGCGAGAGGTTCAGCGAAGGGTAATATGCTGCCAGTTGCTGCTGATATGTTTTATGCAGGCTCTCCTGCTGCAGTTCCAGCTGTTTCAAAGACGAGTTGTTTTCCAGTGTAATAGCCTCGTTCATTGAAAGTTCCTTCATTGTATCGCTAAAATCGAGAAGCGATCCTGTACAGTTGATCTCGGTATCCAGATTTATACCCATCAGAGCCTTCAGGCGCCATTCGCACAATACAATATTGTTCTGGGCATCGTACATTGCCGGAGCGGCGTTGTTCATGGCCACCTCCGCCGTAATGAGGTCGTACTTGGCTACCGTTCCGTTCTCATACTTCTCCTTCACGTCTTCGTAGTCCATACGGGCATTCTCATAATTTTCCTTGTATACGGCATAAAGGTCGTTGGCCAGCAGCGTGGCATAGAAAGACTGTTGCACCTGCTCTATCAGATCCTGCCTCGAAGAACGGGCCTGCTCAACTGCCAGTTCCACATTTACGGCCGTAACCTGGATGCTTTTCCAAAGTTCTACGGAAATGAGCGGCATGGTGGCGGTGAATCCGGTAGACCATGTATTGTCTCTGCCCACCGCAAACGACTGGTCTTCCATATACATAACCTGCTTCTTTATGGTACGCTGATAGTCTGCGCTGAAATTCACCTGAGGAAAAAGGGCCGCATAAGTGCCTTTCCTTGCATAGCCTGTCTTTGTAACCTCCATGTCGGCCACCTTGACAGTCAGGTTTTCGCTCAGGGCAATCTCCAGCGCATCTTCGAGCGTGAGATCAAGTTCGCTCTCCTGCGCACGCAGCGGCAAGGCCACAAGCGATGCCACTGCACCTGCAAACAAAACTTTAAAAACTCCTTTTTTCATCTCTATTTAATTTAACAATTATAATCCCTTTATAAGGATGTTCTCCAACTCTGCCTTCCCCTTACTTGTCGCTATCCCGTAAAAAATCGTTATCAGAATGTTGAATATCCTCTCCAATATAGCGTTCATGTCATAATCACCTACATATTGTGCGGTAAACTGCGCCTTTATGACATTGCCTACCATTTCATAATTCAGACCTTTTTCTATATACCCGTCATCTGCCGCACGCTCCATGTAGCGGGAGAACAACTCCTCCACCCTTTGGGCCGCCTTTCCCACTATTTCATTACATCCGGCACACTCCCTCATGTCTGAATAGGTATGCTGAGGCATCATACAGAAAAACCTGACACCGGCCATGATGGAATACACCAGACCGCGGAGAGCGTTTGGCTCATTCACGGCTATGCTCTCCACGTCAGATGCAAGTTTGCACAACATGTGTTCGACCGCAGATTCCATAAGACTTTTCTTACTGTCGAAAAATTCGTAAACTGTCTTTTTGGAAACATGCAGATTGCGTGACAGTTCATCCACACTGAACCGTCTGAGCCCCTTCTCCATCAAACTTGCCGCAGCAGCATCCAACAACTTTTCTTTTTTCATGGTTTTCCAATGTCTCGAAAGCGGGAGCAAAAATCATACAATATTCGGAAACAAAATTTTATAAAATTGTACATTTTTGGTCTAATTCTATACTAACACACCATTCTTGACACTATTTGAGACAGCACTCATACAGTTTCTCTGATTTTATTATATATATTTGCTCCCGATTTTTGTTACGAATCGCTACCATATCATTAAACAAAATGGTTTACAAAAGCATATACAACATATCAGACATTGCGGCTGCATGCAACGGCCTGACTTCCGGAAAAGGGCTGGCCCTCATAAAGGCAGAACCCGACAACCATACCCAGCTGGCCTATGCAATGATGGATTTTACAATAAACGGAGACAAGAGCAATGTCATAACATTTTTTTTCATAGACGAAGGCGAAATATCCATAACAATGGACTACATGGAACATACCATAGGCAGCCGTACCGGCTTTTCCATTCCGCCTACGGCAATGGTAACATCCATAAAAATGAGTGCCGACATAAGAGCCTACGTAGTAATTGCATCGGCAGAATTTTTTGATGAAATATTCCTTACCCGCCGCCCTATCTCCATTTCGCACGCCCTCTTTTTAAGGCGGAACAACGCAAATGGAGAGAACGGAGTAAACGGCTACAGATTTTCGCTGCAGGATTTCATTGTGCTGAGAAAAGCTCTGGAAAATCTGGAAACACAGATGAAAAGGTATAGCCACAAGTTTCAGAAAGAACTGGTAAACAATGCATTCTCTTCTTTAGTATATGAATCTGCAAATATTTTGTTTACCGAAATTTCCAGGACAGAAGAGATTCAAAAGGCAAGCAGTACCGATATTTTCGTGGAAAAATTCGTAAAACTGCTTTCCGCCCACGGCGACAAGGAGCATAGCCCGGCCTTTTATGCAGACAAACTCTGCATAAGCGTACAATATCTTTCCCTCATCTTAAAGCGGCTTTCAGGGCAGACCGCGAACGACTGGATTGCCGGCTATCTTGTAACACGTGCCAAGATAATGCTCAGAAACCCTGCACTTACAATCCAGCAGGTAGCCTCCATGCTCAATTTCTCAGACCAGTCTTCGTTCGGCAAATTCTTCAAGAAACATACAGGAATCACCCCAAAACAGTATAAAGACGAAATATACTATTGACGCCTCTTTTAAAAGACAGCCATAATAAGACGACGGTGTGTCATAATAAGATGGGGCTGTATCAAAATGAACGTTTTGATACGGCCCCGCCTTCCGCTCTGTGTGCTGCTATCTCTTTCTGAAATCGCCTATCGGATCGTTGATATCAAATGTAAGGGCATCTACCCGCCCTCCTTTCTCCTTGAAGGTAAGTTCAAAACGTCCGGCACCGGGCACTCTGAAATAAAAGACGTTGCCATTCTTGTGAACAAGAGGGCTGTCTACATCCTTCAGCTTGAAATAGAGTGTGTCATTCTTTTCGTAAACTCTGGCATCTCCAAAAATATCCAAATGATATGTGCCGGCATACGCACTGTTCTTCAAAGCCTTGACCGGCTCTTCCTCCTCACTTTCCGGCCTTTTGCGTTCTGCAAAGAGGCTCTCCTTGTACTCTGTGAAGTAGGTGTCGAAGTTGTTGCAATCCTTGTTGCCATAATAGAGTTCTATCAAATCGCGCGCTATTGCAGCCTGAGGGTCTGTCGTACTTCCGTTATTGGTAAGGAAGACAAAACCGAGATTGAGGTCTGGCACCATTCCGACCAATGCCGTATATCCGTATGCAAGGCCGGTGTGGCGGATATAGCGTCCGCGGTTGTTCTGCTCTATTGTCCATCCCTGGGCGTAGTTACACAAGCGCGCAGAATCGCAAGAGACCATTGTCTGGGGATAGAACAGCATGTCGTGGTTTTCACGGGATACTATCTGCTTTTCCTTGAAAGTGCCGTGAGAGAGGTGCATGATAAGCCAGTTGGCCATATCCTCTGCAGTTGAAATCACGAATCCTGCAGGAGCAACGGCTGAGAGCCATGTAAATGCATCGTCCTTGTCGTCGCGGGCATAGATGGCTATCTGGTCTGAGTCTTCTGCCTTTGTCATTCCATAACCGTGTGCCAGATTCTCTGCGGTATAGAATGAGACATTGCCGGTTGTGGTATTTTTCATCTCCAGAGGAACAAAGATACGCTCGGCTATAGCCTCGTCCCAGCTTTTGCCGGTATATTTTTCAATGATTCTGGCAGCGACCGTATACATTTCATTATTGTAAGCATAAGTGCTTCTGAAACTGTATGTCGGCCTGACAGCACCGAAAAGCGAGTAGAGTTCGTCCCTGTCATATCCAAAGAAGGGAAGATCGTCAAGGGCATAGCTCTTGAAACCTGTACGGTGTACCATTATGTCTCTCACCTGGAAATTCTTGGTAACCCACGGGTCATACAACTTGAAGTCTGGCAGATATTCCACGACCGGAGAATCCCACTTTATCTCTTTATGCTCGTCCATGACATTTGCAAGCAGCGCGCTTGTAAAGGCCTTGCTGGTCGATGCAATTACAAACTGGGTCTTTTCAGTCACGGGAACTCCCTCATTCAGTGAATCGGGAAGGGTTGCCATACCAAATCCCTTGAGGAACACCACTTTGCCATCCTTTACTACAGCTACCGCCATTCCGGGAACCTTCCATTCGTCAATTGCCCTTTGGCAAATGGCGTCGAATTCTTCAGGTATAGACTGATAATACTTTTTTGAATAGTCCTGCGTGCAGCCGACAGCAAGTAGCGCAAACAGGAAAAAGGCGCATGCCTTCATAATGTAGTTCTGTTTCATAAGTGTGAGTTTGTTGTTGTTTTTGTCGTAATTAATCAGAGTATGTTAAAAATATGTTTTACAGCACTTCCGGCAGATTTTCCAGCCTTATCCCGTGCGAGCCTTTTATAAGGAAGCACTTGCCCTGCGGCCTTGTCATTTCCAGATACTCTCTCAGAATCTGCGAGTTTTCAAAGAGATGAATCCTTTTGTCTTTGGTCTGCAGAGCGGCATTGCATGCCTTTTTAAACTCTCCGCCCACAAGATAGACATTCTCCGCCTCTGTAGCAAGCGCAAGGGAAAGTATTTTTTCATGCTCTTTCAAAGAATCTGCTCCGAGTTCCAGCATGTCGCCAAGTATGAGATTCTTGTCCGGAAAAGGCAGTTCGGCAAAATTTTCTATTGCAGCCTTCATGCTTGCCGGATTGGCATTATAGGCATCTATTACAACCGTATTCCTCTCTGTCTTTTTAAGCTGCGACCTGTTGTTAGACGGTGTGTACTCCTCTATTGCAGTTACGGCTTTTGCTACCGGAATATCAAAATAGAGCGCAACCGAAAGGGCCGCAAGCACGTTATCGGCATTGTAACTTCCTATCAGTCTTGTTTGTATGGCAATATAACTGCCGTTGACAGCACTGCCTGCATCGGGTGCCGGATAAAAAAGCTTCAGAAAAGGAGACTCCCCGGCCGGAACTATCCGCACGCCGTTGTTCCTTACACCGTAAGGCACGATATGCAGTGACGGATAGTGACCCAGCATCTCCATAAGGTCTGGATTGTCTATATTTACAAAAGCTATCTTCTTGTGCCTTTCCAAATTGGCATAAAGTTCCGCCTTTGTCTTCTTGACGCCTTCGAACGAGCCGAAACCAAGAAGATGCCCTCTCCCCACATTTGTAATGAGCCCGAACGACGGGCAGACCAATTCTGCAAGGGCTGCAATCTCTCCGGGAGCACTTGCCCCCATCTCCACGACTGCCACATCTGTGGTATCATCTATCTTGAGCAGGGTAAGAGGAACGCCTATATGGTTGTTAAGGTTGCCCTCAGTACATACAGTCTTGTATTTGGCAGACAAGACTGCATTTACAAGTTCTTTTGTGGTAGTCTTGCCGTTAGTGCCGGTTATGGCTATTACCGGAAGCCTGTGCTTCAACCTGTTGTATTTTGCCAGTTGTTGCAGTGCCACAAGCGTGTTTTCCACAGGTACAAGCCTCTCACCGTATCTTGAAAGGTTGCTCCTGTAAACTTCCATGTCATCTACAACTGCATAGGCGGCCCCGGCCTCAAGAGCTGCGGCAGCATAGACGTTGCCATTGAAATTATCGCCCCTGAGGGCAAAGAAGAGCGCTCCGCTCCATATCCTGCGGCTGTCGGTTGAAACGCCGCTGCTGTTTCTGAACAAGTCGTATAGTTGTTCTGTCTCCATAATATCTATATTTCCACATACTTTAATGGCTCACGGTCGGGATAGTTGCCATACCTGAAAAGTGGCATGCCGATTCCCATGCCTGCCACGATTTTTCTGTCGGGCGGAAGGCCTATCATCTTTTCAAACTTGCCTTTGCCCATTTTTATTGCAGTACATACGAAACCTGTATAAAGCTGGCTTACTCCAAGGCTTTCAGCCATAAGCGAACCGTTCTGATATGCAAGGTTTCCGTCGGCTTCACCAAACATGCTGCCAGACGGAGTATGGATAAATATAACCGCCGAAGCTCCGCGCAGAATCATGTCGCGCCCTTGCTCCATTTCCCTTTTCATTCTGTAATAGACCGGTACGTAACGGTAATATTTTTTGAAGAAAAGTTTCAGAAAAGGCTTGAGCAATGGATTTTCAAGCAACTTCACATAGTGTCCGAAAAGGCTTACCACAAACTCCTGTATTTTACGTATCATCTCCCGGTCCCTTACAACCGTAAACTCTACCTGCTGCATGTTGCTTGCCGTTGGAGCGGCATGAGCCGCATCCAGAATCATCCTTAGAGACTCTTCCGGCACAGGTGCGGTGGAAAACGCCCTGTTGCTTCTTCTGGCCTTGCACAGAAGCATAAGCTGTCTGGCCGAAGGATATACGGAATAGTCTATCTTATGTATCTTCTCCTGGGGAAACAACGAATGGACAACAGCTCCGTTTCCGCAGACACATACGCAATGGCCGCACCCTATGCAGTTTTCCGTATTCACCAGTTCTATTCCATCGGCCGCAACGGTAAAGATCTGCGAAGGACATACCTTTACACATTTGTTGCAACCCACGCACCTGTTCCTGTCAAGTGCGATTTCAATCTTTCTTTCCGACATTGTTTTTCCGTATCAGATAAAATATTGTTCTCCGGCAAGAGAGGCATTCGGCCGGGCTATCTGCCGGTAGAACCGAATCCGCCTGTTCCCCTCACACTTTCATCCAGACTCCCGACACTTTCCCACTCTGCCGTCTCATGACGGGCAATAACCATCTGGGCAATTCTCTCACCACGGTTTATTACAAATTCTTCATCTGAGAGATTTACCAGAATAACCTTGATTTCTCCGCGATAGTCTGCATCTATCGTTCCCGGGGCATTTGCCACCGTTACACCATGTTTGGCTGCAAGCCCGCTGCGCGGCCTGACCTGCGCCTCGTACCCGGCCGGAAGCTGAATGTAAAGCCCGGTGGGCACAAGCACCCTCTTAAGGGGAGCGATTACAACCGGCTCTTCAATATCGGCCTTCAAATCCACTCCCGCAGAGAGCGAAGTAGCATACGAAGGCAATTCAAAGCCAGACTTGTTTACAATCTTTATCTTCATAAGATTTATTTTAAATTTCATTTACAATCACGCGGCGTCTCGGCTGTGGAGGAAATCTACTTCCGGATTCCTGCTCCCTGTTTGGAGAGATATTCGTGCCTTACGGCACTTGCAGTTGCCCGAAGCCTCTGCTGCTGCAAACAGGTTTGCGCCGCAAAAGAGTTATCATCAGGCACAATCCTGCCATGACAATCCATATTTCAGCTCCGCTTCCCATTATTCCCATTAGAACATATATGGGAAGAAACAACAAAAGTAGCGAAAAGTTAAATCATCACCGCCTGTTTTTACAACAAACTGCAGAGAATGGTTCACTCCGGCCCAGATTCCT
>JADINB010000150.1 GCA_017694275.1 Candidatus Egerieousia excrementavium | reverse complement strand
TCAGCTGCTTTTTGCGCTCTTTGGCGGAGAGGGAGGGATTCGAACCCCCGGAGCCTTTCAGCTCAACAGTTTTCAAGACTGCCGTAATCGACCACTCTACCACCTCTCCAAACCCGTTTGGGACTGCAAATGTAAACAATATTTTTAATATAGCAATAAAATATTTGCCTAATGTTGTCTTGTCATGCAGGCAGGCTTTATGTTTCCTTAAGTTTGTTCCAATTGTATGCTCTTTATGTCCAATACCGTTCTTGAAAATGCTGTGGTATGCTTTTCGTTCTGTTATTTGTATGTTGTAAAAGTTATGAAGCCATGAATATGAGAGACGGAAAAATTGATGAACAGATGGTGGAACTTGCGCCTTCGCTTAAAAGATATGCATATTCGCTTGCATCCGATGCCGATGATGCAGAAGATCTGTTTCAGGAGACTTGTTGCAGGGCTTTGAGCAACCTCGACAAATTCGACCTGTCTACAAATTTCAAGGCTTGGCTGTTTACAATCATGAAAAATACCTTTATAAACGATTATCGCAAAAGAGTGCGCAGGAAGGTGCTCTTTGGCGAGCAGGTTCAGGAGTATGTCATGAACAACAAGCCTGCGGAATATGGTCCTGAAAGCGACTTCGGTTATGGAGAAATTGTAAGGCAGATAAATTCTCTGGAACCTGAATTCAGGATCCCGTTCCAGATGCATGAAGACGGATACAAGTATCAGGAGATTGCAGAGGAACTGGGGCTTAAACTGGGAACCGTAAAGAGCCGTATCCACTTTTCAAGGCAGAAACTGATGGACCGGCTGCAGGATTAGGTTTTCACTCCTTTTGCGGCAAAAAGGAAGTTCTCTATCCTGCAGAAAATCGCATCTATGGAATTCTCATTGTATGAGAGCTTTTCCAGGGGACACCATCCGCTTTTGTCTCTGTTCTCTATGAATGGGACACTCTTCCCGCATGAAACCTGTACACCATGTGCAGCCAACAGTTTTTCTGCATGCTCGCTCAGTACGGCGGAATACAGTCGTGAAATCCCGCCCTTTATCATGAGTGCGGCGGCAGCCTTGCCCACAACCTTGTCTGCAATTGAGGCTCCTTTAAGAAAGCCGGGGTCGTTGCAGATCAGTCCGTAAAGGTCTGCAACTCCCTTTCTGTAAAAAAATCTTGTCTCTCCGGCCCCGTTTCTTATGACACAGGAGCATCCGCTCCCATACAGTTTCTCTATCAGTTCAACCATTGGTCTGAATTTCTTTTACAGCCATGCTGCGCCATGGCATTGTCTGAACAGGTTCCGCCACTGTTTCCGGCTTATAACGTCTGTTGTTTGAGTTGTTCCACAAAATTGTTTATACGTTGCATCTCGGCAGGAATATCTATGCTTTGCGGACAGTGTTCGTTACATTGTGCGCATCCTATGCAGTGATCTGCCTGCCTCAGGCGCGGGACGCTCCTGTCGTAACCTATGAGAAATGCCCTTCTCGCTTTCCTGTAGTTCTCGTCCTGTGAAGACCTTGAGACATTCCCCTCATTTACGCACTTGTTGTAGTGCAGAAGCACTCCGGGAATATCAATGCCATAAGGACAAGGCATGCAGTATTTGCAGTCATTGCATGGAATAGTGGGATATTGCAGCATAAGCTGCGCTGTCTCTTCAAGAAATATATAATCCTGCTCATTGAGAGGAACCAGGGGAGAGTATGTGAGAAGGTTGTCTTGAAGATGCTCCATGTATGTCATTCCGCTCAATACCGTAAGTACGTTTTCGTGCGAACCTGCAAAACGGAAGGCCCATGATGCAACGCTCTCGTCGGGGCGCTGCTGCTTGAGACGCATCATGATATGCTCCGGTACGTTGGAAAGACGCCCTCCCAGCAGCGGTTCCATTACAATCGCAGGAATATTGCGCTTTGTCAGTTCCGCATATAGATAGTCTGCATTTACATTCGCTCCTGAAGCGTGGCGCCAGTCTACATAGTTGAGCTGGATCTGTACAAAATCCCAATGTACCTGCTCATGCATGGCCAGAACCTGGTCGAACACCTCTTTTGTGCCGTGGAACGAAAAACCCAGATTTCTGATTCTTCCCGCTTCACGCTCTTTCATAAGGTAATCTATCATCCCGTTTTCCACATAGCGTCTGTTGAATGTCTCTATGCCGCCGTTGCCTATCGAGTGCAGCAGATAGTAATCAATGACATCCACTCTGAGCTCCTTGAACGAGTTGTGATACATCTTTATGGAACCTTCCCTGCTCCATGTGGAAGGCGCAAAGTTGGAGAGTTTGGTGGCTATGAAATACTTTTCGCGCGGATATCGGCTCAGTGCTTCTCCTGTCGCACCTTCGGAATATCCCTGGCAGTAGGCTGGCGAGGTGTCGAAATAATTGACTCCATGCTCGAGCGCAAAGTCTATAAGCCTGTTTACGCTCTCCTGGTTCACTATCTCGCCATGCCCCGACGGGTTGGGAATCATAGGCCATCTCATGCATCCGTACCCAAGGATAGACACCCTGTCACTGTTGTTGTGGTTTGTGCGGTATGTCATTTTGTCGAGAGGAATCTCTCTCTTTGTAGAGGCGGATGCAGAAATTTTATCGCTTTTGGAACCGCAGGCAGATACCGCTGCAGCAGCCGTAATCGTGGTGGCACCTGCTCCAAGTCTTTTCAGAAAGTTTCTGCGTGATATATAATTGCTCTTTTTCATCTCTTTGGGTATGCTTCGTTGAAAATGTCAAATGGTCCGGTGTATCTCATGCCCTTCAACATATATTGCACTCAGCGGGCGGGCAGGGCAGAGATTTTCGCACGTGCCGCACCCTATGCACTTTTCTACGTTTATTGCCGGTATCCTGATTGAATTGTTGTCGGAGGGGTCTGAAGGTATCATGGCTATGGCCCCCGCAGGGCAGTGCCTTGCACAGTTTCCGCAGTTTTCGCCGTCTGTAAGCGGAATACAGTTCTCTTTTACCCAGACTGCATGTCCTATCTGTATGGAAGACTTTTCCGCAACGGTTATGGGCCGTATTGCCCCCGCGGGGCAGACTTCAGAACATTTTACACATTCCGGGCGGCAGTATCCTCTTTCATAAGACATTTCAGGCTGCATGAGTGTCATCAACCCTGCAGAAGGACGCAGCACACCGTTCGGGCAGACCGAAACGCAGAGCTGGCATGCAGTGCAGTGTTGCGTGAAATTGCCAAGGCCCAATGCTCCTGGAGGAACAATAGGCGTAGAGCGCTCCGGAATCTTCTTCTTTTCGATTATTGCCAGACCTCCGTCGACCTTTTTCTCCTGGGCTGTCACGGTTGCCGTTGTGGCAAGCAGGGCGGTTGCGGTCAGAAAACTGCGGCGGTTGCGGTTTATATCTCCGGATTTTCCGTCTGCAGCCGGTTTTTCCTTCTCTTTTGTCTTGTGGGTGTAGCTTATGGCTCCCTTGTTGCACTTCTGGATGCAGTCCATGCAGGCAACACAGCGGCTGTAGTCTATTGTGTGGGTTGCCACGTCAATGGCCGATGCCTTGCAGTTTTTCTCGCATGCCTTGCAGTTGACACATCTGGAACTCTCCATGACTGGCTTGAACCATGAGAACCGGGCAAAAAATCCCAGGATTGTACCTACCGGACATATTGTGTTGCAGTATGTCCTGCCGTTTCTCCATGCCAGAACAACTATTATTGTAAACGTTGCGACAGCTATTGCAAATGTGGGAATGCTCTTGATCCATATATCGGTCTTGTAAAAGGCATAACTGTCTGCTCTCTCCGCCAGAAAGGCCAGAAAATTGTTTATTGCGGAGTAGACAGGGGAAAAGAGGTTGCTTGCAATTCTCCCGAACGAACTGTACGGTTCAAGCAGTGCGGCCAGTGAGCCGGCTCCGGCAACGAGAGCGACTATGAATATGCCCAATATGCCATATCTCAACCATGATATTGCCGGCGAGTATGAATAGCGGTTTTTCCTTGCCTTTTTGCCAAACCATGCGGCGATATCCTGGAATACTCCGAGCGGGCATATCACAGAACAGTACAGACGGCCGAAAATCAGTGTAAGTGCAAGCAGTATTGCAACTACAACAAGATTCAATGCCAGTACAGCCGGCATGAACTGTATTTTTGCAAGCCAGCCCATCCAGGCGTGGACCGTCCCTGTAAAGTCTAGAAAAAGCAGCAGGATCAGAAAGAAGAAAATCAAGGCAAAAGTCAATCTGATTTTACGTAACATGAGCCTTTGTGGAATTAGTGTTGGTTGTGATTGTAATTTTCTGCAAAAAAATAAAAAACTGTTTTTTTTTGCAAATGGTGCGGGCAATATCCGTAATTCGGGTAATATAATCTATGAAATGTGTTGGAACATGTTGGAAAACAAAAGACGGGCAGGTTTGCCTGTCCGTCTCTCGAAGTGTTTTACATTGTCTAATTAATCTATTACTTTTTTTCTCTCGAAATATGCCTGAGGATGGTTGCATGCAGGGCATTTGAGAGGAGCCTTTTTGGCTTTGAGCACAAAGCCGCAGTTGCGGCACTGCCACTCGATTTCTGTCTCTCTTTCAAATACTGTTCCGTTTTCCACCCTTGCAAGCAGTGCACGGTACCTTGCTTCATGTTCGGCTTCAGCTTTTGCTACATTCCTGAATACGTTGGCAATTTCAGCAAACCCTTCCTTTGCTGCAGTTTCTGCAAATTCGGGATACATTTCAGCCCACTCTTCATGTTCGCCTTCGGCAGCTGCCTTGAGGTTCTGTGCGGTAGTTCCGATTATACCAGCCGGGAAAGATGCGGTGATTTCCACATTGCCACCCTCCAGAAACTTGAAGAAACGTTTCGCATGTTCCTTTTCCTGATCTGCAGTTTCCGTAAAGATTGCAGATATCTGCTCATAACCCTCTTTTTTAGCTACGCTGGCAAAATAGGTGTATCTCATTCTGGCCTGAGACTCTCCTGCAAATGAGAGCATCAGATTTTTCTCTGTCTGTGTTCCTTTTAAACTGTTCATGACAAAAATTTTTTTGGTTGTTATTGTTGCTTTGTTCCTATAAGTTGTATGTCTATGTTTTTCAACCTGAAATTTTGCGGCATGTGCTCCTTTACGTGAGCCCATACGATTCTGTTCAATTCCTGGTCGTCGTAATCGGTATAACTGTTTGAACCGGTGTCATACAGGTGGGCGTGCTCGTGAACGTTTATGTCGAAATACATTTTGTGGTTCATGCTGAGACGGCGTGTGAGCAACCCTGCCTCTACAAACGATTCCAATACATTATATACGGTGGCGACAGTTATAGAGGGAAAAATCTCCTTTAACATTTCCACTACCATGTCGGCCGATGCATGCCCCAGCTTGCACATGGAATTGTAAATCGCAAGCCTCTGTGGAGTAGCCTTAAGCCCGCAGCCCTGAATTTTTTCCTTTATATTGCGCATAACAAAACTTTTATGGCGCAAAATTAATTATAAAAATTATAATCTGCAAATATTTCTAAACTAAATTGTAAGTTTTTCTCCTTCAGACTTGGCTATTACGACTGCAGCACACATGTCTCCGTATGAGTTGGTTGCCGTTCTGGGCATATCGCAGAGCTGCTCTACTGCAAGTACAAGGCCTATGCCCTCCATGGGCAGCCCGGCAACGGATAGTGCGACCGAAAGCATTACAAGGCCCGCCATGGGGATGCTTGCCGCTCCGATTGCAGAAAAGAGTACTGTCACTACAATTATAAGCTGCTCCAGAAATGACAGGTCTATGCCGTATACCTGTGCAATGAATATTACGGCGACTCCTTCATAAAGTGCCGTGCCATTCATGTTTATGGTGGCGCCCAGAGGCAGCGTAAAACTGGCAATCTTGTTGGATATGCCGCATTTCTCCTGAGAATCCTTCATGGAGAATGGCAGTGCCGCTCCCGATGAGCAGGTGGAGAATGCCGTAAGAATTGCAGTAGACATCTTTTTCATGTGTCTCCACGGGTTTTCATGCCCCAGGAAGTAGACTATCGACGGCATTATTATAAAGAAGTGTATGGCACATCCTATCCAGATGATAAGTACGAACAGTCCAAGGCTCTGGGCTATGTCTGCCAGTTTTGCCATGTCACCCGCCTGCATGGAAATCATCTTTGCAACGATTGCGAAGACTCCTATCGGGGCAACCTTTATAATTGTAAGGACTATTTTCATTATCACTTCGAAAACAGCCTCGAAGAAGTTGATTATGGTTGCAGATGACTTTTCTCCCACCAGGGTTACGAAGTAGCCGAAAAGTATGGAGAAAAATATGATGGCAAGCATGTCATTCTCTACAAGGTCCTGGAATATGTTTTCAGGGACAATGTTTATCAGCTGCTGGCCAAGCGGAACCCTTTCGGCGCCGGCCAGATGTTCTGCACTGCTGGCCTGGTTTACAAGAGAGGATCCGACACCGGGTTCTATCGCATTCACGAGCGCAAGCCCCACGAATGTGGCAACCAGAGTAGTGACAACGTAGAAAGTAAGTGTCTTTGTGGCTATTCTGCCGAGCCCGCCTGTCTTGCCTATGCTTGCCACACCAACTATCATCGACGATACCACAATAGGTACGACAATCATTTTAAGCAGCCTTATGAAAATGTCTCCGGCCCAGCTGATATACTTTACGTATTCATGGAAAAATATTCCGAATATCACTCCCAGTGCGAGTGCAATGAGAATCTGTATCGGCAGCGAGATCTTTATCTTTTTCATGTCAGGTACCGGTGTTTATTTGTAATAAAGTTCTCTTACACATCCTTTGGCGAGAGCTTCAAGGCATGATATGCCCATTTCCGGATCAAGACCGGTGTTGGCGTATGCAATGGGAATTTCCGTGCATGCCCCGACAATGGGCAGACGCTCGATTTCCCAGAGCCGCTCCACAATCTTCCTGAACTTCTCTCCGGCTTCCCTGTGTCTGCCGGCCTTTACCATGTCTGTGACATCGTGTATCTCTACCTGCATGGGCTCTGAAGGAATCCTGAATGCATATCCGCTGTTCTGGGCATGTCTTTGATACAGCCCTGTCTTCATTGTGCCCAGTGTGGCGGTAAGCCATGCTCCCTGCGGAGAACGGGCAGCCGCCTCTCCAATGGTTTCGTCTATTATATGTACAATGGGTTTTGAAATTTCGCTGCGGAACTGGTCTATGAAATAGTGTGCCGTATTGCAGGTTACGCAGAGCAGGTCTGCACCCCAGCCTATGAGGGTCTTGAGCCCGTCTTTGATATATTCTGTAGGGTCAGGGCCTTTGCCAAGGATAAATGTTGTCCTGTCTGGTGTTACAGTATGTGAATAGACAATCATTCTCGGGTGTTCCTGATCTGTCTCTGCTGGAGTTATCTCAGCAAGAACTCTTAAAAAATCGGCGGTTGCAGCGGGTCCCATGCCTCCAAGCACGCCAAGTGTCTTATCTGTATGCATAAAAATTAAAATAGGTTTGACGAAAGGCGAATATACGAAGAAGCCGAGAGCAGAGCAAATTTATTTGCATTTAAACTGTTTGGAGATATAAAAACGAAGTGGCAGATGCGAAAAAACGGAAATAATGGAAACTTGTTTGCATTATTAATGTTTTGAGTGTCTGTATGAGTGCTGTAAGGCACGCATATATTATCTCCAAATGGGGAAATGGCAAAGCATCGCCTTTTGCTATGCCGAGGCGTGAACAGTATATGTGGCCGTCAGGCCAAATATACGAAGAAGCCGTATCACAACTCAAGTTAGCGGAGTTGCACGGTATATTCGGCAAGCGGAGCGCATCCGAATATACGCAGAGTGAAAATCATGTTGGCAAATTGACAGGCGCTACTGCACAGTATATGTGGCGCGTCAGCGACGAATATACGAAGAAGCCGTTTTTAAAATGCAAGGTGTATAGTCAACAAAATTCATGATACTTATGTCAACAATGACGTGATATGTATTCGTCAACAAGTTTCATCCTGTTTTCCCTCGTAACTCCACTGTATCCCTTACTTTTGGCTTGAGGTCGGTGAACAACGCATCTAGTCCATGATATACACCACGAACTGGATAGAGCGGCTGCAAAAGGACTTCCGAAGGGTCACGAGAATGCGCGGTGCGATGCCTAACGAGGAGTCTGTTTCCGGACGTATAAAAACACTCATTGGCAGGCATGCCTGTCGATGAGGTAACGGATAAATTGATATATTTGCAAAACATGAAAGTTTGATGACCTACTCTAGGGCACCGGTTGAAACACTACCGAATAGAATACTAGATTATTTTAAGTTATGTGTAAACTGATAACAGAGATAATATCCAAAATTTTTGGTGGACTAAATATTAAAGCCACGAACAGGTCTTCACACAATTCCATTAAAGGAGATGCAAATAATAGCCCTCAGGCAGGAAGAGATTTAATTAATTTAAGCAATAATGCATTTTTTTTCTCTTTTCCTGATATGTTGTCGAATCAGGAAAAAATTAGAGAAAATTTTAAAAAATTTGCTGATGGTTATTTGAACAGTTTGTCACAAAAAACTGAAACAAAAAGTTTAAATCTTAACGGTATATTTTCCAGGTTAGATAATATAGAGGCTTTTTATAATGTTGTTTATCAATTATTTGTCTCTTCTAAAGAATCTATAGAAAGGCATAGTTTATTAAATCAATTACTTTTAGAAAAATTTCAAAGTAAAGAAGATGAGGTTGATATATATCTTCGGGCCATTGAAATAGTAAAAGATTTAACAGTTAGAGATTTGAAAGTTTTATCAATTATTGTCTTCATTACATTGTTGTCAAGAATCCTGCAGAGAGAAACAGTGAAAGCTAATTCAAGTGTTATCATTAATATGCTTAAAGAAGTGGGTAATGTAGACATAGAAGAAATAAGACACATGGAAAATATAGGGGTGCTATGTTCTCTCTTCCCTTATATGTACGATGATATGGATTTTGTAAAAATACAGCAAATTGCTCCGCAATTATATATAGAGTGCCGGTCATTCCTTGACAATCACATATTTATTTCTGGCTTTAAAATAACATCATTAGGACGGATTGTAGTAAAGGCTTTTATTTCTACCTGTTATGGCTTAACATATGAGGATATGACTGACATTGAAACACCGGTGAAATTAACAGATTTACATGTTGGAAATGTTACTGCAGTTGGAAATATTACAGCACATGGAGAAGTTTCGAGTGGAAATTAGGAATGCAGGAATACATGTCGTTTTATGGTGCTGTCCATCATATTCTCCAGTAGCGGTGCCAATCTCCGTCTTTGCCTGAAAGTGAAATTTTGACTTCCAACTGTTCAGGATTATATGAATTGCTCATAAATAAAGTGTGTCTGTAAAGTTGGTAATTCCTTTAC
>JADINB010000149.1 GCA_017694275.1 Candidatus Egerieousia excrementavium | reverse complement strand
AATGCTTCTGTCCTAAAATATATTGTGTTGCAGCCCTATTTTTGCACTGGTTTTATGGTGAGACAAAATATGAGGCGCAGTTATAGAATTTTCCTGCTTGTATTTATCTTTTCGCTTCTGGCGCAGGATTTTGCCGCAGGACATCAAAAGGATACATCAGTTACAGAACTTCCCGAAATATCTGTAGTGGCTCAAATCAAGCAGAAAAGCAATCTCAGGAACGAGCCGCTCTCCTCTTCGGTAATGAATTTTGCCGAGATAGACAGGCGCGGAGTGGAGACCCTGCATGATCTTTCGCTCTTCACCCCCAACCTGTATATGCCTGAGTATGGCTCTAAAATGACCTCTTCCATTTATATAAGGGGCCTGGGCAGCAGGATGGACAATGCTGCTGTCGGAATCTATGCAGACAGAATGCCTCTGCTCAACAAGAACGGTTTTGATGTTGATTTGTGGGATATAACGCGAATAGAGCTCTTGCGCGGTCCTCAAAGTACATTGTACGGCAGAAATACCATTGGCGGAATAATAAATATATACACACTCTCTCCCATGCAGTATCAGGGTGTAAAGATAGCATTGGGCTATTCAAGCGGAAATACATATACGGCAAAGGCTTCTCTATACCATAAGTTCAGTGAAAAGGCGGCATTTTCCATAGGTATGAACTATTACAGTTCCGACGGTTATTTTAAAAACACTTATGACGATTCTGACTGTGACTGGGCCGAGGGAGGCAGTGCCAGGGCGAGATTGGTTTTCAGGCCGAACTCCAAATGGACTGTAGACAATGTATTTTCGGTCTCGAGGGTAAGGCAGGGCGGATATGCATATTCGCTTTATGATCCACAGGAAGACAAGATAATGCCCGTAGCCTATAACGACAGGAGCGGATATGAGAGGACAATGATCTCTGACGGCCTGTCAATAGACTACAAGAGCGAAAAACTCCATTTTTCAAGCGTTACGAGCTGGCAGTATCTCGATGACTGCATGACGCTCGACCAGGACTTTACAGTAAAAAGCATGTTTACCCTGAATCAGGCGCAGAACGAACATACCGTTACGCAGGATTTTGTATTGAAGAGCAACGACAGCCGTAAAAAGTGGCAGCATCTTACAGGAGCCACCTTTTTTTACAAGGGAATGGATATGGATGCTCCTGTATGGTTAAAGGAAGATGGTATAAATGAACTTATCCTGGACAAGATAAATGAGGGCATACATACTGTCATGCCTTTTGCAGACCTGCTTTTTCAGGAAAATGAGATTGAGCTCTCAAGCCTTTTCAAGATGCCGGTTTACGGAATTGCGCTTTACCACCAGTCTGAATTTGTCCTGGGCCGTTTCAGGCTTACGGCGGGGTTGAGGCTGGATTATGAGCACTCTTCGCTGGATTATATGAATGCAGGGGCGCTTCATTACAGGTTCACGTTGACCATGCCTGACTACAAACTGATAGAGACCAGGCTTGAAGGAAAGGAAAAACGGGATTATATAGAACCGCTGCCCAAACTGGCACTGAGTTATTCCTTGCCATACGGAGGCAATCTGTATCTCTCTTTGTCACGTGGCTTCAAGGCCGGCGGCTACAATACGCAGATGTTTTCCGACATATTGCAGAATCAGGTGCAGAGCGACATAATGGCCGACTTGGGTATGGGCGGAGGTCACGGAGGCTCTGTTTCTGCGGCATATAGTGTAGGTGAAATTATCTCATACAAGCCTGAATACAGTTGGAATTACGAGTTAGGCGGCCATTTCAACTTTTTGGACGGGCGCGTCAGGGCAGATGCCGCCCTCTTTTACATTAACTGTACCGACCAGCAGATAACTGTGTTTCCCAATGGAGAGACGACCGGTCGCATGATGACAAATGCAGGCAAGACCAGAAGCCTTGGTACGGAGGTTTCCGTTACGGCTGCTCTCAATGGTTTTGACGCGGGTCTTTCATATGGGTACACCAATGCGGAATTTACAAGTTACGACAACGGTGTAGAAGATTATGGAGGCAAAAAAGTGCCTTATATTCCTTTAAATACGCTTTCTGCCAATGCCGGTTATTCTTGGTACAATGTCTGCGGCGCGATAGACAGGCTTTCAGTTTCGGTCAATTACAACGGCATAGGCAAGATTTACTGGAATGAGGAAAATACTCTTTGCCAGCCCTTCTATTCTATGCTCGGTGCATCTGTAAAACTGGAAAGGAGATGGGCCGGAATTGAATTCTGGGCCAAAAACCTGACCGACACAAAGTACAATGTCTTTTACTTTGTGTCGGTAGGAAATGCTTTCTATGCTCAGGGCAAACCTGTGCAGTATGGCGTAAATCTTTACTTTAACTTTTAGGCTTTCTCTTGGGATTTTCAGGAAACCATCCGCGTTCCACCCTTTTTCTCTGCTCATGCACTTCGAGAACAGACCAGAAGCATGAGAATGCGGCAACTCCCAGAAGAATGGATGCGGTGCTGCATTTTACGGTTACCGAAAAGATTGTACAGGCTATTCCGGCAATAAGAAATAGCCACCGGGCCCGGAGTCCAAGATAAAACTCGCCTTTTATTACCAGCGGATGAAACAGCCCTATTATCACAAATGTGCAGAGCCCTATAAGTAGTCCGTTCAGGTTATGTGCGGTCAGGAAATCCATCTTTCTGCCTCCTGTAACATGTTGTCTTACGCAATCTCGGAATCATTCATGCCCGCCTTGACGGCATCGAGGCCTGTATTCTCTTCCGTAGCCTTATCATCTGCCTCTGCATTCACATCGGTTTCCTCTTCAGGAACAGCAGTTTCAGACTGGTTCTCTTCTGTGTTGGAAACTTCTTCAGAAGCAGGAGCATCCGCCTCTTGTTCCTCTTCTGCTACCGTTTTTGGAGCTGCCGTTTCCGTTTTTGGTCCGGGAACTTCCAATATCGGTGCATGGGGATCTGCCGCAACAGCTTCCTGCCACCTTTTCGAATAGCCTGGCTGGAGCGGGTTTGCAGGGATGCCGGCATTGTTCCCGTTGTCGGTGAATGAGCCGTCGGGGTTCTGTATCTTTACATTGCCGTCTATATATTTGACCAGCAGATAGCGGTCAAGTTCTTTCCATTTGTTGAACATCCGCACGGCAAAGAGC
>JADINB010000148.1 GCA_017694275.1 Candidatus Egerieousia excrementavium | reverse complement strand
TCACTTCGGTGAGAAGGCCCTCTTCCTCGAACGCTGTCTTGCAATTGGTATTACCGAGATCTATTAAAAAACCAGCCATTCTGCAAATATATATATTTTTAAGACACCTTTTCCACTGTCTCTCTCATTCTCAGCAACAAATTGTAAGCCTGCTCCATTGTCTGAATATTTTCCACCCTGAGGAAAAGGCGGCTGTTCTGCTCCTTTATTCTGAAATCGCTCTTTTTGCCGTTTATATAGTTGAGAATATCTGCAAAAAGTCTGGACTTATAATAAGATGAACTCTGGTTGGAGATAAAGTAAGCCAGCATCATGTTGTTCTTTATGACAATTCTTTCAAATCCGAGCACTATGGCTTCTCTTTTAAGCCGCACTACGTTAATCAGCTGCACCAGCTGCCATGGCAGTTCTCCGAAACGGTCTGTAAGACTCTCGACAAAACGGCCTATCTCCTCTTCACTGCTCATCGTATCCAGTTCCTTGTACAATCTTATCTTTTCGGAAACCTGAGGAATATAATCATCAGGTATCAGAAGTTCAAGGTCAGTATCTATCGTACAGTCTGCAATGTATCCGCCATGTCCGTTCTTTTCATCACCGCCGGTGTCCCCTTCTTCTTCCCTTATCTCTTCTAGAGCTTCCGAGAGTATTCGCTGATAGGTCTCAAATCCCATATCTGCCACAAATCCGCTCTGCTCTCCTCCAAGAAGATTGCCGGCGCCCCTTATGTCCAGATCCTGCATTGCGATATTGAAACCGCTGCCCAGATCTGAGAAAGCCTCAATCGCCCTCAGCCTGCGGCGGGCATCGTCGGTAATGGAAACTGTCGGCGGCACTATAAGGTAACAGAACGCCTTTGTATTGGATCTGCCTACCCTGCCCCTCAACTGATGCAGATCGCTCAATCCGAAATTCTGGGCCTGGTTTATTATAATTGTATTGGCATTGGGTACATCTATGCCGTTTTCTATTATGGAAGTGGCAATCAGCACGTCGTAATCTCCCATTATGAAATCGAGCATTATTGATTCCAGTTCCTTGGCCTCCATCTGCCCGTGTCCCACACATGTCTTTATGCCGGGACAGATTTTCCTTATTATATCCTCAATGGCGAGAATATCCTCCACCCTGTTATGCACAAAGAAGACCTGTCCTCCGCGCTCTACCTCAAAGTTTATGGCATCTCTTATAAGCTCTTCGTTAAAATCTATTATTTCTGTCTGCACCGGCAGCCTGTTAGGCGGAGGCGTGTTTATAATGGAAAGGTCACGCGCCCCCAAAAGCGAAAACTGTAGGGTACGCGGAATAGGAGTTGCTGTCAGAGTCAGTGTATCCACCGAAAGTTTCAGATGCCTGAGCCTCTCCTTTGCCGCAACACCGAACTTCTGCTCCTCATCTATTATCAGCAATCCTAAATCTTTGAACTCTATCGATTTATTCAACAGTCTGTGAGTCCCTATTATTATGTCTATCTTCCCGGCCTTAAGTTTTTCGGTTATCTCCCTAATCTCTTTTGTGCTCTTGAGCCGGCTCATATACTCTATGTTGCAGGGAAACTTTTCCAGTCTGCCGCAAAATGTCTTGTAGTGCTGCAGGGCCAGTATGGTGGTAGGTACAAGTACTGCCACCTGCTTGTTGTCGGCCACAGCCTTGAATGCAGCCCTTATTGCAACTTCTGTCTTTCCGAATCCGACATCTCCGCAAATCAGCCTGTCCATTGGATGCGCCTTTTCCATATCCTCCTTGACAGCCTTTGTCGCCTTTAACTGGTCTGGAGTATCTTCATACATAAACGAGGCTTCAAGCTCATGTTGCATGTAGGTATCGCCTGAAAAGGCAAATCCCTTCACCTGCTGTCGCTGTGCATATAATTTTATCAGTTCCTTTGCAATATCCTTTACCTTGGATTTAGTGGTCTTTTTCAGCTTCTCCCATGCACCGCTTCCGAGCTTGTAAATCTTTGGCGGAACAGAATCCTTTGACTTATACCTGGCAATCCTGTGTATACCGTGAATCGAGACAAATATTACGTCATTATCCTTATAAATGAGTTTTATTGCCTCCTGTACCTTGCCGTTTACATTAGTCTTCACAAGACCTCCGAATATACCCACACCATGGTCTATATGCACCACATAATCTCCTATCCTAAAGGCATTGAGCTCGTCGAGTGTAAGTCTCTCGCTCGCCTCCACCTCTCTTCTTACCTTGACACGGTGAAACCTGTCGAAAATCTGATGGTCTGTATACAGGCAGACTTTGCCGGCATTGTCTATGAACCCTTCATGAAAAGACTTTTCTATAACTCCGAATGATAAGGCCTGAATATTTTTCCGGCCTTGTGAAAATATATTTCTGAGCCGCTCTATCTGCCTGACATTGTCGCTGCTTATATAAACCTTATACCCTTCTTCGGTATGTCTTAGGATATCATCGGCCAGCATGTCAAAATTTTTGTTGAACGCAGGCTGAGGCTCTGTATCGAATTTTATGACAGGCAACCCCTCCCCTCCCCTTTCAGATTCGAATCCTATAATGGAATAATCTTCAAAATAGAGTTTTTTCAAAGGCATGGCAGTTTTCATCACCTCCTTGAAATTCTCTGTCGCCATATCCATATAATTGTCTATCCATACCACACAATCCTTTCCTGCATATTCGAATATAGAGACATGGTTGCTTTCCCCGAATTTTTCATTGTCGTAAATATTCGGAAAAATCTCCACACTTTCCAGTGATTCGGTGGAGCGCTGCGTATTTATGTCGAAGTACCTTATGCTCTCTATATTGTTCCCAAAGAAATCTATCCTGTATGGCTTGTCATCAGAAAAAGAGAAAATATCTATAATACCACCCCTCAGCGCATACTCGCCTGGCCTGCTTACAAAATCCACCCTTTCAAAATTATAGAAAACAAGTGTCTCTTTTATGAATTCATGAGAGAGCGTATCGTTTACTGAAATCTTAAGAATATTGTCAGACAGTTCCTTCTTGTCTATTATCTTTTCAAATATGGCAGCCGGATAGGTAACCATAACCATGAATCTATCCTTTCCTTCACCGTTTTTAAAGTGATTGAGGGCATTTATGGCTGCACTCCTCTGTACCTTGTTGGAACTCTCCCTTATCGTATCGATTTTACTGTTTGCATTTACAGATGTTGGAAAATAGAATACATTCCTGTCTGAAACAAAACCATAAAGGTCATTGGTAAAAAACTTTGCCTGTTCTATATTGTTAAGCACCACCAGATGTACACCTTTATTATATGATTCTACGGCATCGGCAAACGAACAGGCTTTGGAAGATCCGTACAACCCTTTGAGGACAACATCTCTCTTCTCTCCCTTCAAAAAGTCAACCAACTCTTTTTGAGACTTTCCAGAAGAGAATCTATTTTGAAAATCATATATATCCATTGGCCTGCAAAGTAAATGAAGTTTTAAACAACCCCCAAAAAATTCAATTGACAAATTGTTTATAAGTTTTGATAACTTTAGTTATGGAAATTACAGTTTGTTTACATATAAAAAATTCTTCTGTAAAAAGAAGAAAAGATATGGCTATTTATACAAAATTCTTTACAGGAAATCAACATGTAACTTATTGACAAAACTATTCAAGTTTATTGTCAATACATGTTGATAAATACATTTTATTATTAATTTTCAACAGATTAAAATATATATAACTTTATTGATAAGTTGTTTGTATCAACTTGTCAACATATCAACAGTCATAAATAAATATCAAACGGATTTAAAGATAAAATATATATTTTTGTATTATGAATATAAATGAAAATTTCGACCCAAGGACTGTTTCCGAAGTTTCAGACAAAGATATAGAAATAATCCGTCCAAAAGATTTTGACAATTTCTCCGGACAGGACAAGATTCTGGAAAATCTCAAGGTTTTCGTAAAGGCGGCGAAGTTGCGTGGAGAATCTTTGGATCATGTGTTGCTGCACGGTCCTCCAGGTCTTGGCAAAACCACTCTTGCCAATATAATTGCTAATGAACTTGGGGTGGATATAAAAATAACTTCCGGTCCTGTATTGGACAAGCCGGGAGATTTGGCTGGTCTTCTTACCTCCCTTGATGAGGGCGATGTGCTTTTCATAGATGAAATTCACCGTCTCTCTCCGGTCGTAGAGGAGTATCTTTATTCTGCCATGGAAGATTTCAGGATAGATATAATGATAGACAAAGGTCCCGGGGCACGTTCCGTACAGATAGCATTGAACCGTTTTACTCTTGTAGGGGCAACAACGCGCAGCGGTCTTCTCACTTCTCCGTTGAGGGCCAGATTCGGCATTCAATGTCATCTGGAATATTACAACGCTTCTGTCTTGGAGAAAATAGTAAAAAGAAGTTCACACATATTGAATATATCGATAGATGAAAATGCAGCGCATGAGATTGCCCTCAGAAGCAGAGGGACGCCGAGAATCGCCAATGCACTGCTCAGGAGAGTAAGGGATTTCGCCCAGGTAAAGGGGAACGGCCGTATAGATCTCCCGATAGCCAAATTTGCCTTGGATGCACTTAATATTGACAAGCACGGATTGGATTCTATGGATAACAGGATATTGACTACCATTATAAACAAGTTCAAGGGAGGGCCGGTAGGAATATCTACGATTTCTACTGCAGTAGGAGAAGATGTGGGAACCATAGAGG
>JADINB010000013.1 GCA_017694275.1 Candidatus Egerieousia excrementavium | reverse complement strand
GTGCATACAACATTACAAAAAGCAGGTAATAAAGAAAATGGCGCATTCCAAGCACGATTTTCACCGCACCAAGATTTGTAATCTTCGTTGCAGGCCCCGTAAGCATGAAACTTGTTGCCGCCCCATAACTCATTCCCTGATTGAGCCAAGTCATAAGAAGCGGAATGGTACCTCCTCCGCACACATACATGGGAACCCCCAGAGTTGCGGCCATAAGCAATCCGAACCCTTTGTTGCCCTCCCCGAAAAGCGAGGCAAAACTCTCTGCCGGCACATAACGCTGGAAAAGGGCGGAAAGCACTATTCCAACCAGGAAATATGGTCCTGTCACCTTTATATTGCGCCATATGTTTTTAAGCAGCCTGACAGGCATGCGCGGGTCTGTATCATGGTTTTCAGGCTCCTGCATGCCTTCAAAACGGAAAAACTTCTTTTTCCTGAAGCAGAAATGAAGCAAAAGCCCTGCCGACACTCCACACAGAAGGCATGTCACAATCCTTATCGTCAACATGGTTCTCCCCAATGCTGCACTGTACAGTATAAGTTGCGGATTGAGCAACATGGAACTCATCATAAACGAGGCAAGCCAGTCTTCCCTCACACCTTTTGCCGCAAACGAAGCAGCAATCGGAATTGTGCCGTACATACACAGCGGAGAGAGAATACCGAGCAGCGAAGCGGGAAAAATCCCGAACAAGCCCCATTTTCTGTCATCTATACGGGATAAGGCAGCATGTATTTTCGCCTTTGCAAAGACAGAAATCACGGAGCCGGCCATAATGCCTATGACCCAATAGAGAAATATCTGTTTCAACTGTATGCTGAAATAGAACCACAGATAAATACCTTCGCGCTCGAGTATCTCCCACATAGGTTAATCCAATACTACAAGTTCATACTTCTGGCTGCCCATTCCCAACTGCTCTGCATATTCGAGCGTATGCATTCCCTTGCGTGAATCTATGCGCTCGACAAGATGTATCTTGCCATGGTCCTTTGAAGAGCGCACAAGATCTGTGCAGGCTTTGTCAAGAGCGACCGGATCCAATGAGGCAAGTATTCCGATATCGCCCATCTTTGGCTCCTCCGGCGAAGAGTCGCAGTCACAGTCCACTGAAAGATTGTTGGCCACGCTTATATACAGGATATTGTCTCCGCAGTGATCCATTACAGCCTTTGCCGCCTCTGCCATTGTCTCGAGCCAGTCCTCCTGTCTGGGGCTTCCCCAGTCCGACGTACTTTTACCTGCAGAATGAATCCATACCTTTCCTCTGGATGAGGCTATTCCTATCGATATGTTTTTAAGCGCACCGCCAAAGCCGGCCATTGCATGCCCCTTGAAATGGGAAAGGACCACGACAAAATCATAGTCTGGAAAATGCGAGCCGACAATATCATAACTTATATGCTTTCCGCCCTTGACAGGTATACGTACATCACCGTCGGCATCCATGATATCTACATCTGCAATTGCTGTAAAACCGTGGTCTTTTGCAGCCTGCCTGTGCGCAGCCGTAGTCGCACGCCCTCCGCCGTAAGCGGTATTGCACTCCACTATGGTTCCGTTGACCTTCTGCACCAGGTCCTTTATCAATGCCGGCTGCAGGAAGTTATGTCCTCCCGGCTCTCCGGTGGAAAGCTTTACCGCAACCTTTCCCGTTGCCTTACGGCCGAGATGATCATAAATCTTTACAAGATTCTCAGGCGTAATCTCCTTGAACATATAAACCTTGGGCACCGTATCGTTAGCAGATGGTGCCGGTGTCTGTGCATCTGCCGTGGCAATCCACGGAAAAAGAAGCATAGCGCAAGCCAAATTTCTTATCAGTCTCTTCATACACTTGTAAATTAAATTGCCATTAAAAATTTATATTAATTCCACCCATAAATGTAGCTTTCGGCATTGGGTAGCCTTTCATTATTTCATATCTTTGAGCCAGAATGTTTTCTCCTTTCAGGTATAACGACAGCCATTCGACAACCCTATAGCTTCCATTTATATTCCACAACACAAAATTTTCAGTAGTATCCGTCTCAAGTTCGGTGTAAAGCCCTGCGACATATTGCAGGCCGCTCGACCAGTTCCACTTTCCTTTTGAAAACTCCGCTCCGGCATAAAATTTATGCTCCGGAGAGGCAAGTACCGGATTTTCCATATGCAGCCAGCTGTAATTGGTCTGTGCACTCCACACCTCATTGAAACGATACGACAGGCTCAACTCGGCCCCCCAGTTCTCTATCTCTCCGGAATTCTGGTTCAACATTCCGCTTCCTTCAGGATTCGGAAGCCTCATTATAATATTGTCACCATTTATATAGAATATATTGGCTCCATAGTAGAGACGGCCTTTGAAAAGCGTCTGAGACCATGACATTTCATAACTCCAAAGGCTTTCTGGCTGCAAATCGGGATTCTGAGGCGGAAACATGTACATCTCGCGAATTGTAGGATTGCGGAAGCCTTTGCTTGCCATGAACTTGAGTTCTCCGCTGCCCGGCATGTGGAATGCCAGGCCTGCCTGTGGGATAACCTCGGTCCCGCTCTGCGAATGATGGTCTATCCTGACTCCTGCATCGACAGTAAGCCAGCTGCCAATATTCTGACGGAAATCTACATAGCCTGCATATTCGTCCAGAGCCTTGTCTGCCGAAATCTCCTTATGGCCGTCTGTAATATATTCATTCCATGCCTTGCCTCCAAAATGGAAATAATCAAATCCTGCCGTTATACGGTTACCTGCAAAAAGTTCCACACTCTGGTAAACCGAAACGCCATACATCCTGTCATTGGAATTGAACCTGTAATCCAGCGGCTGTTCCCCCTCCTGATACCCGTCGTTAATCCAATGGTCACCCCAATTATAAAAAAGGCTTACCGTTCCCGATGTCCTTTCATAATCATTTTCAAGAGCGACAGAGGCCATTCCCCTGGTAATCCTCTGGTCATTGTCAATATAAGGATCGTCCACGGCTCCGGGATTTGCAGCATTGAAATGGGTAATATTCACATCTGACCACAACTTCCAGTTATCCGAAAAATCATATCCCAGTTTCAGATACCCGCCATACTGCTCGAAACCCATATTCCGGCGGTGCCCGTCGGTACGGTTATACGAAGCCGTGAAAACGCTGCTGAAACCTCCTTTCCTCACACGGTTGTTGACTTCGCTCTGAAATGTACCATACGAACCTGCACCTATGTTGATACCTGTCCTCACCCCCTCTTCATTCATTTTTCTGGTTACGATATTTATGACTCCTCCCATTGCATTGCTGCCGTAAAGCACCGATGCCGGACCACGAAGGACCTCCACCCTCTCTGTCATCATTGTCTGATAGGCATCCGCAACAGGATGTCCCATAAGCCCCATATACTGGGGATGTCCATCTATCAGCACCAGCATTCCTGTAGTAGGGAGCCCCGCCTGCACCGGACCGCCTATGCCACGCACAGACATTTGTCCGGATGCCCCGTCAGATACTCCAAACCCCATCATTCCTCTTGAAGTGGAAAAGAAACCTGGAACATAGGCATTCAGTACAGGCAAGATGGAACTTTCACGACTCTCTTCCAGCACGCGACGGCCTACCACAGAAACAGTCATAGGCAGATGGCGTATATCGGTCTCATACCTTGCACCGGTAACGACCGCTTCTGAAAGCGAAAAATCGCGTGCAACCGAGGCAGAATCCGAAACTGCATCTACCTCTACCACCGCGTCTGTATCACTGATGGCCAGCATCTGAGACCTGCCTCCGATGAAGCCAAACAAAAAAAACAACACTATAAACCTGCTTTTTCTCATAATTTGTCAATTTTCACACTGCAAATGTATGGAAACGCCAGCTGCTGCTTGTACACATATTACAGATGATTGTATCCAAAATCCGGTATATTTTGGTATCGGAGCATTATGCATCGGATTTTATAATTAATTTTGTGCGCAAGAAGTTGAACAGGCATTATGGACAACAACATTATAAACCTCGATTCCGTAGACAAATACAACAGGCTTTTCGGCCTCGAAACGCTGCATCCGCTCGTAAGTGTGGTTGACTTGTCGGAAGCATCGGAAATTCCGACTCATTTCACTATAAATTACGGAGTTTACGCCCTGTATCTGAAAGAGACAAAATGCGGTGACATAAGATACGGAAAACAGACATACGACTACCAGGAAGGGACCATTACCAGTTTCGCTCCAGGACAGGTTACAGAAATAGAAATGGCAGAAGGCATAAAGCCAAAGGCATACGGAATACTTTTCCACCCCGACCTCATAAAGGGGACTTCGCTCGGGACCGAAATAAAGACATATTCATTTTTCTCCTACAAATCCAATGAGGCTCTGCATATTTCTGAAGATGAAAAGGAAATTTTCATGGATTGCCTGGCAAAAATAAGACTTGAACTTGGCCACTCTATCGACAGACTTAGCAAACGCTTGATTGCAAGAAATATACAGTTGTTATTGGATTACTGCATGCGCTTTTATGAAAGGCAATTCAATACACGTAAAGTCGCCAACAGAGATATTCTGGAGAAGTTCGAATCCCTGCTCGATGACTATTTCGACAACAGGAGAACAAGTATGGAAGGGCTTCCCACCGTAAAGTATTTTGCAGACAAGGTATTTCTCTCTCCCAACTACTTCGGAGACCTCATAAAAAAGGAGACCGGCAAGACTGCACAGGAATATATACAGAACAGGATGATAGACGTGGCAAAAGAGATGATTGCCGGCAGCGACAAGACAATAAGCCAGATTGCATATGAACTGGGATTCCAATACTCGCAACATTTCAACCGGCTTTTCAAAAGACATGCAGGATACACTCCTAACGAATACAGAAAACTCCAGATGGCAGAGTAACTGACATACAACCAAAAATATCACATATGAACAAGGACAGACTTGTCTCACCGAGTTACTGCCTGATTCTGGCGGCAAACTTTCTGCTCTATTTCGGATTTTATCTGCTCATGCCGGTATTGCCCTTTTACCTGGTGGAAAGTTTCAACATAAGCACCGGGTCTACCGGAGCCATACTGGCCTGCTACACTGTTGCCGCACTTGTCATCAGACCCTTTTCGGGCTATCTGCTGGACAGCTTCCAAAGAAAGCCGCTATATCTGCTTGCCTTCGGGATATTCACCCTCATTTTCGGCGGATATGTAGTATGCGGCACCGTGACAATGTTCATCGCACTGCGCATTGTTCACGGGCTCTCATTCGGTACTGTAACAGTAGCGGGCAATACTATCGTAATAGACATCATGCCCTCGTCGCGGCGCGGAGAGGGGCTCGGCTATTATGGCCTTGCCAACAATATCGCAATGTCGCTCGGCCCGATGACCGGGCTTTTCATGCATGACCATTACCCGTTCGACTTCATATTCCTTTGCGCAATGGGCTTCTGCATGACAGGGTTCATATGTGCAGCACTTGTCCGGACAAAAAAACGCCCCATAATCCAGCGCGCCGCAATTTCGCTCGACCGTTTCATACTTCTGAAAGGCATTCCGCTTGGAATAGACCTGCTCCTGCTCTCGATTCCCTATGGAATGACAACCACCTATGTTGCCATGTATGCCAAAAACATAGGCATCATCGGAGGGACAGGGCTCTTTTTCACATGCATGGCTGCCGGAATGGCCATCTCCAGAATTTTCTCCGGCAGACAGGTAGACCACGGAAAGATTACCGAAGTCATCCATGCTGCCTACTATGTTGTCATACTCTGCTTCTTCTGCCTCTTCTTCTGCGAAGGCGCAGCCGAACACTCCATAAAAGGTGCCCGCATACTGCTCTTTTCAACAGCCGTACTGCTAGGGGCCGGATTCGGGACCATGTTCCCTGCCTTCAACACCATGTTTGTAAATCTCGGGCAGCACAACCAGAGGGGGACAGCCACATCCACCTATCTCACATCATGGGATATAGGCATTGGATTGGGACTTGTCATGGGAGGCATAATCGGAGAAGTCTCGTCATTCTCCATCGCATACCTGACAGGGGCTTTCCTTGCAATCATTTCGCTGCTCGGTTTCCGTTTCTACTGCACCCCACATTTCAACCGTAACAGGGTACAGTAACGGTCATCAGCCAGATGCCTGTCAAAGCAGCGTATATTCTCCGGCCTTTTCAGTTATAACCTTCTGCAGCTCCTCCTTTGAAATCTCTCTGTCTGATTCGACTGAAGCAACGGGAGGGTCGAGGGTTACCTTTGCCGTTACACCCTCAATGCTGTTAAGCGCATTTTCCACATGCGTGCGGCAATGATTGCACATCATGCCTTCTACCTTGAATTCCTGTTTCATGATATTCTTACTGTTAGTACTGTTACTGCCGTTCAACTCACAACCGGCACCGCAGCGGTTTTCCGGCTCTGTCTTACGGTTGTCTGATATTCTCTTTCTCCTAAGGCGCAGACTGTTGGCAACGACACTTACGCTGCTGAATGCCATTGCCGCGCCTCCTATCATCGGATTCAGAAGGAATCCGTTTATCGGATAGAGCGCCCCTGCCGCTATCGGAATTGCTATAATGTTGTAAATAAACGCCCAAAACAGATTCTGATGCACTGTCCGTATCACCTGATGCGACAATCTTACCGCCTGCGGAATCTTTGTAAGGTCTGATGAAAGTATGGTTACCATTGCGGTATCCATTGCAATGTCGCTGCCCTTTCCCATTGCAATGCTCAGATCAGCCTGGGCAAGGGCCGCACTGTCGTTGATTCCGTCTCCTGCCATTGCAACGACATGTCCCTCATCCTGCAGTTTTCTGACAAACGAAGCCTTTTCTGCCGGAAGCATGGATGCACAGTAATGTCTTATGCCTGCCTCCTCTGCCATTGCCGCTGCCGATGCCTTGTTGTCACCCGTAAGCATATAAACCTCAATACCCATCTTATGCAGTGATGCCACCGCATTTGCCGAAGTCGGCTTTATTGTATCGGACACTGCGACAAGGGCCAGCAAATGCCGTGTATCTGCAAAACATACGATTGTATATCCGTTTTCCCCACACTCTTCGAGGAAAATTCTTCCGCCACCTTCAATGGGAATTCCAAACTCTTCAAGCAATGACTGATTGCCTGCA
>JADINB010000147.1 GCA_017694275.1 Candidatus Egerieousia excrementavium | reverse complement strand
CATAAAGGCTGTTGAAAAGGGGACTGTCAAAAAAGATTCACTCATCATGCTTAACATTACCGGCGGAGGCGAGCAGCTCTTCAAGAAAGAGAACAAATGCATTCAAATGGCGCCTGATATGATAATATCAGATACCGAAGAGCCTGAAGTCATAATAGGAAAAGTACTTAAACTGTTCGGGAAATAATTAGGACAGAAGTACATACCGGAAGATGAAGATAACCTCCCTGGTCGAAAATTCGAGCGCGGCAGGACTTCCCGCAGAACATGGCCTGAGTCTTCACATAAGGCTGGAGGATGGCAGGCAGATACTGTTCGACATGGGGCAGAGTTCTCTTTTTGCAGAAAATGCAGAGAGGCTGGGCATACAGATTGCCGACATTGATGCGGCAGTCATTTCACACGGCCACTACGACCACGGCGGAGGACTCAGGCGGTTTCTAGAATTGAATGGCAAGGCCAAAGTCTACGTGAATTCTCACGCTTTTGAACCTCATTACTCCTTAAAGGCCGATGGCCTCAAGTATATAGGACTTGATCCAGACTTGAAGGATTGCGGAAGAATTGTCTTGTGTGAAAACAGTTTCAGAATCGGAAACGATATCCTGCTCTTTGCAGACGTGAAGGGCGAATATATGATGCCGGAAGGCAACAAGACGCTTTTCGGCCCCTCTGCAGACGTGAATGACAAATTCCGCCATGAACAGTCGCTGATGATACATGAAGGCGGCAAGACGGTTTTATTTGCAGGATGCTCCCATTGCGGCATTCTGAATATCATAAGAGAATCCATACAACAGGCAGGAGTCTCCCCCTCCCATGTCTTTGCCGGCATGCACCTTGCCAAGAGCACTCTTTTGCCAAGACAGCAGAGAGAGTTTATAAACATGCTGGCAGACAAACTGCTCGAATATCGGGATTGCCGGTATTTCACCATGCACTGTACCGGAATACACCAATATGAAATGCTGAAGGAGAAGATGGGAAGTGCAATAAGTTATTTCAGTTGTGCCGATACTGTTGAACTATAATTGTACAGTGCGCAATTATATCCTACATTTGCAATAAATGCTATGCCTCATGGATAATGGTGAAAACAAATACTGCTACAAATATCCGCATCCGGCCGTTACTGCAGATTGTATAATATTCGGTGCCTGTCACAATCTTTTCAAGATTCTTCTAGTCAAACGCGGAGTTGCACCGTTCAAGGGTAAATGGGCCTTTCCTGGAGGGTTCATGAAGATAGACGAGACTGCAGAAGAGTGTGCATTGCGCGAACTTAAAGAGGAAACCAGCCTTGAAAATGCAGAAATAGAGCAACTTCATACATATACCGCAGTAAATAGAGACCCTCGCGAAAGGGTCATAACAATAGCCTATATGGCAATTGTAGACCTTACGGAAGTAAAAGGCGGAGATGACGCAGCCATGGCCCGATGGTTTTCATTGGACCAGATTCCGGAACTCGCATTCGACCATCAGGAGATTCTGCATGCGGCACTTACCAGATTGAAAGAGCGCACAAACCATATCCAACCATATAAAAGCCATGACTGAATATTCGAGTACTGACATAAGGGTCTTTTTGTCTTCTACATTCTCCGACATGCAGCAGACCAGGAACTATCTGACCAGGAAGATTTTTCCTAAGATAGAACAGGAATGTGCAAGACGCGGCATTTCGTTTTCCGTACTCGACTTGAGATGGGGGATAACAGAAAACGAATCCAAGACAGGCAAAGTAATAGAAATATGCATAGATGAAATAAACCGTACACGTCCTTTTTTCATAGGACTTGTGGGTGAACGTTACGGATGGATTCCCGATGAGCAGGAGATAAGGAAGAACCTGCATCTCGAAGAGAAATATCCATGGGTGCGTGAATATATCGGCCGCAGATGCAGCATAACGGAAATCGAAATGCAATATGGCGTCTTGAACAACGATTCCATCCAGGATGCATATTTTTTTCTCAAAAAGACGAAACCTGGCCTTAGCCCTAAAAATGAAGAAGAGGAGAAGCTTTCTGAATTGAGAAAGACCATCATGGACAAGGCCGGTGAAGGCAAATGCACCGCCGACATATACAACTCTGTAGAAGAGTTGGGCAAACTTGTACACGACCGCCTCATTGCCATGATAGAAAAACGCTTTCCTGCATGTGAGAAATTAAATGAATTCGACCTTTATTATTTGAGGGGAAATGGGAATCTGTCGGCCCTAAGGCGCAATTATATAGACCTTGGCAACAGGGTAAGGACTCTTGAGAGCAATATTGTTCATGCAGATACCTTGTTTGTGACAGGAGAGAGCGGTTGCGGGAAGAGTGCCCTGCTGGCAAACAGTTTTACCGATTCAAAAGAGATTGTCGTACGCACCGCCATAGATGATTCAGTCAATTCCATAGGCAGGCTTATCTCTCTTTTTCTCTATAAACTGGGCCTGACAGAAGAGAATGCCGCCTCAACAGACGAAGAGGAAATCATAAGGAAATATAGGGAACATACTTATAAGGAACCGATAATATGGATTATAGACGGGCTGGAAAAACTACCTGTCGAAGATATATATTCAATAATGCCTTTGCTGGTGCATCCTGAAAACATAAGGACTGTAATATCTGTCGAAGAGCAATATTTTAGAAAGAATTCAATAACCGACCTTATTCATGAAAGTTATCCTACAATCGTAGAACCTTCTCCGCTTAACGAGGCGGAAAAGCTGCTTTTTGTAAGTAACAGGCTGCATGAGTGCGGTAAAAAACTGACTCAAAGGCAGGAAATGCACATTCTCTCCTCCCCTTTCCTCTCAAATCCGCAGTTGCTGACAATCTTTGTAGAGGAGTTAATCCAGTTTGGCATTTACGAAAAACTCGATGCATTTATTGAAAGACTTACAACGGCTTCCGACATAAAAGACTTCATAAACAGGGTACTTGAAATTACAGAAAGGGAATTCAAGGCCGGAGAAATAGAGACATTGCTTTCAGTTACGGCCATCTCTGCGAACGGAATCGGTGAGAAGGAATATGTTTCTGAATGCGGATATACTCCCTTGGCATATTCCGCACTCTATGGGGCGGCAGAACCATTCATATACCGCCAGGACGGGGCTCTTATAATAAAAAACAGTAGGTTAAGGACTTATATTCTTGAACGGTATCTGAATACCGCAGAAAAAAGAAATGCTACGGCTCGGCTGTGCACGAGGCTTTTGCTGAAAGAAAAGAAGCATTTCAACAAAGGGAGGAAACTCACCTTCCTGGAAAAGCTCATATACAAGGTAATAAGGTGTTATCCCATTACTGAGGCATCCCAAAGGTTCAATAAAATACATGGCGAACTGATAATGCAGTACATCTCCCTCGGGCAGTGGAAGAAAGCTAATAAATTGCTATACAACTTTTTCCTGAGCACAAATGCGCTCGGTCACGGACCTTATTTATCCCTACTTTGCCGGTGTATTGAACACGGGCTTGATGTACGCAGGCTCTTCTCGACAAGAAACATTCTGTTTTTCAATTTTGCCGGCCGGGAAACCGTGCTTTTCATTTCCAAAGCCATGCTTGCATTTCTTGCCGAATGCCATGCCGAAAGCTACAGGCCTTTGCGCAGGCATTTCAGGCTAATGCCCATACCCCGCAAATTAAAACGCACATTAATAGATATAACAGATAAGGCATTCGGCAAAAAGTCAGATATAGGCATAACGGGGAACTTTGAGGAGCAATGGATTCCGGGCAAATACGACATTGACCCAAAAAACGCAGCTGCCATATTCGAGCAGATATCCATTATTTCCGACACGAACAGAATAAAGAAAATCCAGTCTGCGGCAGATTCAATGATTTCAGCTTCTGAAAAAGACTCTCTGAACTGGATCTTTTTTACAGGTTATTCTGTACTCTGTTCTGCGATGTCCGGCAATATTGGAACAGCAAAGGAACTTTTCAGAAACTTACTTGAAAGCAGTGCGATAAGCCCCTCGTCTCTTCATTATGTTAAGTTTGCCATAGCTTACCGTGAAGCAGACTGGCAGAGTTGCCGTGAACTGGCAGAGGAGTTAAGACAATGGGCTGCAACAATGCCTCATAAAATCAGGCTCAATCTATTGAAATTCGTTATCTGCTACAGGATTGCCACAGAAGAGAACGATTCCGGCGGCAATGAAAACTACAACAGAAAAGACGCCATTGCCGAATATGAAAAGCTGGCCCGTGAAGAGAATTTCCCGGGCAGCATGAATTTTCTCGCACAATGGCTAACCGCCTGGCAATTGCCAGAGGCTGCAGCTGATGTCTATGCCATCCTTGCCGCAGATGCCGTAAATAAAAGCGAAAGGGCAAATTATTATTATCTTATGGCTGAAAGTCTTGAATCGGGCCATGTCTCCGACTGGCATACCATAGCCGGAATTTGGGAGAAAAGTGCCGGATGTTACCTCCAGGCAGGAAGAGAGTATTACATAGATATGGACAATGCCCTGAACAATGCCAACAAAGCGTACAACAAGGTGCAGGATTGGATTCAGGCAGAAAGACTCATTGTAAAGCGGTACGGATATGCCAATGAGATGGAGCGGGATTACGGCCCCGAAAAAATGGCTGAAAGATACAACCGCATAGCCATAAGGTGTTCGGAACTTAAAAACTGTCCAAATCCGGAGACTAAAGATATAACTGTCGCATCCTTGAAAAAGAGCATGTCTGCAAAGGAAGACAAGATTCTCTATCTGAAAAACTATATCTTTAATCTCGAGAATATTACTCACAAGGGCTGGCTGGCAGCCGATGATGTTAGAGATGCACTCGGCTTCATAGCCCCATATATGGAACTCGACACGGCAGGAGAATCTCTACGCCCGCTTTTCTTTCTGGAATGTTACTGCGGCGATGAAAAGTTGGCGGCACGTTCGCTCGAAAAGGCGAAGGAGCTCGGATGTGCCCTAAGTGATGCAGGCTATGAATGGGACAATCTGGTAATGAAGGCGTCCTGTTCAGAAAATGAAGCTGAACGCCTGAAGAATATGGAAATCATAAAGGAACGGATTCTTGGAGAGAGCGGACATTACGACTGGAAAAATTGCAGGGAGCTTAAACTGGATAAAAAGATAAAGGATACGTGTAGCCATGAAAAAATTGACGACATACTCTTTATGTGGATGATTGCCAAACTGGAACGCGATACCCGGCAAGCCGAAAGGCTCAAGAATGAAATAAGAAAATTCGCCATAGAGGAAAATGGAACAGAGATTATCGGCAGATTCATAAATCTGAATTCAAGATTTTATGCATCTGCAGATTATATGACAATAGAATGGATTCTGTTCCAGATCAGGCTATATATGGATTGGAAGCCCGGCTATGCCACTGCATCTGAATGGTGTCTGACTTTGGCTACATTGGTATTCAACGCAAAATGTCCATACAACTCTCTGAAAGAGCTCGAACAGTTCTACACCGAATGTATTGCAGCGGAGGAAAACCCATCGGAGACTCTGCTGGAGATTGCCGAAGAACTCCCCCGCCCTGAAACCGGTTCTCTCTTCAATGACACGAAGTGCTATCTGGGAATTGTAAAGGCTGTTACCGCTCCTCTGAGAAACGGCATCATAACCTTGGATGAATCCGGACATGCAAGGCTGGAGAGATGCATAACAAAATATCTGGAACCTGTAACAGAGAGTCCGGATTCTGACAATAAAACGTTAGACGAATTGTACGATTTGTATAAATCCTTGAATATAAAGGCAAACAATAAAACCGTTTCAGCAATGCTTGCTCTCAGAATCCCGTCAATGGAAGAATACAGTTATGGAAACGGGCAGGGTGGTGATTTTTTCAGGGCACTCGGAGAAAGTATGGCTGAAGGATATGCGCCGGATACCAATATGCTCGGGAGTATTACGTGGGTCTATATCCTGCAGGGAGATTTGCAAAAGGCTGCTGAATCGATGTCAGAATTTGAAACTGCCGTAAAAGGCAGGAAGGAATATGCACCGGTCTTGACATTTTTCCGGGCGTTACTGGAATCCCGACAGGGCGATTATGCCGGAGCCGTCGAAAAGCTGCATGAGATTTTAGCACTGATTGAAGTCAGATACGGTCACCAGAAAGAATATGATGACAACTACTGGACAATCCCGGATATTTTCATCAGTATATGCAGAGATGAGTTCTGTTTTGAGTTCGTATTCTGCCATTCCCTGGTATTGGGAGAGATATATGCAGGATTGTATAAAGAAGGGCTTGAACATTCTGAAATGCTTGTCGATTATGACGAACGCACAGTTCAGTTGCTCAACTGCCTTGCCATGTACCGTAGCGGATTGCCGGAAGAAGCCATGCGTCTGCTTGAGAAAAACAGACATGAAGATGATGGAAACGATGAAAATACATATACAGTGAGGGCACTTCGGCTGCTTGTCGCTCTTGAACAGGCACGTTACTGCGCCGGGGCAGGAAAAATGACAGAAGCTGCAAAGATTGTGAAGAGTGCAGGAGAGCATATCTGGAAAAGCATGCCGCCATTATGCGTCCATGAATATGAACAGGCATGCAGACTCTTGACCGGCATGCAATAAAATCGTATATTTGCCTCGAATATGAGAGGCCGGCGCATGACATATAGTTGTCTGCACGGTTGCATGAAACCTGACAGTACATAAAATCAAATAAAGTAATAAACTATGGAAAGTAAAAAATCTTTATTTCTGCAGTTGCAATGCAGTATGCTTTTGACGGCGCTGACCGTTCTTCCGCAATTTAATTTTGGCAGTCTCATGTCATATGCGACAGGAGCCGGCATGTTCAGCATGGATTCGGTTCCTGTAATAATCTGCAAACTGGCCGGTATAGTCTGCGGATGCCTGGCTATCTACAAGCTTTATGTTTCCAACCCCGGCAACCAGAAGCCAATGATAACCTATATCCTGTCCGGAGCAGGCTTTCTGCTGGTATTCCTTTCGATTTTCGGAATATCTGTTGTAGATTATCTCGGATTGCTGGCTTTGATTGCTGCGCTTATCCTGAGCGGTTCCGGCCTTGAAATCTCATGGAAATCCACAAGCGTGACATGGTCGTACATAATCATGCTTGCCATTATTCTTTATCTGTATACATTTATCGAAGATACGGTTCTTGCACAGACTGTCGGCCTTGCCGGACCGATTCTGCTTCTTGTAGGTCTTGGAATGTTGAAATCCGCCGTAAACGATGCAGCCGGGATTTCCGGAATCGGCAAACTTAAAATAGCCGCCATTCTGGCAATCTGCGGTATTGCGCTGGGCTGGATACCTGCAATTGGATGGATTTTCGCGTTGATTCTGAACATTGTTGCCTTCATATTCGGTTTGCTCGGATACAGTTCTTTCAAGAGTGCCGATTCAATTGGACAGACCGGTAAGGAAGGTGCCGGCAATCTCTTCATAAGCATGATAATAATGCTGGCAGTCGTGGTTATAGACATTATTCCCTTTGTTGGCGGAACCCTTGCCGCACTCGGTGCCATTGCTGCAATATTCTTTTCATACATGGGATGGAAGAAGATTGTTTCAGGGCTTGAGAATCCAGCCCCTGCAGCAGAACCTCTCAAGGAAGTATGATAAGTTGCGAATAATCGACAGAGACAAATCACAGATTATAATAAAAAAGAGGCCGACCCAAAAGAGATTTTTTGGTCGGTCTCTTTGTTTTATTATAGAAAAAGATGACCACATTACTTTTTACCGGAGCAGGAAGTCTCCGGGAAGGGCTGGTTTACTAATACCTCTGATTTTCGTCTTTCATGTTTTTTTTGGGGCTATGCCATTCCCAATGACGGAGAGTTGTCAGACACACCCAAGAGTCCGTCGCGGGCATGCGCCGCATATTTTCTGAGGTTATGGGC
>JADINB010000146.1 GCA_017694275.1 Candidatus Egerieousia excrementavium | reverse complement strand
CTATACAGAATATAATCGCAATATAAATAAAGTACTTGACAGCCCTTAATGCGTATTTCATATTTTTGTTTTTTTTGAATATTCATGCAACTCTTTTTGTATGAATTGCTCTCATGGTGCAAAATTAAGAAATTTTACTATTTTTGTGAGGTTGTTACTAAAATTATTGAGCAATGGACAAAAAATTCAAGATTATCATAGGCGTATTGTCTGCCGCCGTGGCTGTTCTGGCCATAGTGCTGATTTATGTATGGTCAGACAGGAACAGCTACATAAACGAACTTACCATAGACAAGGAAAACCTGACAGCCGAAATGCTTCAGCTGCAACAGGATTATGCACAGCTTTCATCTACCAACGACACTCTCAACAACGAGATTCTTCTCGAAAGGGAGAAAGTGGCCCAGCTTATAGAAAGGGTACAGAAGACAGAGGCTACCAACAAGGCAATGCTGCGCAAATACGAAAAAGAGCTTGGAACTCTGAGAAGCATAATGCGCAATTACATAAAACAGATAGATTCACTCAACACCCTTAACAACACCTTGCGGGCAGAAGCGGCAGAAGCCAAACAGCAGGCCCGCGAGAGCAACAGCAGATACGAAAACCTCAAATCCACTACAGAAGAACTTGGCAAGCAGGTAGAATTGGGTTCTATTGTAAAGGGGCGCGGGCTTGTAATGACCGGCGTTACAGAGAGCGGAAAAGAGACAGACCGCAGCAGCCGCACGTCAAAACTGAAGGCCTGCCTCAATCTGGTGGAGAACTCCATAGCCAAAAAAGGGCCCAGAACCGTTTACATAAGAGTCAAGGGGCCAGACGGAATACTGATGACAGCAGACCAGCAGCATCTGTTCACATTTGAGGGAGAGCAGATGATATACTCTGCAAGCAGGGAGGTAGACTATCAGGGTGCAGAGGTAGAAGTCTGCATCTATTTCGACCCGGGACAAAAACTCACAAAAGGGGTCTATACTGTTGAAGCCTATACTGAAGAGGCCAGACTTGCTGCCACAGACATGCTCTTGAGATAGTGCACCTTTATCTACATATCCCGTTCTGTTCGAGTTTTTGCAGTTATTGCGGCTTCTACTCGGTAAAGTTGCTGTCGATGCGGGAAAAATATGTAGAGGCGCTGTGCAGGGAAATCGAGCATGAAGGAGGCTGCAGCCAATGGTCACAAGACAAAAGGAGTGCCGGCACGGTTTATATCGGAGGCGGCACTCCTTCTGTTTTGACAATCCGTCAGCTTGGAAAAATCATAGACACAATCAGGAAGCATTTTCCTCTTTCCGCACCCCAAGAGTTTACAATAGAGGTAAATCCCGATGATGTTACGCCTGAATATGCTTCAGGACTGAAAAAACTGCCGGTAAACAGGATAAGCATGGGGGTTCAGTCATTTCATGACAGCGCGCTGAAGTGGATGAACCGCCGTCATACGGCAGACAAGGCAAGAGAAGCCTTCAACACCTTACGATGCTGTGGGTTCGAAAATATAAGCCTCGATTTGATTTTCGGGTATGCGTCTCTTTCAGAACAGATGTGGAAGGAAGATCTGGAGCAGATCTGCACACTCGCTCCCGAGCATGTTTCGGCATATCAAATGAGCATAGAACCGGGAAGCGCGACAGCTGCAATGGCGCACAGGGGAGAAAAGGTTATACACTCTCCGCAAAAGTGCGCCCTGCAATACTCCATGTTGCAGAACATCCTCAAAGAGAAAGGCTACTTCCAATACGAAATATCCAATTTTGCAAAAAAAGGCAACGATGGCTCTCTGATGAAGGCGCTTCACAACTCATCCTACTGGAGCGGGGAACCTTATCTCGGGCTTGGCCCAGGGGCCCACTCTTACAGCGGAATCCTGCATGGCTGCAAGGGACTGCATGCGATAAGACGCTGGAACCTGCCGTCAGTCAAACGCTATTGCAGCCATTTCTCCCCTTCCGGAGAAAAGAAAACCGAACTGCCTGTAAGCGGAAGCGAACACCTTGGCATCACCGATATTTTCAATGAGACCATCATGCTCAGATTGAGAACACGCCAGGGGCTGGACCTCAACTCTCTCAAGGAAATAAGCACTCCCCTTTTTGCAGAGACCCTTCCCAGGATAGAAAAAATGGTTGAAAATGGAGAACTGCTCTCAGACGGGGGTAAAATAAGAATCCCGCCTGAAAAACTTTTTGTCTCAGACGGGATTATAAGAGATCTTTTTATCTGACTACATTGCTGCTGCAGTGCAGAAGTTTGCAACGATATAAGCCTTTACCGCAACTGCAATGAATATCAATACAAGAATAGACGAAACAATGTGACCGATTACTCTCCAGCGGTTGAACCAGACGTTGTTGTTGATTCCCAATGTCTGGAATGCGCTCCAAAAGCCATGATTCAGGTGCAGCCACAGGGCAATGAACCATACTATGTAGATAATCAGAATCCAGATATTGCTGAATGTCTGGTGCAGAAGTGCAGGCCCCTCTTCTGCATGACCGCCCATGAATTCAGGCAATTGCATCTTTGCCCAGAAATGGGTAAGGTGGAATGCCAGAAGGCCCAATACCACCACGCCCAGCACGAACATGTTCTTTGATGCCCAATCATCTGCCTGAGCCTTGTTGCTTACAGCGTATCTCTCGACACCGCGGGCCTTGCGATTCTGCAGAGTAAGTATCAAGGCATAAATGATATGAATAATGAAACCTGCAGCAAGAATCGGGACCATTACGGTTATTATAGGTAAACTCATAAAGTCACATCCTGCCTGGAATGCCTCGTCGCTAATCAGTGACAATCCGTTAACAAAAGCATGTATAAAGAGGAAAAGGATCAGGAACAATCCAGTGATACTCATTATGAGCTTTTTCCCGATAGAAGATTTAAAGATATTCGCCATATCGATTTGTGTTTTGTTATAGTTTTAATATTAATATCGCTTTAACTATGCAAAGATATATTCTTAGTTGCAATTATCATAATATTTGGCTACTTTTGTTTTATATTATTACACTGTAACAGTGCCTTGTTTTTCTGATTCAAATCAAAATGAAATTTAAGAGAATTTTACTGAAACTAAGCGGAGAAAGCCTCGCCGGAAAAGCCGGGACAGGCATCGATTCCACCGTTGCCGCAAGTTATGCAAAGCAGATAGCCTCCGTCACAAGAAAAGGAGTGCAGATTGCAATAGTTGTAGGCGGAGGCAATATATTCAGAGGACTTTCCGGAGTAGACAAAGGGTTCAGCAGGGTCAAGGGAGACCAGATGGGGATGCTGGCGACTGTCATAAACAGCATAGCCCTTGCCGTTCTCATAAACAAGGAGGGGGTGGAGGCAGAGGTTTTCACCTCGATTGCAATGGAGCCTGTGGCGCGTCATTACGCAAAGGAGAAGGCGGTTGCCCTTATGGAAAAGGGTGGCATTGCAATAATAGCCGGCGGAACCGGCAATCCCTATTTTACAACAGATTCCGCTGCTGCCCTGCGCGCCTGTGAAATAGAGGCAGACGCCCTGCTGAAAGGGACCAGGGTAGACGGTATCTACACGGCCGACCCGGAAAAGGAGCCTTCCGCAAAGAAGTTCAACAGAATCACCTTCTCGAAAGTTTACGAGATGGGGCTTAAAATAATGGATTTGACAGCCTTTACCCTGTGCAGGGAAAACAACTGCCCAATCGTGGTATTCGACATGGACAGAGAAGGGAATCTCGAAAAACTGGTGATCGGAGGAGAAGATATAGGCACCACTGTCGAAAATAATTAATTGCAATAATATGGATGCACAAGTTTCAAAAGATTGTTTGGAGAAGGCTAAGGAAAAAATGAACAATGCCATTCTCTTTCTTGAAGACGAACTTAAAAGTTTCAGGGCCGGCAAAGCCAATCCGGCTGTATTCAACGGTCTGACAGTAGATTATTACGGAACACCAACCCCTATTCCGCAGGTTTCGAGTGTAACCACTCCCGATGCGAAGACCATGCTTATCCAGCCGTGGGAGAAAAAACTTATCCCCGCCATTGAAAAGGCGATAATGGATGCCAACCTCGGCTTTACACCGCAGAACAACGGCGAGCAGATAAGGATTTCCGTTCCACCACTAACGGAAGAGAGGAGAAAAGAACTTGTAAAACAGGCTCGGGCGGCAGGAGAAAATGCCAAGGTTAGCGTAAGGACAGCCCGCAGGGAAGTTATAGATGCACACAAGAAATTCCAGAAAGAGGGGTTGCCTGAAGATGTATGCAAGGATGCAGAAAATGAAATCCAGAAAGAGACCGATAATTTCAACAAGAAGATTGACGGAATTATTGCGGCCAAGGAGAAGGAGATAATGACCGTATAATTCTGTTACAACTGACATATACAACTCTGCAGTTGTGACTGAACAGTTAAAGGGGCTGTGTCAAAATGAATGTTTTGATGCAGCCCCTATAGATTACATCCTGTCTCTGTCTATATTTCTTGCGCTGCGGCGCGCGCTCTTTACATGGTCCTTGAACTTGCCAAAGTCATAAGAGATTCTGACCCACACTCCTCTTGAATACCGGCGCATAGTAGTGAGAGTATGCAACTGCGGCGATTCTATCTCCTGTTTCCAATTCCTGTATTTTCTCCATGGATTGCTCACATCTACACTCATGTTGAGAGCAGATCCTACCTGCTGGGTATAGTCCATGTTCTCGCTGCCCGTCACAACACCGCCGTTTGTCATGGTCGTGTATTTCCCTTACTCGTCACGGCTTCCGTAGTCCCTGTGAGTGTATTTGGCCGTCACGTAATAAGACTGGTCCTTTCCGATGGGTGAATAGTAGTCTATTGCCGCCATCTGTTCCCGGTTCCCAAGATAGTTCATCGAAAAATCAGATACACCGCCGTCATCGTATCTCACCCTTGAAGACTTGTCGTCTATGCTGTAGGTCGCCGTTAGCAGACGGCCTGGAACCTTGTCGAACGACTGCTGGAGTGGGAACATGTATATAAAATACTGTAATCCACGATACTATATATACCGTAGATGACACAATCACAAAAAGTAAAGATCTCTTCTTGCTTGAGTCTTTTGTTGCCAATGTCAAGCAAAAAGGGCCGCCTAAACTGCAGGCAGCCCTTAACCACATGATTTTTTGAAATGATTACTCTCTTATTGCAGCGATTCCAGGAAGTTCTTTTCCCTCAAGATATTCGAGCATTGCACCTCCGCCGGTAGAGACATAACTTACCTTGTCTGCATAGCCCATCTGGCTTACGGCAGCAACTGAATCTCCGCCTCCCACAAGGGTGAATGCGCCTTTCTCTGCTGTTACCTTTGCAAGAATCTCTGCGATTCTTTTTGTGCCGACAGCGAATTTCTCCATCTCGAACACGCCGACAGGTCCGTTCCAAAGAATTGTCTTAGAGTTCATAAGCACGCCTTCCCACTCTTTGAGAGTACTCTCGGCCGCATCCATTCCCTCCCATCCGTCTGGAATCTCATAGTTATGGCAAATCCTGGTGTTGGCATCGTTTGCAAATTTGTCTGCTATTACCACTTCTTTTGAAAAGTAAAGATTTACCCCTTTCTCTTTTGCTTTTGCGATAATGTTGCGGGCCGTATCAAGCTGGTCATCCTCGCAGAGAGAGTTGCCTATCTTGCCTCCCTGTGCCTTTACAAAGGTAAAGACCATGCCGCCTCCGATTATCATGTTGTCAACAACGCCAAAGAGGTGCTCTATGATGCCAATCTTGGATGAAACCTTTGCGCCGCCGATAATTGCAGTCACAGGATGCTCTGCACCGTGAAGAACCTTGTCTATCGCCTTGATTTCACCCTCCATGATGTAACCGAACATCTTGTCGTTGGGGAAATATTTTGCAATAAGGGCCGTTGAAGCATGCGCCCGGTGTGCTGTACCGAAAGCATCGTTTATATAGCAGTCTGCGTATGAAGCGAGAGTCTTTACAAACTCCTTCTGGCTCTCCTTGACCTTTGCCTTTGCAGCCTTCTTCTCCTCGTCTGAGGCATCCTCTGCCAGACCGCGCGGCTTGCCCTCTTCCTCTGCATAGAAACGGAGGTTTTCAAGCAGGAGAACTTCACCCGGTTTAAGGGCTGCCGCCTGCTGCTGCGCCTTCATGCAGTCAGATGCGAACTCTATCTTTGTACCTAACAATTCTTCTATTCTGTAAATGATATGTTTTAAAGAGTATTTTTCTGTAACTCCCTTTGGTCTGCCGAGATGCGACATGAGAATAAGCGCACCGCCGCCCGCCAAAACCTTTTTCAAGGTAGGGATAGCCGCTCTTATCCTTGTATCGTCTGTAATCTGGAACTGTTCGTTCAATGGAACGTTAAA
>JADINB010000145.1 GCA_017694275.1 Candidatus Egerieousia excrementavium | reverse complement strand
GATTATAGGTTCGTTATTTAGTTATCTATTCATCATTTGAGTTTGCAAATATAGCACTTATTTTTAACTTTGCATGTCAAAAATTTTTGTAAGGCATTAAAAGTGTAATTATTATACATTTAAGAGAGATTTGATACATGAATATCCCCGCTAAATACGACCCCTCTTCCGTAGAGGATAAATGGTATGCTTATTGGTTGAAAAACAGATTTTTCCATTCTGAGCCAAATGACAAGGAACCATATACGATCGTAATACCGCCCCCCAATGTTACGGGGGTGCTTCATATGGGCCATATGCTCAACAATACAATCCAGGATGTGCTTGTACGCAGGGCCAGAATGAAGGGCAGGAATGCCTGCTGGGTGCCCGGTACAGACCATGCCTCGATTGCAACGGAGGCAAAGGTTGTCGCAAAGCTTAAGGCGGAAGGAATAGACAAATCCTCCCTTACACGTGAGCAGTTCCTGCAGCATGCCTGGGCGTGGAGGGAAAAGCATGGCGGCATAATACTGGAGCAGCTTAAAAAGCTCGGTGCGTCATGCGACTGGGAGAGGACCAGGTTTACAATGGACGAGCCGTTGAGCAGGGCTGTCATAAACACTTTTGTATATTTTTACAAAAAGGGGCTTATATATAGAGGTGTGAGAATGGTGAACTGGGATCCTGAAGGACTTACCGCAGTAAGCGACGAGGAGGTCATTCACAGGGAGACAAAATCCAGACTCTACTATCTGAAATACTTTATAAGTGAAAACGGCAAGAAAACCCGGGATTATGTGGTGATTGCCACGACAAGGCCGGAAACCATCATGGCAGATGCGGCTGTCTGCATAAATCCTGCCGATGAGCGCTATCGCATGCTGAGAGGCAAGAAAATATTGATTCCTCTCATAGAGAGGGAAATCCCCATAATCGAAGATGATTATGTTACAATGGATTTTGGAACAGGATGCCTCAAGGTTACACCTGCCCATGATGTAAACGACTATGCTATAGGCCTGCGCCATAATCTCCCGGTTCTTGATATAATCGACGAACACGGACGGCTCAATGAAAAGGCACAGATTCTGATAGGAGAGGACAGGTTTGAAGCCCGCAGGAAGATCGTAGATATGTTGCGTGACGAGGGCTATATGGAGAAGGAGGAGGAGTATCTCTCACAGGTGGGATATTCTGAAAGGACAAACGCCGTGATTGAGCCGCGTCTTTCGCTGCAGTGGTTCCTGAAGATGGACCAGCTGGCCGCAAAGGCTCTCAAGGTTGTGGAAGACGGTGAGATAAAACTGATTCCAGACAAATTCAGGAATACCTATCGCCATTGGATGGAAAATGTAAGGGACTGGTGCATTTCACGCCAGCTCTGGTGGGGGCAGAGGATTCCCGCCTATTATCTTCCCAATGGCAGATATGTGGTTGAAGCAACTGCAGAAAAGGCACTGGAGGCGGCAAGGGCAATAATGCCCGATATTAAGATGGAGGATCTCAGGCAAGACGAGGATGTGCTTGACACATGGTTTTCGTCATGGCTCTGGCCCATATCTGTATTTGATCCGGAAAAGCCGGGATTCCCCGAAAAGGAGCCTAACAGGGAGCTTGCATATTATTATCCGACGAACGACCTTATCACCGCGCCTGAGATTCTCTTCTTCTGGGTCGCGAGGATGATAATGGCCGGAGAGGAGTTCACAGGCAAGATACCTTTCTCAAACGTATATCTGACAGGTATTGTAAGAGACAAGTTCGGAAGGAAGATGTCGAAACAGCTGGGCAACTCTCCGGACCCCATAGAACTTATGAAGGAATACGGGGCAGACGGTGTGAGGGTCGGCATGTTGCTCTGCACTACCGCAGGCAATGACATAATGTTCGACAAGAGCCAGGTTGAACAGGGCAGGAACTTTGCAAACAAGATATGGAACGCTTACAGGCTTATCCAGGGTTGGGAGACAGATGATGCAGGCAGGCAGAGCGATGCCCAGAAGTGTGCAGTGGAATGGTTCGGCAACAGGTTGAACGAGTGCATTGAGGAAATGGATGCGAATTTCGCGAAGTTCAGGCTGTCGGATTCCCTGATGGCTCTTTACAAACTCTTCTGGGACGATTTCTGCGCCTGGTATCTCGAACTTGTAAAGCCTGCCTATGGAGAGAAGATTGACGCAGCCACATATACCGCGACGGTAGACTTTTTCGATGCCCTGCTAAGACTGCTGCACCCTTACATGCCCTTTATCACGGAGGAACTCTGGCAGAACCTAAGGCCCAGAAAAGAGGGCGATACCATAATGCTCTCCAGTATGCCATCATGCAGCGGGTATGACAGGCAGCTCCTTGAAGATTTCGGGTATGCCCAGCAGGTAGTCATGAACGTAAGGAATATCCGGCAGTCCAAGTCGATTGCGGCAAAAGAACCGCTTGCGCTTTACACAAAGGAAAACTATGTTTCACGTATGAACTCCGTGGTTATGAAATTGGCCAATGTGGAGACTGTTTCTGCCAGAAGTACGTTTGACAACTGCGGTCTGGGTGCGGATTTCATGGTCTCGACCTATGAGTTCTTCATTCCTCTCAACACACATGTGAATACCGGTGAAGAGGCGGAAAAGATGAGAAAGGAGATCGAGTATCTTGAAAAATTCCTCAAAGGGGTAAATGCCAAGCTTTCGAATGAAAAATTCGTCAACAATGCTCCGGAGAGCGTCGTTGCTCTTGAAAGAAAGAAACAGAGCGATGCACAGACCAAAATTGAGAATTTAAAGAACAGATTATGCAAACTTATAAAGGACTGACAGAACAGGAGGTTCTGGAAAGCCGCGCAAAATATGGATCCAACGACCTGACTCCACCAAAGAGGGAAAGCTGGGTGAAGATGCTGTTGGGCAAGTTCAATGACCCTATCATCAAACTGCTTCTGTTTGCAACGCTGCTTTCCATGATAACAGGCTATTTCCATGGCAGCATGGTGGAGAGTTTCGGCATAATAATCGCCGTACTTCTGGCAACGATTCTCTCTTTCCTTAACGAGTACAAGGCAGGAAAGGAGTTTGACATACTCAACCAGGTAAATGACACTGTTCCCGTAAAGGTCTTCAGAGACGGCAAAGCCTGTGAAATCCCCAAGAACGAAGTTGTCGTGGGCGATGTGGTTGTAATAGCACAGGGCGACGAAGTGCCGGCAGACGGAAGACTGACAAGTTCAATGGATCTGGCCGTAAACGAGTCTTCGCTCAACGGAGAGAGCAAGGATTCCAGCAAGACACATGTAAAGGTCGACAGTTATACTGGAGCCTATTCTCCCAACAATGTCTATCGCGGAACCAACGTTACGCAGGGTGACGGTGTATTCATAGTGGAAAAGGTGGGAGACGAGACTGAACTTGGCAAGACGGCACGCCACGCTTCTGAAATAACGGGAGGTGAGACTCCGCTGAACAGGCAGTTGAACAAACTGAGCAAATTCATAGGCAAGGCAGGTTTCATTATAGCGGGGGCAACATTCATAGCGCTTACCGTAAGGGATCTGGCATTGGGTATCCTTACTTTTGAGGCTACGCTCGACAATCTGAGCATCCTGCTTAGTTTCTTCATGATTGCAGTTACACTCATTGTAGTTGCAGTTCCGGAAGGGCTTGCTATGAGCGTTACGTTGTCGTTGGCATACAGCATGCGCAGAATGACCGCAGACCATACGCTTGTACGCAAGATGCATGCTTGCGAAACAATGGGCGCCGCTACGGTGATATGTACAGACAAGACCGGTACCTTGACCCAGAACCGGATGAGGGTGCAGTATTGCTCGGCTGAGGCAGACGAAAATTTTGCCAGGGCGGCTGCCCTGAATTCAACGGCCTTTATTGAGGAGAACAACGGGGAATATACTGCCATAGGAAATCCTACGGAAGGTGCGATATTGACATTCACCTGTGAAAAAGGTTTTGACTATAAGTCATACAGGGAAAAATACGCCATACTCAAGCGGCTTCCATTCAATACGGAGCGCAAGTATATGGCAACAATGGTTGAAGGGGCTCTCTATGTGAAAGGGGCGCCGGAAATCCTTTGGGGATTCTGCAAGGTTGCAGATTCCGACAAGGATAAGGTAAGGGAGTATCAGGCGAAGGGAATGCGCTGTCTGGCTTTTGCATCCTGCCCGATAGATGACAATGATGCCCGCAGGGAGATTGAAGAGATAATAGGGGAGGGCAAACTCTCCTATACGGGTTTTGTGGCAATCGCCGATCCGATAAGGAGCGACGTTCCCGCTGCAATGGCAGAGTGCCTTAGGGCAGGAATAAAGGTAAAGATTGTTACCGGCGACACATCCCTTACTGCTATTGAAATTGCCCGTCAGGCCGGGCTTTGGAGCGAATCCGATACAGATGACATGTTCATTACCGGTCGTGAATTCCAGGAACTCGACGATGAAAAGGCAAGCGAAGTTGCCGCGAAGATAAAGGTGATGTCGCGTGCCCGTCCGGCAGACAAGATGAGGCTGGTAAAACTCCTCCAGCAGATGGGAGAGGTTGTGGCGGTAACCGGTGACGGTACTAACGATGCCCCTGCGCTCAACTATGCAGATGTGGGGCTCTCAATGGGTACAGGTACTTCTGTTGCAAAGGAGGCGAGCGACATAATCCTGCTCGACGATTCCTTTACAAGTGTAGTCAAGGCTGTGAAATGGGGCAGGAGCATTTATCTGAACATACAGAAATTCATACAGTTCCAACTTACAATAAATCTCCTGGCGTTGCTTACAGCCCTTATCGGGCCGTTTGTGGGTGTGGAGTTGCCGCTTACAGTGACGCAAATGCTTTGGGTAAATCTTATCATGGATACCTTTGCGGCTCTCGCACTTGCCACCGAGCCGGCTTTGAATGCACTTATGAAGAACAAACCCAGAAAGGTTGATGCATTCATAGTAAACAGAATCATGCGCAGGAACATAATTTCACAAGGGCTTGTATTCCTTGCAGTCTTGCTTTACCTGCTTTTCCGTTTCAATTCAGACGGCGTGATGTCTGTAAAGGAACTTTCAATATTCTTTACCTTTTTTGTAATGTTGCAGTTCTGGAACCTGTTTAATGCCAGATGCCTTGGCAGCAACAATTCTGCATTCTCGAATTTGGGCGGGAACAGGTCTTTCCTCATGATCGTTGCAATAATACTTTTGCTGCAGATTGTGATAGTGCAGTTCGGTGGGGAGTTTTTCAGGACAGAACCTCTCTCTTTCAAGGAGTGGATTGTTATAATAGCCTCAACTTCGCTTGTGCTTGTTGCAGGTGAGATAGTGCGTGGAATACGCAGGTTAAATGCACGTGAAAAATGATTGAATCAGTAACAAACATAGATGTAAGGTATTATGAGACAGACCTTATGGGTATTGTCCATCATTCTAACTACATAAGATATTTCGAGTGCGGGCGTAACCAGCTGCTCATAGATTGTGGAATCCCGATGCCGGAGATTGAGCGTAGAGGCATAATGCTGCCGGTAATAGATGTGAAGTGCCATTACTACTCTCCTGCAAGATTCGGAGATATCCTTACCGTAAAGACCGTGATAGACAGAATACCCATGGTAAAGATAGAGGCCAAGGCAGAGATAAGAAACCAGAACGGTGATCTTATAGTGCGCGGCGCCGTGGTGCTGGGCACTATAGATTCGCAGACACGACGTCCTGTCCGCATGCCGGAATTCATGAGAGAAAAATTGAGTAAATATTTTAACTGACAGTGTTATGAGAAATCTGCTGCTTTTTGGAAATTTTGGCGCAGGCGAGATAATCGTCATTGCGCTTATAGTATTGTTGCTTTTCGGTGGTAAGAAAATTCCCGAACTTATGAAGGGTATCGGCAAGGGAGTGAAGAATTTCAAGGAAGGCGTAAAGGGGATAGAGGACGATATCAACGATAATGAGCAGCCAAAAAAGAGAGAATAATGAATATGAAATGAGTTTCTGGGAGCACCTTGACGAGTTCAGAAAAGTTCTCTTCAGGAGTGCTGTCCTTGTTGTCATATTCATGGCACTCATTTTCTCTGCCAAGGAATTGGTATTCGACAAGATAATTTTTGCCCCGATAGATTCTGATTTCCCGCTCTACCGCCTGGTCGACAGTATCCTTTCCAGGCTGGGGATGGAACCTCTGGAGCCTTTTTCCCTGGAACTTATAAACATAGATCTCTCTGCGCAGTTCTTTATACACATAAGTACTTCGTTTTATTTTGCCCTGGTACTGGCTACTCCATTTATTCTTTACCAGTTGTGGCTTTTTGTCAAGCCCGCGCTTTATCAGAACGAAAAAAAATCTGTCGTAAAGGCCTTTTCGTTTGGCGGCGTGCTTTTTTTTATAGGCGTGCTTGCCGGCTACTACCTGATATTCCCTTTGACACTCCGTTTCCTGGGTACATACCAGGTAAGTGCAGATGTCGCCAACCAGATTTCGTTGCAATCCTACATTTCAATGTTCATCTGGCTTATACTGATTATAGGAATAGTCTTTGAAATGCCTTCTCTTTCGGCGATTCTTTCGAGGCTCGGAATCCTGAGCAAGAGTTTTCTGAAAAAGTACCGCCGGCATGCAGTGGTGGTATTGCTTGTCGTTGCCGCCTTGATTACACCAAGCGGCGACCCTTTTACGCTTATGGCTGTAGGTATTCCTCTTTATGCCTTATATGAATTAAGTATTTTGGTTTGCCGTGATTTCGATAAATAACCTGACAGTAGCATTCGGAGGTTTTACGCTTCTGAATGACATAAATTTCCATATAAATGACAATGACAAGATAGGTCTTGTCGGCAAGAACGGGGCTGGAAAGTCTACGCTGCTGAAGATAATCCTGGGGCTCAATACGCCTACTTCAGGGAAGGTAGTAAGGCCTGCCGGGCTTCAAATTGGTTACCTGCCACAGCAGATGGAGCATGCAAAAGACAAGAGCGTGATTGAAGAGACGCTTACCGCCTTTTCCGAACTTTTCAGCATGCAGAAGAAGATCGAGGAGATTTCTGAGCAGCTTGCACAGCGTACAGATTACCAAAGCAAAGAGTATGAAAAGCTTATTATCTCTCTAAATGAATATAACGATAGAGTTTCATTAATTGAAAATGAGCCCGTTGAATCGCAAGCGGAGAGGGTGCTTGTAGGGCTTGGGTTTAAAAGGGAGGAGTTCTTACGCCCGACTTCCACTTTCAGCCAGGGATGGAACATGAGAATTGAACTGGCAAAAATCCTGCTTCGCAAACCCGACATGCTCCTGCTCGACGAACCTACAAACCATCTCGACATAGAATCAATAGAGTGGTTTGAAGACTATCTTAAGAATTTCAACGGAGCAATAGTGCTGATTTCGCACGACCGTAAGTTTCTCGACAATATCACGAACCGTACGGTTGAGATAATGCTTGGCAGAATTTACGATTACAAGGTCCCATATTCCAGATACAAGATATTGCGCAAAGAGCGTATCGAGCAGCAGCGTGCCGCATATGAAAACCAGCAGAGGATGATAGACAAGACAGAGGAGTTCATAGAGCGGTTCAGATACAAGGCCACAAAAAGCAATCAGGTGCAAAGCCGGATAAAACAGTTGGAAAAGCTCGAAAGGATTGAGGTGGATCTGGAGGATACGGCAGCCATGACCGTGAAATTTCCGCCTGCACCACGTTCAGGACAAGTTGTTTTCAGGGCGAAGGATGCAGTTGTAGGATATGGCAGCAAGGTTATAATAAGTGGAGTGGACATTACTATAGAAAGAGGGGAGAAGATTGCCTTTGTGGGCAGAAACGGTGAGGGAAAGACCACGATGATGAGGGTCATTACCCGTGAACTCTTTCCTATTGAGGGTGAGGCCTTGCTGGGCTATAATGTAGATCTTGGCTACTATGCGCAGAATCAGGAAGACATACTGGATAAAAATGATACGGTCTACGATACATTGGACAAGATAGCAGTGGGCGATATCAGAACACGCCTGCGCGATATTCTGGCGGCATTCCTTTTCAGAGGAGAGGATATAGACAAAAAGGTGGCGGTTTTGAGCGGAGGCGAGCGTGCCCGCCTGGCAATGGCCAAGCTCATGCTCAAACCGCATAACCTGCTTGCGCTTGATGAGCCTACAAACCATATGGATCTGCTCTCCAAGGATATTCTCAAACAGGCTCTTTTAAAATATGACGGTACTCTGGTAATAGTTTCGCATGACCGTGATTTTCTCGACGGGCTTGTAAACAAAGTATACGAGTTCAGAGACGGAACCGTAAAGGAGCATCTTGGCGGCATTTCTGATTTCCTGGAACGCAAACGGCTCTCCACCCTCTCTGAACTGGAGCGGAAAGAGACGGCCGCTGCCGCAGTGGAGGAGAAACCAAAACCTGCGCCGGGTGTAAGCTATGCAGAGCAGAAGGAGCAGGCCAGGGAAATAAAAAGGCGCCGGGCGAGGGTGGAACGGTGCGAAAATGAAATTGCACAACTTGAGGACAAACTCGGAAAAGTGGAAAAGTTGCTGGCAGAAAAATCTGATTCACAGGGATTGTCAGAATTATTGAACGAATACGATGAATTGAAGGGCATGCTCGACAAGAAAATGGACGAGTGGCTCAAACTTACGTCTGAAAATTGATTGTCATGGACGAGAAGATAAATTATATTATCGGGATGCGCCCGGTAATGGAGGCTGTAATGGCCGGAAAAAAGATAGACAAGGTTTTCCTTAAAAGTGGCATGGGGGGCGATCTCTTTGCTGAACTTGTCGCACTTCTAAGGGAGCACAATATAGCATTCCAGTTCGTACCCGTACAGCGGCTGGAGAAAATTTCACGCGGAAGGCACCAGGGAGTAATCGCCCAGCTCTCCTCGATAGATTACGTTCCGCTGGAGGAGGCTGTGGAAAATGCGTTCAAATCGGGAGACGCTCCTGTTTTCGTGCTTCTCGACGGAATCAGCGACGTAAGGAACCTGGGTGCGATAGCCAGAAGTGCCGAGTGTGCAAAGGCTTCTGCAATAGTGGTTCCTGCAAGAGGCGGGGCGCTTGTAACACCGGATTCGGTAAAGGCTTCTGCCGGTGCGCTTGTAAGAATGAACATTTCAAAAGTGTCGAATCTCAAGGAGGCAATATACTATTTGAAAGATGCCGGTTTCAAAGTGGTGGCGGCAACGGAAAAGGGCGATGAGATGATTTATAATGTAGATTTCAGAGGTGCCACTGCAATTGTAATGGGTTCTGAAGGCAAGGGAATCTCGCCGGCAGTGCTTGCACTGTGCGATGTCAGGTGCAGGATTCCGATGTTGGGGGAAATAGGTTCGCTGAATGTATCGGTTGCGACCTCTATCGTGTTGTTCGAGGCTGTGAGGCAAAGAATTCTCGCCTGAATTCTGCACATACTACGGCTGTTGCCGTTGCAACATTAAGCGATTCGCTTCCATGGCCGGATGTCTGGAAACTCGGGATAAGCAGCAGTCTTTGGGCTTCTGCGGCCATTTCATCTGAAATTCCGGCAGATTCGTTACCCATAATCACCACTCCCTTTGTAAGCGGCTCTGTTGCAGCATAGATATTCTCTCCGTGCAGTGACGTTGCAAATACAGGCAGCCCGCAGGCTTTGCATCGGCGTATCACTTCACATAGCGGGCGGCATGACGCAACCTTCTGCCTGAAAATTGCCCCCATTGTAGCCTGAACGACTTTTGGATTGTAAATTTCAACGCACTCTTCCGATAGGTAAACCACATCTACGCCAAACCATTCCGCCACTCTTATAATGGTTCCCATATTTCCAGGATCCTTGATGTTTTCCAGTGCAAGTACCAGAGGAGTCTTTTTCCTTGCAAGGTTCTCTATCCATTGCTGCGAGGTATAGTCTTCTCCGGTTTTCTGTTCCACCAGTGCAAGCACCGGGGGTGGCGAACTGAGTGAAGATATCCTTTCCATTGTAGGCAGACCTATTTCATCCCGCCTGTATATCTCTCTCACCCTATAGCCCGAGACAATGGCTTCGTTTACCATTTTTTCTCCCTCCACAACGAAAAGTCCGCTCTCTTCTCTCTCCTTTTTGCGCGAGAGCGAACGGATAAACTTGATTCTGGAAGCCGAAAGCGAGAAAGATGCCATTGTCAATATCCCAATATCTTCAACATGGATTTGTAACTCTGTTCTTTGCTGAAGAGTTTCGTGAAGTACTCACCGTTTTCATCCACGTCTATTATAACATGTTTTGGCGCAGGTTGCAGGCAGTGTTGTATTCCGCCGTAGCCGGCAATGGATTCCTGATATGCCCCAGTATGGAAAAATCCTATGTAAAGAGGGTCGTTCCTGCTCTCCATGGTTGGGAGGAATATTGCATTTGCATGCGCCTCGGCATTGTAATAATCTTGCGAATCACACGTAAGTCCTCCAAGGAACACTCTCTGGTATGAGTTTTCCCATTTGTTGATGGGCAAGAGAATAAAGCGCTGCTTTATGCCCCACGTGTCTGGCAGTGTTGTCATGAATGAACTGTCTATCATATACCAGCGCTCCCTGTCGTTTTGCTGCTTTATATCCAGAATCTGGAATATGGTAGCCCCGCTTTCACCCACTGTGAAACTTCCGAATTCGGTAAATATGTTCGGTTCCGGAACTCCGCGTTGCTGGCAAATGCTCTTTATTTGGGCAATTACCTCTTCTGCCATATATTCATAGTCGTAGTCCTGCAAGAGCGAATTCTTTATAGGGAATCCTCCGCCGATATTGAGCGAGTCAAGTTCAGGACATACATGTTTGAGGTCTGCATAGACATTCACACACTTTGCAAGTTCGTTCCAGTAATATGCATTGTCCTTTATTCCGGTGTTTATGAAAAAGTGGAGCATCTTGAGCGTGAACTTGCCGTTTCCTTTGATTTTTGTAAGGTAGAAAGGCACGATGTCGCTGTATCTAATGCCAAGCCTCGAGGTGTAGAACTCAAATTTGGGCTCCTCTTCGGAGGCTATCCGTATACCTATCTTTGTAGGCTCTTTCACGCACAGGTCGAGATCGTCGAACTCAGTCATGTTGTCGAGCACCGGAATTATGTTGGTCCATCCGTTGTTTCTTAGATTTGCAATGTTCTCTATGTACAGATCCTTCTTGAACCCGTTGCAGATGATATATTTTTCCTGAGTAATGTGCCCCTCATTCTCAAGGGCTTCAATCAGGTTAAGATCGAATGCCGATGATGTTTCCAGATAGATGTCGTTCTTGAGAGCCTCTTCCAGTACAAATGAGAAGTGGGAACTTTTGGTACAGTAGCAGTAATGGTAGACACCCTTGTAATCTACTTTTGCCATTGCAACGTTGAAAAGCCTTTTCGCTTTCTGGATCTGGCTGGAAATTTTTGGCAGATAAGTAATCTTTAACGGAGTACCATATTGTGCAATAATATCCATCATTGGGATATTGTGAAAATACAGTTCGCCATCTTCTACTTTAAATTCGTCTTGCGGAAAATCGAAAGTCTGTCCGATTAAGTCGATGTACTTGTTTTTCATTTTTGCAAAGTAAGTGAGCCGGATTTGAAAATTTTTAACAATGTAACTTATCTGGATTTCTATTGTCGGGGCAAATATATCCATTTTTACTTATGATTCCACTTTTTTGTCAAAAATTACTTAATTTTGTATGATTATTCCTGATTCAAATGGTGAAACCTGCCCCCTTCAACCTCATTCTTCTGCTCACGACCATGCTGTGTGCAGTATCGTGCAGCACAACCAGAATTATCCCGGAAGGAGAAAGCCGTCTTGTATCAAACAAGGTAATCGTAACCAATTCAAAAAGTTACAACTCGCATGACTTGCAGCCATATATAAAGCAGAAGCCGAATACGAGCTTTATCTTCGGCTGGAATCCATTTATTAGCATCTACAACTGGAGCGACGGAGAGGGTTCAGGCTGGGACCGTTTTGTGGAAAAGGTCGGGCAAAAGCCTGTGGTATTGGATACTACCATGATAGAATCGAGCATGGAGAACATGCTGAACCATCTGACTTATAACGGCTATTACAATTCTTCCGTTGCAGATTCCATTGTGACCGACCGCCGTAAGTCTACGGTTTATTACAATGTGACTCTCGGGGAGAGGTACCTGATTGATTCAGTATGCTACAATATCCCCAACAGTGAAATAAGGGAACTGTTTCTCGCGGATACCTCGAATTCAACGATAAAAAAGGGAGTGATTCTCTCTGAAAATATTCTGGAAGCGGAGACAAAGCGTCTTGCTGACTATTTCAACAATCTGGGTTATTATACATTCAGCAAAAACAATGTCTTTTTCAGTGCCGATACGATAGGCCGGAACGGAACGGCACTGCTTGAGCTGAATATTCTTGACTATAGCAGAAACGAAGGGGAACCGAGAGGTGAAAAGCTGAAAAGGTACAGGTTCGGAGATGTTTATATCTCTTCAGACAAGAGCAGTTTCAATCTGTTCAACATCCGCCGCGGAGCTGATTCTGTTTCATCCGGAACGGTTACCGATACTGCAAGATTCAAGAACGTGAATATCATTTTCAACGGAAAATCGGTTATAAACAGAATGTTGATGAACCGTATGAACCTTATAAGGAAAGATTCGCTCTACAGTGCAAAGACTGTTTCGAATACCTATAACAGATATTCGAATCTTGGAATATTCAGTGGTGTGAACATCCAGTTGCAGGAGGTGGATTCAAATATTGTCAAGACAGATATAAAGCTCACTTCGTCTGCATTGCAGGGATATAAGGTGAATCTTGAAATGTCAAGCAATTCGAGCGGGCTGCTAGGTATCTCTCCTGCTATCTCCTATTTCCACAAGAATCTTTTAAGGGGAGGTGAGATTTTCTCCCTCAGTTTCATGGGCGATTTCCAATTCAAGTTCAATGACGAGGTGCGTTCTACAGAGTTCGGAGTCTCCACCTCGCTGAGCATTCCGAATTTCATCTTTTTCCCCGACGACTGGTTCAAGTCTGTGAATATACCGAGAACAGAATTCAGCCTTTCGTATAACTACCAGGACCGTCCGGAATATGAAAGGAACATAATATCTGCATCGTTCGGTTATGCCTGGAGCAGCCGCGAGAGACTTTTCCTGAGGGTGAATCCAATTCAGGTAAGTATTGTAAAGCTGTTTAACCTGAGCGACTCGTTTTACGAATCGCTTGAAGACCCCTTTCTGAAGAATTCATATCAGGACCACTTTAACCTTGGGTTCGTTACCAATCTCTATTATACCACCGACGCTTCTGCAAATCCTGAAAAAAGCTATTTTTACCTCAGATGGCAGAACGATGTGGCAGGCAACTTTCTAAGTCTTTTCAACGGGGCGTTCAAGAGCGATTCAGACGGGAACAAGCTTATATGGAATTCTCCCTATTCTCAATATTTCAGGACAGAACTTACCGCAGTCTACACCTACAGGTTCGGACGGCAGAACAACCAGGCCTTGGCATTCAGGTTACTTGCAGGTTACGGACGGGGTTACGGCAACTCAATATCGCTTCCTTTCGAAAAACTTTTCTGGGCCGGCGGTGCATACAGCCTGCGTGCATGGCAGGCGAGAGGTGTAGGTCCGGGAGACTCGCCCGTCGACAATTCTTTCTCTATCCTTAACCAGACCGGAGACGTAAGGTTTGAAGCCAACGCAGAATATCGCTTTCCGCTATTCTGGTCGTTTGAAGGTGCGGCCTTTCTGGATGTGGGCAACGTGTGGAACAGAATGGATTTTGATGATTTCTACAGACATCTTGCTGCAAACTGGGGGTTCGGGCTCAGGCTGAACCTTGGTTTTGCATTGCTCAGACTGGATTGCGGCCTTAAAATTTACGACCCGGCCGCTCATCTTTGGAGCGGTCCGAGCCGTTGGTTTAAAAAGGACAATTACGGCATACAGTTTGGCGTAGGCTATCCTTTCTGATTCTGCTTCCGTACTGTACCTTCTTCTTTGTTCTATTCAAACTTTACATATCCGAAATATTCCGGAGTGTGAAAATTGGGCCTTTCTGTACCTATGGGATTCCAACTCAGGTAGTGCGGCTGTGGCATTTCATCTCCGCACTTATAGAAATTAGCGCGTATAGTCCTGCCTTTCAGCGGTTCTACCTTTGATAGTGAGAATACTTCCAGTGGAATGGCTACCGTGACAGTATATTCAAACGGCTTTTCATGATTTTCCATAACACCGAATGCCTCAGAACCGAGTGTAGAGTGGCGTCTTATTTTGGAGAGGACATCTTCTCCGAATCTGGTCCTGTCACTCCTTTTGGCTCCCCCTGCAAAAGTGCCCTTTGCTATACAGTTCAATTCCAGATTGTAGTAGATGCTGTCTGCTGCGGGAACCGAAAAGAATTCGAGACACGAATCCTTATATGGCAGCGCTCCTGTATCAGAGCCGTATACAGCCTTTACAACCGGTTCCTTCACTTGATATTGCAGGTATATCTCGTTTTCCGACCAGGCCATTCTGAAGCGAACCTGAGGATGATACTCATATCCTTCCCAGTTTTCCACGTCAATGGCGTTGAAAGGAATATCTTCACGGTTGAACATTGAGTCTACCATCTGTATTGACGGTACAGGCGTATTGAATCTGACTTCGCGTACAACGAGTGTCTTGTATTTTTCGTTCATCTTTCCGGAAAAAGCAACCTCTTGTGCCAAAGCCATGTCGGCTATAAGACACAAGAGGATTGTCATATAGGTTGATATTTTCACTATCAGTCGAATTTATATCTTACAAAGAGTTCGATAGCCTGATACTCGGCCATGCCTAACTTGTCGTAGAGGATGGCTGTATTGTGGTTTCTCTCCTCTGCCCTCTGCCAGAATTCGCGTTTGTCCGAACCGGGGAAAAGAGGACGGTCTTTTTGCGACTGATGTCTGAAAATGGCCTCTCTCTTGATTTCCACCTCTTCCGGGCTCAGAGGAACGGCCATTTCGGCATCTGCCACATCCCATTCCTGCCATGCGCCCCTGTACATCCATACGCGACAATCCTTGAACCACTCTTCATTCTTGAGTTCATTGCATGCGGCAATGATGGCAAGGAAGCAAACCCTGTGTGTGCCATGCGGGTCTGAAAGGTCGCCTGCTGCAAAAATCTGATGAGGTTTTACAGACTTTATGAGGTTCTTTACAATCTCTATGTCCTCGCGTCCAAGAGGTTTCTTCTTTACTCCGCCGGTCTCATAGAAGGGCAGTTCGAGGAAGTGG
>JADINB010000144.1 GCA_017694275.1 Candidatus Egerieousia excrementavium | reverse complement strand
GGCTAAGACTATTCAGGGCAGAATAACCGGAATTCATGACAGCGCCATTGGAAAATGTTGTCTATTCACGCTGCACAAGAGAAGGCAAAGAGGTTGCAATATGAACAGGCTAGGGAATTTATATACAGACCGTATACGAACGAAACGAAAGAAACTTTCTTGTTTGTAAAACGAGGAGACAAAGGCAATGTATTGTATATTGAATTAACACCGGACGGGGAATATTACGAGGTAAATTCAGGCGGTATATTCAAAAACTCTTACACAGAAAAAAGATAGTGAAGATCCGAAAGCTATATGGAAAAGCCACGTATACTATAAATATTGAATCTTGGGGCCGCATTGGGGGCCGTTTCGGCACAAAAATAGGCAAATATGGGAAACTTTCACCCCTGTTCAGAGCGCACTGCAGCGCACATTTACGAAAAAAGGCGTCCTGACGAACGCCTTTCAGTAGCCCCAGCAGGACTCGAACCTGCATTTAAAGTTTAGGAAACTTCCGTTCTATCCCTTGAACTATAGGGCCCCAAATCGGATGCAAAAATATAATTTTTTCTTGTCAGTTCAAAACCTGGACAATTTTAATAACCCCACCTGTAAAGAATGGTACCCCATGTAAAGCCTGCACCGAAAGCTGAAAAGATAAGAGTATCACCTTTTTTGAACTTGTCTTTGAAATCCCACAACGCAAGAGGAATTGAAGTTCCCGCTGTGTTGCCGAATTTTTCAATGTCTATCAGAATCTTTTCAGGAGTAAGCCCCATGCGTCTGCCTGTCGCATCAATTATTCTCAAATTTGCCTGGTGAGGAATAAGATATGCTATGTCGTCAGCCGTAAGGTTGTGCCTCTCCATCATCTCTGCCGATACATCAGCCATATGCGAGACGGCATACTTGAAGACATGCTGCCCGTCCTGATGTACAAAATGCTTGCGGTTTTTCACTGTCTCCTCAGTTGCAGGATACATTGATCCGCCCGCCTCCATGTAAAGATAATGACGCCCCACTCCATCCACGTGCAGAATGGAATCCTGAAATCCCAGGTTCAAATCATCGGTCGGCTCTACAAGCATAGCAACAGCGCCATCTCCGAAAAGAGGACAAGTTGTCCTGTCGGTATAATCTACGATTCCGCTCATACGCTCGCCGCAAACAAGGACCACTTTTTTATAACGGCCCGATTCAATAAACGTGCGCACTGTCTCGAATGTAAAAATGAAACCGCTGCAGCCCGCATTTATATCATATCCCCAGGCATTCAGAATACCGCACTTGTCGCAGATTATATTTGCCGTTGCAGGGAAGAGCATATCCGGTGTCACTGTCGCACATACAAGCATGTCTACTTCTTCGGGCTTTGTACCTGTAGCCTCGAGCAACTTCTTCACGGCCGCTTCACCCATATAGGATGTGCCGAGACCGTCTTCCTTTAAAATCCTGCGGGTCTTTATACCCACCCTGCTCATTATCCACTCGTCCGATGTCTCAACCATTGTCGAGAGTTCGTCATTTGTCAATACATAGTCAGGCAGATAAGCTTCAATGCCAGTAATTACTGCTCTTTTTTCACTCATATCAGATAAAATAGAAATTACACACCTTTGTTTTCAATTGCAAGGGCATCCTTCAATCTGGAAACAAGGTTGCATCTCACAACCTTCTCCGCTTCCAGTATCATGTTTTTTATTGCGACAGGAGTTGATACACCATGTCCTATAATGACGGGAGCCGTTATGCCCAAAACAGGAGTCCCGCCGTAATACTCGTAATTAAATCTCTTGAAGAACGGATGGGCCACGCCAAGTCTTGCAATAAGCTCATACATGCCTTCGGTCTGCTTCAGGCAGATATTTCCCACAAATCCTTCGGTAACCAGTACGTCTGCCATTCCACCGTTGAACAGAGCGTTAGCCTCCATGTTTCCCACAAAGTCAAAGTCTCCGCCTCCCTTTTCCAGCATTCTGTATGCACCGGCTGTCGTAGAGTCTCCTTTCCCCGGCTCTGCACCAATGTTGAGAAGCGCCACTCTCGGTCTTGCAATCCCCATAACCGTCTTTGCATACAAAGAACCCAGAACCGCGAACTGGCAAAGCATCTCAGGCCTTGCATCCGTATTGAGCCCCACATCGAGAATAAGCATATTCTGCCCGTTAAAAAGCGGGACCAATGCAGATATGCATGGTCTTATAATTCCCGGGAGCAGCCCCAATGTTCTGACAGAGCCTACCAGCATCGCCCCGGTATTGCCGGCGCTCGCAAAAGCATCCAGTCTGCCTTCTGCCAGAGAGCGGAACCCTATGTTTATGCTCGAATCCTTCTTTCTTTCATAGGCCTCGACAGGGCGTTCTCCCATTTCAATTTTCTGAGAAGCGTTTACAATAACAAAATTACCGGAGTCAACGCCATAATGGCGGCAAACTTCGGTAATACACCTGCTGTCTCCTATCAGAACAAGCTCTGTTTCGGAATCCATGCAGGACAAAGCATCTATTGCCCCAAGTATTACATTCCCGGGGGCAAAATCCCCGCCCATCGCATCGACCCCGAGCCTTATCATCAGGCGTTGTTGCTCTTGTCTATAATAAGGCGACCGCGATAGTAACCGCACTCAGGGCAGACATGGTGATACATCACCGCCGCTCCGCAGTTGGAACATGTTGCCAATGTGGGAACTACTGCCTTGTCATGTGTTCTGCGCTTGTTTCTGCGCTGCTTTGAAAGTTTATGCTTCGGATGTGCCATCTTCTGTTATTTTTTAATTGTTATTCTCACTATTCAATAATCTCTCCAAATCCTTAAAGGGAGAATTCTCATTTGTCCGCGAATTTCCCTCGCCAGCCTGGCTTGCCTGCTGCAGCTTTTCGAGCATCTGCCTGTTGCATTTACCCTCTTCGTGGACCTTTCTCAGCGGGAGGTTGATGCAGATGTAGTCATAAACGAACTGCGTTACATCCAATTCACCGTCAGACGGATCCACGACCAGATATTCATCGCTCTCTTCCGCTGCACCCTGCTCCGCAAAAATAACCTCAACGTCTGTCTTCAAGGAAACCGGCAGCCTGAGTTCATCCAGACATCTGTCGCACTCTACAACCACATACCCTTTCGAACAATCCGTAAGAAGCATTCTCCTCCCCTCTTTGTCCAGCTCTATCGTAACGTCTATGTCGGCATCAAGTATCTGGCTGTTTCCAAAACTCTCGAAAAGAGTCTTGTCTACATGGAATCTGAATGTGTGCCGGCCTTGCGACAGCCCCTTGACTCCTATTATAAACCCGTTATTTTGAGCCTGATGCATAGTCTTTATCCGTTAAAAAACCGATAGAGCGTGCAAAGATAGTCAATATTGGACAAAAATCAAATTTTGGCTTAACTGTTTTTTCTCCTTTTTCTTTCGGTTTCGTCGAGATAGATTTTTCTTATCCTGACAGACTTCGGAGTCACCTCAACAAGTTCGTCTTCCTGGATATATTCCAGCATCTCTTCCAATGAAAACTGCAATGGAGGGGGAAGCATAACCTTCTCGTCACTGCCGGCGGCACGCACATTGGTGAGTTTCTTTGTTTTGCAGATGTTCACGTTCAAATCTCCGGCCCTCGTATGCTCTCCGACCACCTCTCCTGCATATATTTCCTCTCCAGGCGATATTATAAACCTTCCGCGGTCCTGAAGCTTGTCCATAGCATAGGCAACTGCCGTACCGGTTTCGATTGCAACCAGCGAACCGTTTGTCCTCATCTCTATTTCACCCTTATACGGTTCATATCCCTTGAACCTGTGGGCTATTATGGCTTCGCCCTGCGTTGCCGTAAGCAAATTGCTCCTCAGGCCGATTATTCCCCTTGCAGGAATGTCAAAATCAAGATGAGTCCTTTCCTCTCTCGGCTCCATGTGCAGAAGCGCTCCTTTTCTGCGGGTCGTTATTTCAATGACCTTTCCGGCCATTTCGGAAGGAACGTCAACGGTAAGATGCTCGACTGGCTCGCACCTTACACCGTTCATATTCTTGTCTATCACCTTGGGTTGCCCGACCTGCAGTTCAAATCCCTCCCTGCGCATTGTCTCTATAAGTACCGAAAGGTGCAGGACACCTCTTCCGGAAACCACGAAAGAATCCGCTGTCGCACCCTCTTTTACCTTGAGTGCAAGATTTTTCTCCAGCTCCTTCTCCAATCTTTCCTTCAAATGCCTGGAAGTAACATATTTGCCTTCTCGTCCAAAAAACGGGGAGTCGTTTATCCTGAAAAGCATGCTCATGGTAGGCTCGTCCACCGATATTGGAGGAAGCGCCTCCGGATTCTCGAAATCTGCTATGGTATCTCCTATTTCAAACCCCTCAACCCCGACAACCGCACAAATGTCTCCGCTCTCCACACTCTCCACCTTTGTTTTGCCAAGGCCGTCGAAAACCATGAGTTCCTTTATTTTGGATTTCTCGAATGTTCCGTCACGCTTGCACAATGTAATATTCTGCCCGGCCTTGAGCACGCCCCTTTTTACCCTGCCGACAGCAATTCTGCCAACATAGGGAGAATATTCCAGTGACGAAACAAGCATCTGGCATGTACCCTGCTCATGCTCCGGAGCCGGAATTTCCTTCAAAATGGTATCGAGCAACGGAGTTATGTCTGCTGCAGGTTTCCTCCAGTCTTCAGACATCCAGCCCTGCTTTGCACTGCCGTAAACCGTTGCAAAATCCAGCTGTTCCTCGGTAGCGTCAAGGGAGAACATAAGATCGAAGACCTGTTCGTTAACCTCGTCGGGCCTGCAGTTCAGCTTGTCCACCTTGTTTATAACCACTACGGGTTTCTTGCCCATCTCTATGGCTTTCTGGAGCACGAAACGTGTCTGCGGCATTGTTCCCTCAAAGGCATCTACCAGCAGAAGCACTCCATCAGCCATATTCAGCACCCTCTCTACCTCGCCTCCGAAATCGGCATGGCCGGGGGTATCGATAATATTGATCTTGCAACCTTTGTAAGTGACGCTTACATTCTTTGCAAGAATTGTAATGCCTCTTTCTCTTTCCAGATCGTTGTTGTCCAGAATGAGTTCGCCCAACTTGTCAGCATTACGCATCAGTTTTGCGTACTGTATCATTCTGTCGACCAGCGTAGTCTTTCCATGGTCGACATGGGCTATAATAGCTATGTTTCTAATATTTTGCATAATTCGGCTGCAAAAGTATAAATAATTATTTTTTTGTCGTACTTTTGTTGCCTGTTTTTCGTCTTGTTCTTTACAGAACACCCATGTTAACACTTAAGCAGGCATGACAGAAAAAATTGTAATTCTAGATTTCGGTTCGCAGTTCACCCAGATTATCGGCAGAAGAGTCAGGGAATTCAACGTATACTGCGAAATCCACCCGTTCAACAATGTTCCGGAACTCGATGAAACCGTAAAAGGTGTCATTCTGAGCGGAAGCCCATATTCAGTAAGGGATGCGCAGGCGCCGCAGATAGATCTCTCGCAAATAAAGGGCAGATTCCCACTGCTGGCCATCTGTTATGGGGCCCAATATATTGCGCATCATTATGGAGGCGAAGTCAATGCCTCCTCCACACGGGAATATGGCCGGGCCATGCTGGAAATCAAGGAGAGCGGAGAGCCGATATTCAAGAACGTCCCGGCCAGGTCACAGGTATGGATGAGCCACGGAGACTCCATAAACAGGCTTCCGCAGGGAGCAGAACTGATAGCCTCTACGTCAGACGTAAAATATGCGGCATATAAGATCAAGGGAGAGAACACATTCGCCTTCCAGTTCCACCCTGAAGTATTCCACTCTGAGATGGGCGGGGAAATGATAAGGAATTTCCTCTTTTCTGTATGCGGATGTCATGGAGAATGGACACCAGACTCCTTTATCGAAAGCACTGTTGCAGAACTTAAAGAGAAACTGGGAGACGACAGCGTTATTCTCGGCCTGAGCGGAGGCGTAGACTCTACAGTTGCAGCCGTCCTGCTCAACAAGGCAATAGGGAAAAACCTCCACTGCATATTTGTAGACAACGGGCTGCTCAGGAAAGATGAGTTCGGCAACGTGCTTGCCTCTTACAGAGACATGGGATTGAACGTAACCGGAGTGGATGCCTCGGAACTGTTCCTGAAAGCTCTTGCCGGCATATCAGACCCTGAAGGCAAGAGAAAGGCCATCGGCAAAACCTTCATAGAGGTGTTCGACTCGCAGGCAAAGAAGGTAAAGAATGCCAAATGGCTGGCACAAGGCACAATCTATCCCGACGTAATAGAGAGCTGCTCGGTAAAGGGGCCTTCTGCCACTATAAAATCGCACCACAACGTGGGGGGGCTGCCCAAGGAGATGGCATTGAAAGTTGTAGAACCGCTGCGTTCGCTGTTCAAGGACGAGGTGCGCAGGGTAGGCATAGCATTGGGCATTAAAAGAGAACTTGTGGCAAGACATCCTTTTCCCGGACCTGGTCTGGGAATCAGAATACTCGGAGAGGTAACCCGCGAAAAACTGGCAATACTCAAAGAGGCTGACAAAATCTACATAGACAATCTCAATGCCTATATGACAGACCTGCCGGCTGCATCAAACGGTTTTGCCGCAGCCCTTGCAAGCAAGAGGGAAAAAGGAGAGAAAATAGCCCTGTATGATGCAGTATGGCAAGCCGGCACCATCCTGCTGCCAATAAAGAGTGTAGGTGTCATGGGAGATGAAAGAACATACGAGTATACCATAGCCCTGAGGGCCGTCACCTCCAACGATGGCATGACAGCCGACTGGGTTCACCTGCCATACGACTTTCTGGCCAAGGTATCAAATGAAATCATCAACAAGGTCAAGGGAGTAAACAGGGTTGTGTATGATATTTCGTCGAAGCCGCCCGCTACTATCGAGTGGGAATAACACTTTTGCATTATAATTATATATACTGCAAAACGCCGCGCTGCCATCCGCAGTCAGCCATTGCTGTCCCGCTCCTTTTGCATCCTTGCATTAAGAGGATGATGATCAAGTATATTCCTCTGCCAGGTCTTGCTGCTTACATGCGTATATATTTCCGTTGTAAGAATGCTTGAATGGCCAAGCATATCCTGCACCACCCGAAGATCGGCCCCGTTTTCCACCAGATGGGTTGCAAAAGAGTGCCTGAAAGTATGCGGAGAGATTTTCTTTGTAATTCCCGCCGCTTCGGCCTGCCGTCGCACTATGACAAACACCATCTCTCGGGTAAGTTTTCTGCCGCGTCTGTTAAGAAAGAGCGTCTGTTTGTCTTCCGGTTTCATGCCCCGTCCCATATAACGGCAAACCAACTCCCATCTTGCAGAGATGTAGTTGCCAACGGCCTCAATAGCCTTGTCGTAGACCGGAACGAGCCGTTGCTTGTCACCCTTGCCTACAACCCTGACAAAAGCATCCTTGAAGAAAAGGTCTGACAAACGGAGATTCACCAGTTCGCTTACACGCAAACCGCATGAATAGAGCATTTCAAGGATGGCCCTGTTCCGTACCCCCTCATAGGTTGAAAGGTCTATGGAATCGAAGATGGACAGAATCTCCTCTACAGAGAGTACTGTCGGAAGATAACGGCTAAGTTTGGGCGTCTCTATTCTGTCGCATGGGTTCCGACTGCTTTCGACATATCTGTAAAATGCCTTTATAGAACTTATCTGACGGGCCTGGCTGCGCTTTGAAAGCCCCTTGTGAAATTCAATGTCGAGAAAAGCCGAGAGATACCTCTCATCTGCCAGAGAAGGATATTGCAGCGGAGGAAGGGGAGAACCATACTCCGCAGGAGAGGCCATGAAACTGAAAAAGGACTTCAGGTCGCTACAGTATGCTGCTATGGTGTTTTCAGAAAGAGCTCTTTCCAGCCTCATGAAGGTTGAAAAATTATCGAGCGACTCTGCATACCCTTCCATCCTCACATCATTTTTTTTGAGGGGCAAAACCCTGCGACACCGCATTCATCGCATTTGGGCTTGCGGGCGGTACATACATACCGGCCGTGCAAAATCAGCCAGTGGTGCGCTTCCGCTCGCTCTTCCAGAGGAATTATGCCGTTAAGATCCTCCTCGACTTCAAGCGGGGTCTTCCCATCTGAAAAGCCCAGCCTGTGGGCAACCCTGAAAACATGTGTATCAACCGCTATCACAGGAGCGCCGTAAACGACAGAGGCCACTACGTTGGCCGTCTTGCGCCCGACTCCGGGAAGCCGTTCAAGTTGGGAGACTTCGGAGGGAATCTCACCGCCAAACTCCTCCACCACCATTTTTGCCATGCCAAGAAGATGCGCAGCCTTGTTGTTCGGAAACGATATGGACTTTACAAGTTCCAGTACGTCTTCCATACGCGCCGCGGCAAGAGAATAGACATCGGGATATTGCCTGAAAAAGGCCGGAGTCACCATATTGACCCGTTTGTCCGTACATTGGGCAGAGAGAATGACGGCCACTGTCAGTTCATACGGGTTCTTGAAATTCAACTCGCTTTTTGCTCCCGCCATGTTTGCCCTGAACCATGACAGTATTTTTCCGGCATTTCTGTTCACTTTGATTCTGATTATTTAGAATATTTCGCTGAAATCCACTTCAATTTCCATATTCAGTTCGGAGAGGGTCTCGTTTTCGCAGATCATTGTCCTTGCCGGATACCTCTTGACCAGGTCTCTGTTATGGGTCACCATAATTACTGCCGGGCTCTGTTCCCTGTGAATTTTGGTAAAGAGATCCATTATCTCCGTTGCAGTATCAGGATCAAGATTTCCGGTAGGTTCGTCTGCAAGAATCAGCTGCGGGTCATTCAGCAGGGCCCGTGCAATTGCTATGCGCTGCTGCTCCCCACCGGAAAGCTGATGCGGCATTTTATGCGCCTTCGTATCCATTCCGACCATATGCAATACCTGCTCCACCTTTTCGTTCATCTCCCTGCGGTTTTTCCACCCGGTAGCCTCAAGGACAAACAGCAGGTTCTGTTCCGCACTTCTGTCCATCAGCAGTTGGAAATCCTGGAATACTACCCCTATCTTACGCCTTAAAAAAGGGATCTGCTTCCGCTTCAACTTTGCCAGATTGAACTCCCCTACCCTTGCAAAGCCCGAAGCAAGAGGAAGTTCTGCGATAATAGTCTTGATGATGGAACTCTTTCCGCTTCCAACCTTGCCTACAAGATAGGCAAACTCTCCACACCCGAGCGTGAAGGAGACATTCCCCAGGACCAGATTGGTATCATTTGCAATATCTGCACCCCTGAACTCTATGAGCGGTTCGTCTCCGTTTAAAATGAAACTGTTGCTGCCTCTCTCTTTCATTGAAATTTACCGATAGATTATACCCCAAACTCACCGCAAATTTACTATTTATTTCTAAATTTGCTCCGCTTATATCAAATCAGGAAAAGATGAACCGCTGCTTTTCAAAATATCTTGTGGCCACGATAGCCACAGCTGTAATATGCCAACTGTGCTGTCTGGAGGGATTTGCCCGCAGACAATGCACAGACAACTGGAAAACAGAAGGATACCGGGCAATATCCCTCATAAGGAGCGATATTCCCAATCCAGACGGTATAATGAAAGAATATATGGAGCGCTTTCCCGAATCGCCGCTCATTCCTCAGATTGTCTTCAGCAGGGCAGTGAGATGCTTCGACCGGGGCGAATATCCGCAGGCGGCGGAACTGTTTGCAACACTCTCCGAAAAGGAGCTTTACAAGGAACAGCGGGACGAGTTCAATTTCAGGAAGGGATATTGTTATTTAAGGAGAGGAGAATATGCCAAAGCCGGACAGTACTTCTCCAGGATAAGCGACAGGCAAGACTCTCCATATCTCTTCCCTGCCCTCTACTACAGCGGATACATCAGCTATGCAAGCCGCGACTTTGCCAGGGCGATTCCTCTCTTCGAAAGGGCTAAAAACGACGAACGGTACAGAATTTACAGCGAATATCACATTCTGGAGAGCAAATTCCTCCTCAAGGAGTATGATGAAGTTGTAAAGACAGGCCCGTCGCTCTACGACAAGGTGGATGCCACCTACAAACCCAACGTTGCCAGGATTATTTCCGAAGCCTATTTCGGGCTTGACATGCCCGACAAGGCAAAATATTATTTCGAACTCTATTCTCTTTCCGGTGGGAAGATGTCTGAAAACGATATTTTCTACTCCGGAATGATATCATACACCCTGAAGAACTATACCGGAGCCACGGAATCATTTTCACAGATTGCCTCATCTGCAGACTCTCTGGGGCAGAATGCGGCATACCACCTTGGACAAAGCTACATACAGCTTAAAAACAAGCACAAGGCATTGGAAGCATTCAGAATTGCATCTGAGTGCAGTTTTGACAAAGAGATACAGGAAGACGCCTTTTTCAATTACGCCAAGCTCAGTTTCGACTTGAGCCGAGACATAAGGCCTTTCAACGAATATCTTTCCAGGTACAGTTCTACCGGCCGCTGGGATGAAGTCTACGGTTACATGGCAACTTCATTTCTTATAAACGGCAATTACGGCGAGGCTATCGGCGTACTCAACAAAATAAGGAATAAAAGCCGAAACGATCTGGTCAATCTTCAGAAAGCACAGTTTTTCAAGGGAATAGAATTGGCAAAATCAGGCTCTTTCACGGCAGCGGCCCCCTATTTCCAAAGTTCTGCCGAAAACGGATATCATAATGCCGCACTGAAAAACCTGGCCGTCTACTGGCTTGCAGAATGCTACTACAGGACCGATGATTTTGAAAAATCTGCATCCGCGATACTCTCTTTGCAGAAAAATCCGAAATTCAGACAGACGCCGGAATATTACACTTCGATTTACAATCTGGGTTACAACTACTTTAAAATGGAGAAGTATGATCTGGCGGCAGATTGCTTTTCAAAATACGCCGGCCTCGGACACGGAAATCAGGCATACAGAGATGAGGCACGCATCAGGCTTGCAGACTCCTACTTCATGCTCAGAGATTACGACAAGGCTTCCCAGATATATGAAAGCGTGGCAGTAGAAGAAAATTATAAAGACCTGTACCCTGCCATACAGGGGGCGATGGCATACGGGCTGCTTTCGCAGAATGACAAGAAATGCGCCCTGCTGAAAGAGGTCGCAAAACCAGAACATTCAGACTCGCCGCTCTACTCCATGGCCCTGTATGAACTGGGCCGCACACTGGTGCAGAATGTAGAGGACGAGGAGGCCGAGCCTGTTTTTGAAAAACTTATAAACAACCCCAAGGACAGTTCGTTCTATTACAAGTCGCTTTTGGAAATGGGCATGATAAATGCCAACAGACAGAATTACGAGGCCGCCCTCAGATACTACAAGACCATCATAGAAAAAAATCCCGTAAGCAACGAAGGGCAGAGCGCACTCTCAGGAATAGAGAGCGTATACCAGAGCCTCAACAGGCCTGAAGAATTCCTCGCCTATCTCGATGCCGTAGGGCTTTCGTCAATAAAGAGTGCAGACGAAAAGGAACTGATGCTTTTCAATGCTGCGGAACAGATATATCTGAGCGGGAATTACAGCCGCGCGCTTGAATCGCTTCTCTCATACCTGGACAAATATCCCGACGGAGCAAAAAAAGCAAATGCATGCTTCTATATTGCAGACTGTTACGCACAATCAGGAAAGAACGAGAAGGCGGCAGAATACTATTTCAAGGTAATGGAAACCTCAGACGAATCATTCTCGGAGCTTGCCACTCTGAATTATGCAAACCTGTCGTTCAAATTGCAGAGATACACGGAGGCGGCTGCTGCATACGAAACTCTCGAAAAGATAGCAAGGCTCGACAACAACAGGATGGAAGCCATGACTGGCAAGATAAAATCGTACTACATGAGCATGGAGTATGAAAGGTGCATCTATCAGGCCTCGGAACTTAAAGGCATTTCCAACCTGGGCAAAAAAGAGAAAGAACTGGCAGACTACTATTCCGCAAAAAGTTACCTTGCCATTTCTGAACGAGACAAGGCAATTCCGCTGCTCAGGGAATTGGCACAGGATACAGGCAGCGATTTCGGCTCCGAGGCCGCATACCTGCTTATTCTGGATGCATACGATTCAGGCGAGTTTGCCAAAGTGGAAGAGATGACATTCAGCATGTCTGAATCAGGAAAGGCCAGACAGTACTGGCTTGCAAAAAGTTTCATAACACTGGGGGACTCATATGTGGAGCGCGACAATCTCGCCCAGGCGAAGGCTACTTTCGAAAGCATTGCCCAAAACTATCGGCCCGAAGGGAATGATGATATTAAAAGTATTGTAAACATGCGTCTTGCAAAACTTGCAGAATTGGAAAAACAGACAGAAAATGAGATATAGTAAGATATATACAGGCATATTGACAATGCTCGGCATCGCTTTCCAGACCGGAGAGCTCTTTGCCCAGCAGAAGATAGACCCGACCCTGGAGGTGACAAGGGAGTTCGACGGAGCCATGTTGAACATACACAAGTCTGCCCTGAATACGGAAATCGCCGATTCTCTCAAGGATTTCAGGATAGACTTCAACTACACCATATTCGACAAGCCATATAAAGACCTCTACGAATTCACTCCCATAGCCTCTGCACAGATATACAGGCCGGAGAGTGAAAGGGAACCTGTCTTCTGCCTTGAAGGCGGAGTATCCTTTCCATTTACCCCGGAAGCGGGACTGTGGTTCCGCCCGAACCTCAAAAAAGGGAATCTGCTCAATGTGGGGCTCGACTACACCGGATTTTGGGGAGACTTGCCTGTTGCAGAATTCAGCCAGGCAGAAAACAAAATCATAAAAGGGCAAAAATCAGATGCAGACTACACCAGGTTCAGGGCTGCTGCAGACTATGCAAAATACTGGAAACATGACATACTGCAAGCCGGTGTCAATTACGGTAACGGCAGCGGCAGCTATCGCAACAGTCTTTCGCATACCTTTAACACCGCAGGCGTAGCTGCGAAGATACGCTCTATGAAAGAAAATGTGAGGAGAATAAACTACGACATTGAATTCAACTGGCAGTATACAGACGACAGCCGCAGTTTCGACGCCCTCTCCCTCAAGGAAAACCTGATAACTGCAAAGGTAGAGGCCGGCCCCAACTTCGGAAGATACAACAGGTTCACGGTTCTCCTGAATTCTGAGAACGTGCTCTATTCCGGAATTCAGGAGTACAAATACGGAATATTCGAAATCATGCCACAGTACCGGTTTGAAAAAGGGCGTTTTTTTCTCAAGGCCGGCATAAGGCTTTCCGGAAAATACAAGAGCAAGGATGATACCGACAAATATCACAACCCGCTCTTCATTAATGCGAAGGTTTCGTTTGAGCTTGTAAGGAAACATCTCTGGATCTACGGAGAAATTGACGGAAAAAATCTGATAAACAACTACTCCCACATGCTTGGCCGCAACTTCTGGATTGAACAGGAAGCAGACTTGAAGGCTACGTCGCTGCCATTTGCCGTACAGGCCGGAATCAAGGGCAGCGCAGCCAGCCGGTTTACATACGACATATTTGCAAAATACTCTACTGTCGACGGGCTGCCGCAATTTGTGAACATGAACAATACAAACCAGCTCTCCATAATCTATTCAGACTGCGACATATTTACGTTCGGAGTTCAGACAGGCTTTGTGAGCAAAAGATTCACAGGTTCTGCAAAACTCTCGCACTCGCTGTTTTCAGATGCCGGCAACCAGCCTTCTAATCACTACGGCTATGCCCCGACTAAACTAGATTTCAACGCAGAATACAATTGCAGAGAACGGATATACATTGGCATGTCGTTGAAATTCAGATCTAAAGCAGACATATACGATGCAAGATACGGCAACAGAGAACTCAAGGCGCCATCATATACAAATCTGGGTGTCAAGATAAAATATGTTTTCAACCGCAACTTCGCACTCTTTGTACAAGGCAGCAACCTGCTGGATCAGACTATCATGCAGTGTCCTGTATACATTGAAAAGGGGATTTCCGCAGGAGCCGGAATAATTGTAAAATTTTAATTTTATCGTATCTTTGTATGTTTTATTATTATTTATTCCGAGCTGCATAGAGGGCAATGGCGGAACTTGTCCATACAATGCCGGAACGCAGCGTGAATGTAAACAAAGTTTAAATAGAAGATGAGCGAAACAGAGAACAGGGAAAATATCATCAGCAGTGAATATTCGGCCGACAGCATCCAGGTCCTCGAAGGGCTGGAAGCGGTAAGAAAACGCCCGTCGATGTATATAGGCGACATTGGAGAGAGAGGTCTGCACCATCTGGTATATGAAGTGGTAGACAATTCGATAGACGAGGCACTTGCCGGTTATTGCACAGACATAGAGGTTACGATAAATCCCGACAATTCCATCACGGTAAAGGACAATGGCCGTGGAATTCCTACCGGAATGCATGAGAAAGAGGGTAAAAGTGCCCTTGAAGTGGTTCTCACAGTGCTTCACGCAGGAGGAAAATTCAGCAAAGACAGCTATAAGGTTTCAGGAGGACTGCACGGCGTAGGTGTATCCTGCGTCAATGCACTCTCGGAGCATCTTGTTGCGGAAATACACAGGGAAGGCAAGATTTTCATGCAGGAGTATTCCAAAGGCTCTCCGCTCTACCCGGTAAAGGTAACGGGAGAAGCTGCAGATACCGGCACGACAATCACATTCAAGCCAGATCCGGAAATATTTACTGCCAGTACCGTATACAATTACAACACGCTCGCCTCGCGCCTGAGAGAACTGGCATATCTGAACAAGGGAGTGAAGCTTTCCATTACAGATTTGAGAAAAGGCGAGACGGAAGAGGATGAAAACGGTCAGATAAGGGAAATCCAAAAAAGCGAAGTGTTCTTCTCGGAAAAAGGTCTTCTCGAATTTGTCGGATACCTTGACAACAACAGGGAGAGACTTACAGAGAAACCCATTTACCTCGAGTCTGACAAATTCGGCATTCCCATAGAGATTGCAATGCAGTACAATACCGAATTTCAGGAGAACATTCATTCCTATGTAAACAACATCAACACAATAGAGGGAGGAACTCACCTGAGCGGTTTCAGAAGGGGGCTTACCTCCACCCTCAACGCCTATGCAGAAAAGAACGGTTTCCTTGCAAAAGCAAAGGTAAAGATAGATCCTGCAGATTTCCGTGAAGGGCTTACGGCCGTTATATCAGTAAAGGTTGCCGAGCCCCAGTTTGAAGGGCAGACTAAGACAAAACTGGGGAACAGCGAGGTTATGGCAGCGGTTTCCCAAGCTACGAGCCAGGCGCTGGAACACTACCTTGAAGAAAATCCGAAAGATGCAAAGAGCATAATAGAAAAGGTCATTCTGGCTGCAACCGCAAGACAGGCTGCCCGCAAGGCAAGAGAGCTGGTGCAGAGAAAGACTGTAATGTCTGGGTCAGGACTGCCTGGAAAACTTGCAGACTGTTCAGACAGAGACCCTGAGAACTGCGAAATATTCCTTGTAGAGGGAGATTCGGCAGGCGGTACGGCCATTTCAGGCAGAGACAGGAAGTTTCAGGCCATCCTGCCTCTCAGGGGCAAAATCCTCAATGTTGAAAAGGCAATGGAACACAAAATCTTCGAGAGCGAACAGATAAGGAACATATATACCGCGCTCGGAGTGACAGTCGGCACGGAAGAAGATAGCAAAGCACTCAATCTTAGTAAATTACGCTATCATAAGGTTATAATTATGACCGATGCCGATGTCGACGGAAGCCATATCACCACCCTTATCCTCACGTTTTTCTTCCGTTACATGCAGGATCTGATAAGAAACGGCCACGTATACTGCGCAACCCCGCCGCTCTTTTCGGTAAAAAAAGGCAAGACAATAAAATATTGCTGGACTGAGGAAGAGCGCAAGCAGCTGGTGGCTGAGATTGGCGGTGGCTCAGACAAGGGGCTGCACATACAGAGATACAAAGGTCTCGGTGAAATGAATGAAGAGCAGCTCTGGGAAACGACCATGAATCCGCAAAACAGGATTCTCAGACAGGTTACGATAGAAAACGCAGCAGAGGCTGACCATATATTCTCGATGCTCATGGGAGATGACGTACTGCCCAGAAGGGAATTCATAGAACAAAACGCAAAATATGCCAATATCGATGCCTGACATGCGTAAAGCAAGAATATTGCTGCTGTTGGTTCCGACTGCACTTATCTTTGCCCCCTATTACGCAAAGGCGGCAGGCAGGCATGCAAAAGAGTCCGGGATGGCCAGAACCGCTCCGGACGAGTTTTACATGCAGTTGAAAGAGACATTGCCGCCTCTTACAGAGAATGGTTGTCTTTACAGGATGTTCGATTACTCATCCGAAAGCATCACTCCCATATGGCAGGAGCGCAGGTTCGCCAACTTTACCGAACTTCCGCACGAGTACGATATCTGGAACAGCGAGATAAATCCATACAACGTATCCATGGTAGATACCAAAGATACGATTTTCATAGATGTAAGTTCATATATCGCACCTTCGCAAAAGTATATAACTTCTGAATTCGGGTTCAGGAAATGGAGGCATCATAACGGCATAGACCTCAAGGTACACAGAGGCGACACCATCCGCTGTGCCTTTGACGGTATTGTAAGGATTACAAGATATGACAGGCACGGCTACGGCTATTTTACCGTAGTCCGGCACAGTAACGGGCTGGAGACCCTCTACGGCCACATGTCCAAATTCATAGCGGCTGCAGGTGACACTCTCAAAGCCGGCGACCCTATAGGGCTGGGCGGTTCTACGGGGCGTTCTACAGGCTACCACCTCCACCTGGAGTTCAGATATCTGGGCACGCCAATCAATCCAAACGACATTGTCGATTTCTCTACGCATAAGGTAAGGAATTCCGTGCTGATGCTAACGGCATCGAACTTCGATTACATAAAAGAGATAGAAAAGATACGCTACTGGACCGTAAGGCCTGGCGATACGTTAAGCCATATAGCATACAAGACAGGCGTTTCCATATCAAAGCTTTGCGCATTGAACGGAATAAGCAGAAACGCTGTCCTGAGAATAGGAAAACGCATACGATATACATGACAAACTGAATTAAAACCATAACATACATAGAGCAATGGATATTTTTGACAGAATCGCACAAGACGAAGGAGGTCCGCTCGGACAGTACAGACAGAGGGCACACGGCTATTTCATGTTCCCTAAATTAGAGGGCGAAATCAACCCTTACATGACATTTAACGGAAAGAAGGTCCTGGCCTGGACATTCAATAACTATCTTGGCCTTGCCAACCATCCTGAAGTAAGGAAAACAGATGCAGAGGCTGCTGCCAAATGGGGTCTGGCCTACCCTATGGGTGCAAGAATGATGTCTGGCCACACATCCCTGCACGAAAAGCTGGAGAGAGAGCTGGCTGATTTCGAATGCAAGGAAGATGCATATCTTTTCAACTTCGGATATCAGGGCATGATCTCTACAATCGACGCT
>JADINB010000012.1 GCA_017694275.1 Candidatus Egerieousia excrementavium | reverse complement strand
ATGTACAAGATTGCAGGAGAGTTGCTTCCGGCAGTCTTCCATGTTTCTGCCAGAGCCCTGGCATCACATGCGCTCTCCATTTTCGGAGACCATCAGGACGTTATGGCCGCAAGACAGACTGGCTTCGCATTCCTGGCTTCAGCCAGCGTACAGGAGGCTATGGACCTTGGAGCTGTTGCCCATCTTTCGGCAATCAAGTCATCGGTTCCTTTCGTGCATTTCTTCGACGGTTTCAGGACATCTCATGAAATCCAGAAGATTGAGGTTATCGACGGCAAAGACCTCAAGGAAATGGTCAGCACAAAATCACTTGCGAAATTCCGTGCAAGGGCATTGAATCCCAATGCTCCCGTAACAAAGGGAACCGCTCAGAACTCAGACGTATATTTCCAGAACAGAGAGGCCTGCAACCCGTATTACGAAGCACTTCCCGATATAGTCGCAAGATACATGGGTGAGATAAGCGAACTTACAGGACGCCGCTATCTTCCTTTCGATTACTATGGAGATCCCAAGGCTGAAAACATCATTATCGCCATGGGTTCGGTTACAGAGACAATCAAGGAGACAATCGACTATCTTGCAGCCAAAGGCGAAAAGGTTGGACTTATCATAGTAAGGCTTTACCGTCCATTCTCAGCAAAATACTTTACAAGGGTATTGCCCGAGAGTGTAAAGAAAATTGCTGTTCTTGACAGGACAAAAGAGCCCGGCGCCGTAGGAGAACCTCTCTACACAGACATTAAGGCTGCCATTGCAGACCTGGGTCTCAAGATTACAGTCGTTGGCGGCCGTTACGGCCTTTCGTCAAAGGATACCAGCCCTGCACAGATTCTTGCAGTTTACGATAACCTCAAGGCAAAGGAGCCCAGGAATGACTTTACAATCGGTATCGTAGATGACGTGACATTCAAGTCACTCCCCGCAGGCGAAGAGATCAGTCTCGCAAAAAAGGGAACTTACGAATGCAAGTTCTACGGCCTTGGCTCAGACGGAACAGTCGGTGCAAACAAGAATACCATCAAGATTATCGGAGGCAGCACTCCCAAATACTGTCAGGCTTACTTCGACTACGATTCAAAGAAGTCTGGCGGATATACCTGCTCTCACCTCCGTTTTGGAGACCACCCCATTACATCTCCCTATCTTGTATCAACTCCTGACTTCGTGGCATGCCACGTTCCGTCATACCTTACAAAATACGATGTACTCAAGGGTATAAAGAAAAACGGTACTTTCCTGCTAAACAGCCTGTGGAATACAGAGGAGACCCTCAAGCGCATTCCTGATTTCGTAAAACAGGAAATCGTATCAAAGAACATAAACTTCTACATCATAAACGCTACAAAGATTGCAGAGGAGATAGGTCTCGGGAACAGGACCAACACCATTCTGCAGTCTGCATTCTTCAAGATTACCGGCATCATCCCTTACGACAAGGCAGTATCAGAGATGAAGCATGCAATAGACAAGAGTTATGGCAAGAAGGGTGAGAACGTAGTGAAAATGAACTATGCAGCTGTCGACAGGGGTGCAGAGTACGTGAAGGTTGACATTCCTTTCGAGTGGAAGAATATCGTAAACGGAAAGTTCGTACCCGATTCATACAAGCGCCTTGCTCCCGAGTGGGTAAGAACCGTTGCCGACATTGTAAACGCACAGAGCGGTAACGACCTGCCCGTAAGCGCATTCAAGGATGCAGCAGACGGCGTTATTCCTGCAGGCACCGCAGCTTTTGAAAAACGTGGAATTGCAACTCACATTCCCGAATGGAAACCTGAAAACTGTATACAGTGCAACCAGTGTGCATTTGTCTGCCCTCACGCAGCAATCCGCCCGTTCCTCATGACAGAGCAAGAGGCGGCCAAGGCTCCTGCAAGCGTAAAGAGAGTGAAAGGCAACGGCCCTCTCAAGGACTACTACTTCACAATGCAGGTAGATCCTGCAGACTGTACCGGTTGTGGCAACTGCGCAGATGTCTGCCCTGCAAAGAACAAGGCATTGGAAATGGCTTCTGCTGCCACACAGGAAGCAGAACAGGGCAACTTCGAGTATATGCAGTCTAACATTGGCTACAAGGACGATATCGTTCCCAAGACTCAGAATGTAAAGAATTCACAGTTTGCACAACCTCTGTTCGAATTCTCTGGTGCATGTTCCGGCTGCGGAGAGACACCTTACGTAAAGGCCATCACACAGCTTTTCGGAGACAGAATGATGGTTGCAAACGCTACGGGATGCTCTTCTATCTATAGCGGCTCGTTCCCTTCATCTCCTTACTGCACAGACAAAAACGGCAGAGGTCCGGCATGGGCCAACTCTCTGTTCGAGGATAATGCTGAATTCGGACTGGGTATGAAGATAGCTGTCGACAAGCTGAGAGGCACTATTGCCAACCTCATGCTCGAAGGAATGGAGAGCAGCGAATGCCCGGCAGAAATGAAGGAGCTGTTTACCGAATGGATAAACAACAGGGAAAACGCAGAAAAGAGCCGTGAAGTTGCAGACAAGCTTGTTCCCATGATGGAAGAGTGCAAGTGCGGCATCTGCAACGAAATTCTCAAATATAAGGATCTGCTTGCGGCAAGAAGCCAGTGGATCATAGGTGGCGACGGTTGGGCATACGATATCGGATACGGCGGACTCGACCATGTACTTGCATCGGGAGAAAACGTAAACGTGCTCGTGCTCGATACCGAGGTTTACTCCAACACCGGCGGACAGTCATCGAAATCCACTCCTGCAGGCGCAGTAGCAAAATTCGCCACTTCAGGCAAGAGAATCCGCAAGAAGGATTTGGGCATGATGGCAATGAGCTACGGCTACGTGTATGTTGCCCAGGTAGCAATGGGTGCAAGCCAGGCCCAATTCTTCAATGCAATGAAAGAGGCTGAAGCATACAACGGACCGTCTCTCATAATTGCATATGCTCCTTGTATCAACCACGGTCTCAAAGCCGGCATGGGCAAGAGCCAGCGCGAGGAGAAGAATGCAGTCGAGTGCGGTTACTGGCATCTGTACAGATTCAACCCCGCATTGGCGGAACAAGGCAAGAATCCGTTTACATTAGACAGCAAGGAACCGGACTGGAGCAAGTTCCAGGACTTCATAAAAGGCGAGGTAAGATATGCTTCACTGCTCAAGAGCTTCCCTCAGGAAGCCGGCGAGTTGTTTGGCCTGACAGAAGAGTTCGCTAAGATGCGTTATAACTCATACAGGAAACTGGCCCAGGAGTAATCCCCCTTTCCGATTGATCAGATACGAAGTGGGGCTGTGTCAAAATGAATGTTTTGATGCAGCCCCATTAAGGTGTGTAAGAATTAGCAAAATGCAAGGCATTGAGG